>NZ_JBSNCE010000002.1:0-355887 GCF_053764755.1 Rhodococcus sp. 2H158
TTCCCCCCCCCCCCCCCCCCCCCCGCCGCACTACCGGGGTGTCGAATCCGGGTGCGTCAGATCTTGCCTACGAGGTCCAGCGACGGGGCGAGGGTGTCGTCGCCCTCTTCCCACTTGGCCGGGCAGACCTCGCCCGGGTGCGACCGGACGTACTGGGCGGCCTTGACCTTGCGGACGAGTTCGGCGGCGTTGCGGCCGATGCCCTCCGCGGTGACCTCGGTGAACTGGATGATGCCGTCCGGGTCGACGAGGAAGGTGCCGCGGTCGGCCAGGCCCTCGTTCTCACGCAGCACCTCGAAGTTGGTGCTGATCTGCAGGGTCGGGTCGCCGATCATGGCGTACTTGATCTTGCCGATGGTCTCGGACGAGTCGTGCCACGCCTTGTGCGTGAAGTGGGTGTCGGTGGAGACCGAGAAGACCTCGACGCCGAGCTTCTGCAGCTCCTCGTAGTGGTCGGCCAGGTCGCCGAGCTCCGTCGGGCAGACGAAGGTGAAGTCGGCCGGGTAGAAGAAGAAGATCGCCCACTTGCCCTTGATGTCCTCGTCGGACACGGAGACGAAGCCGCCCTCCTGGTAGGCGGTCGCGGAGAAGGGCTTGATCTGCTTGTTGATCAGGGCCACGTTGAACCTCTGTTCGGTCGATATGGGTTTCTGACGTTGTGAACACTAACGACTTTCGATAGATAATGCCAATCGACCGGTCCGATTCGATTGATAGTCTGCATCTATCGGTATGATTGGTCGCGCCCGTCACCGCACCATGAAGACGGCGAGAGTCGTTCTCTCCGCTGCCGAGCGGAGCCGGTGCGGCACGAGGCTCAGCCCGCCTGCAGGAACGGGTAGTCGGTGTAGCCCTCGGCGCCCGGCGAATAGAACAACGCCGGCCGCAGCTCGTTCTCCGGGTGCTCGCCGTGCCAGCGCTCGACCAGATCGGGATTGGCGATGAGCGCCCGGCCCACCGCCACGGCGTCGGCATGGGCGGCCTCGATCAGCTGCACCGCCTCCGCACGGGTGGTCGGGGACGCGAAGCCGCTGTTGGCGATCAGCCTGCCGCCGAACCGCCGGCGCAGCTCCTGCACCAGCTCACCGGCCGGGTCCTCGTGCAGCACGGACAGGTAGGCCAGATTCAGCGGGCGCACCTGCTCGAGCAGGGTGCCGTAGGTGGCCAGGACGTCGTCCCGGTCGGTTTCGTAGGCGTCCTGGATGTTGTGCTCCGGAGAGATCCGAAGCCCGACCCGGCCGGCACCGACGGCCGATGCCACCGCCGTGACCACCTCCACGACGAAGCGAGCCCGGTTCTCCGGCGAGCCGCCGTACTCGTCGGCGCGCTGATTGGCGGCCGGGGAGAGGAATTCGTGCAGCAGGTAGCCGTTGGCGCCGTGGATCTCCACGCCGTCCAGCCCGGCCTCGATCGCCCGGCGGGCCGCGGCGACGAAGTCCCCGATGATCGCCCGCGCCTCCTCGGTGGTCAGCGCGTGCGGCACCGGGTACGGCTGCTTGCCCTTCTCCGTGTGCCCCACACCGTCGATCGCGATCGCGCTCGGGGCGACGACCCGCCGGCCGCCGTTCACGTCGGGGTGCGTGACCCGGCCGCCGTGCATCACCTGCAGCACGATGCGGCCGCCGCGGTCGTGCACCGCCTCGGCCACCCGCCGCCAGCCGGCGACCTGCTCGCCGGTGACGATCCCCGGCTGGCCGACGAAGGCCTGCGATTCGTGGTTCAGATAGGTGCCCTCGGCGATGATCAGCCCGGCACTCGCTCGCTGCCGGTAGTGCTCGACCACCAGGTCTCCGGGGACGCCGGAGGAGCCGGACCGCAGCCGGGTCAGTGGGGCCATGACAACGCGATTGGCGAGTTCGAGGTCTCCGAGGGTGACGGGTGTGAACAAATCCATGTCGGGCGCAACCGGGCTGGCGTACCCGCGATTCCCGAACGTGAGCGACTGCGACCGGCGTCACGTCCACCGCGACGGTTGTGCCGGGTCATGCTGCGCGCGAAGATGGTCCGATGACCGGCCACGTCGAGGTCCGGGCGTACGCCGAGCTGAACGACTTCGTGGCGCCCGAGTCGCGGGGCATCGCGGTGCGGCGGCCGTTCCGTGCCCATCAGACGGTCAAGGACGTCGTCGAGGCGATGGGCATACCGCACACCGAGGTCGATCTGATCGTGGTCGACGGCGAGCCGGTGGATTTCGCGTACCGGCCGCACTCGGGCGCCCGCATAGCGGTCTATCCCTTGTTCGAGGCGCTCGACATCGAGCCGATCACCCGGCTGCGCCCGGTTCCCCTGCGTGACCCCCGGTTCGTGGTCGACGTCAACCTGGGCCGGCTGGCGCGCCTGCTCCGGTTGCTGGGGTTCGACGTGATCTGGACGTCCGACATGGACGACGCGGAACTGGCGCGGATCGGGCATGCGGATCAGCGGATCCTGCTGACCCGCGACCGGGGACTGCTCGAGCGCCGGGAGATCACCCACGGGCTGTTCGTGCACGCCGACCGTCCGCTCGAGCAGATCGTCGAGGTCGTCCGCCGGCTCGATCTCGCGGCGCGGTTCGCCCCGCTCACCCGGTGCCTGCGCTGCAACGGCCGGCTCGTCCCGGTGCCCAAGGGCGAGGTGCTCGATCAGCTCGAGCCGCTCACCCGCCGCTTCTACGACGAGTTCGCCCGGTGCACGGACTGCGGCCGCATCTACTGGGCCGGGTCGCATCACCGGAAGCTGGTCGCTCTCGTGCGGGAGATCGCGGCGGAGGTCTGACGCCGTCAGATGCGCAACCCGACCTCGACGATCGCCTGCGCGACGGCGCGCACCGGAGCCTGATGGCGGCGCGCGTAGGCGCGGATCAGCTCGAACGCCGCGGCCGGCGTGACGCCGCGGGCCTGGGCGGTGATGCCCTTGGCCTGCTCGACGACGATGCGGGCGTCGAGCGCGGTCTGCAGCTGCGCGGAGAGCTGCTCCTGCTGGCGCAGCTTGTCGGAGTTGACGATGTAACCGGTGGCCATGTCGGCGAACACCTGCGCGGCGGCGAGCTCGTCGTCGGCCCATTCCCGGTGCGCGCGGCAGTAGAGGTCCAGGGCGCCGACCTTGACCTCGCCGAGCTGCATCGGGACGCCGGCGACGGCGGCGATCTCCAGCCGCCGCGCCTCGGCGGCGAATTCCGGCCACAGATCGTCGCGGCGGCGGACATCCGGGACGGCGATGGTCTCGCCGTGCGCGAAGGCGTGCGCGCACGGTCCGGCGGCGAATCGTTCCTGGCACCGCTCCATCGCCTCGATCCGTTCGCCGGCGGCGGTGACGAACCGGAGCCGGCCGTCGACGTGCAGAGTCACTCCCGATCCCGACAGATCGAGCACGGTGGTCACCTTGCGGACGACTGCGTCGAGGGCGGCGTCGACCTCGTACGGGGTGAGGAGGCGCTGCGCGAACTTCGACAGCGCGGCGACGAATTCCGTGTGCCGGTAGGCCATCACCACCCCCTGTACCGCGCGGACGGGCCCAGTTTCCGTCGTCTGTACCGGAGTGTTCCCCGAAACGCCGAGATAATGCCGCGAAAGCCCGGATCCGGTTCGCTCGACGTCGCCGAGTGGCGTCGAGCGGCCGGATCCCTAGGATTCGATCACGCGATCCGGGCGCCGCAAGGGCGCGGGCGACGGAGAAGGAGGCAGCGCGATGACCGACGAAGCCGGCGCTCGGGACGTCCCCGTCCCGAGACCCGAGTTCCGGTCCAGCTACCGCCACGGCTTCCTGCGGGTCGCGGCCTGCGCGACGCCGACGACGATCGTCGATCCGGCGGCGAACGCGGCGGCGGTGCTGCGGGCCGCCCGGGTCTGCCATGACGACGGGGTCGGACTGGCGGTGTTTCCCGAGCTGACGTTGACCGGGTACTCGGTCGAGGACCTGTCGATGCAGGACACCGTGCTGGAGGCGGCCGAGCGGGCACTGGCGGAGATCGTCGCCGGCTCGGCCGGCCTGCTGCCCGTCCTGCTGGTGGGTCTGCCGCTGCGGCACCGGCACCGGATCTACAACGCTGTCGCGGTCGTGCACCGCGGCCGGGTCCTGGGGGTCGCCCCCAAGTCGTATCTGCCGACGTATCGGGAGTTCTACGAGCGCCGGCAGATCGCGCCGGGGGACGATGCGAGCGGCACGGTCCGGGTCGCCGGTCAGGAAGCACCGTTCGGTCCCGATCTGCTGTTCGAGGCCACCGACGTTCCCGGCCTGGTGCTCCACGTGGAGATCTGCGAGGACATGTGGGTCCCCATCCCGCCCAGCGCGGAGGCAGCCCTGGCCGGCGCGACGGTGCTGGCGAACCTGTCGGGCAGCCCGATCACCGTCGGCCGCGCCGAGGACCGTCACCTGCTGGCTCGTTCGGCGTCGTCGCGGTGCCTGGCCGCCTACGTGTACTGCGCGGCGGGATCGGGGGAGTCCACCACCGACCTGTCCTGGGACGGGCAGGCGATGGTGTACGAGAACGGGATGCTGCTCGCCGAGACCGAGCGGTTCCCGCGCGGCGAACAGCACGCGGTGGCCGACGTCGACCTCGAACTGCTGCGCAACGAGCGCACCCGCATGGGCACCTTCGACGACAACCGGCGTCATCACGCGGCCCGCCTCGACGCGTTCCGCCGCATCGCGTTCTCCCTCGCACCTCCGCTCACCGACATCGGGCTGCGGCGCCGGGTGGAGCGATACCCCTTCGTGCCGTCCGATCCGGCCCGGCTCGAGCACGACTGCTACGAGGCGTACAACATCCAGGTCGCCGGGCTCGAGCAGCGTCTGCGTGCGCTGAGTGGTCCGAAACGGGGCGGTCCGAAGGTCGTGATCGGCGTGTCGGGTGGACTGGACTCCACGCACGCGCTCATCGTCGCAGTCAAGGCGATGGACCGCCTCGGCCGTCCGCGCGAGGACGTGCTCGCCTTCACCCTCCCGGGGTTCGCGACGAGCGACCGGACCCGGGAGAACGCCCGCCGGCTGTGCCACTCCCTCGGGGTGACGCTCGAGGAAATCGACATCACCCGTGCCGCGCGCGTGATGCTGGAGGACCTGGGTCACCCGTTTGCGCGCGGGGAGCGGGTCTACGACATCACGTTCGAGAACATCCAGGCCGGGCTGCGCACCGACTATCTGTTCCGGGCCGCGAACCAGCGCGGCGGCCTGGTGCTCGGGACGGGCGACCTGTCGGAGATCGCGCTGGGCTGGTCGACGTACGGCGTCGGGGACCAGATGTCGCACTACAACGTCAACGCCGGGGTGCCGAAGACGCTCATCCAGCATCTGATCCGCTGGGTCGTCTCGTCCGGGCAGTTCGACGACGAGGTCGGCGCCACCCTCGAGGCCGTGCTGGGCACCGAGATCAGTCCCGAGCTCGTCCCCGTCGAGGTGGGGGAGACGCCGCAGAGCACCCAGGCCACGATCGGTCCCTACGACCTGCACGACTTCTTCCTGTTCCAGGTGCTGCGCTTCGGGTTCCGGCCGTCGAAGATCGCCTACCTCGCATGGCAGGCCTGGCACGAGGCCGGTGCCGGGGACTGGCCGTCCGGCCATCCCGGGCACGCCCGCCGCGAGTACGACCTTCCCGATATCCGGCGGTGGCTGGGTGTGTTCGTCCAGCGGTTCTTCGCCTTCAGCCAGTTCAAGCGGTCCGCGATGCCGAACGGGCCGAAGGTCGCCGCCGGTGGGTCCCTCTCACCGCGCGGGGACTGGCGTGCGCCCTCCGACGCGTCCGCGCGCATCTGGCTCGACGAACTCGACCGGGAGGTGCCGGAGGACCGGGGCGGGTCAGGTGCCGAGGAATTCCGTCAGCGGTGAGACGGCTCGTCGCCCGCGCATCGCCACCGAGATGCCGTCGAGGATGTGCTCGAGGACAGCCGCCGACGTGGCGAAGTTGATCCGCACGAATCCCGCTGCCGCGCTTCCGAAGGGTGTGCCGCCGTCGACCAGCACCCGGCCGAGGTCCCGGATCCGGCGGATCGGATCGTCGACGGGTGCGGCCGAGACATCGACCCAGCTGAGGTAGGTGGCTTCCGGCAGATGGTGGCGGGCTTCCGGCAAGTGCTCGCGCAGGACCGTGTCGACACGTCGCCGGTTGCGGTCGAGCACTCGGAGCAGCGTGTCCTGCCAGCTCTGGCAGCGTTGCCATGCGGCCAGTGTGCCGAGCACCGCCGGGGTCGAGACGGTTCCGTACAGGTCGGGCGGTTCGCCGTCCCGCACGGCGAGCAACTGCTTCGACCCGTAGTGCGCGACGGCGCAGCGCAGTCCGGCGATGTTGAACGCCTTTCCGGCCGACGTGATGGTGATCGTCCGAGCTGCCGCGTCCGGACTGATCGACGCGAACGGGATGTGCCGGTGCGGCGCGTAGATCAGCTCCGCATGAATCTCGTCGCTGATCACGAGAAGGTCGAACTCGACGGCCAGTTCGGCAATGCGGGTGAGTTCGGAACGGGTGTGGACGCGTCCGGTCGGGTTGTGCGGATCGACCAGGACGAGCACTTTCGGGCGCGTGGCGGCGAGCGACGCCCTGAGCGCATCGAAGTCGAGCCGCCACCCGTCCTGTGTGTCGGCGAACGGGAATTCGACCGTCCTGCGGCCCATGGCCGCGATGGTGGCCAGGAACGGCGGGTAGTTCGGAGTCTGAATCACGACGGCGTCGCCGCGCTCGGTGTGCAGGTGCAGGATCAGTTGCAGGGCCTGGATGAGATCGGTCTGCTCCCGGACGTCGGCGGGGTCGATCGTCCATCCGTATCGGGACTGCATCCGCCGGGCGAACTCCGCACGCAGCGGGGTACCGCCGAGCCAATCGGGGTAGCCGAGTTCTCCCGACCGGGCCGACTCGCACAGCGCGTCCCGGATCTCGGGGGCGATCGGGAAGTCCATGTCGGCCACCCAGGCCGGCAGGGCGCCCGCGCGGACGGCACGTGCCCACTTGACGCCGGTGCGACGGACGAGATCGCCGACCTCGATATCGTCGAATCCGGGATGCCGGGCTGCCGACGCGGGTGGCAATCCGGTCATCGGACGGCCCCGGAACGGGGGTCCCCCCGGGGCGCCGACCGCGGCGCTCCACATCCGGACGGCGTCGCTCCTTGTCGGGTGGCCGAGCAGTCCATGCAGTGAGTGTGCCCGTGCCGCGTACCGGACGGAAGCGAACCCGAAATCCGATCCGCCCTCGGCCGCAGCTGCCGTTGACTCCGCGAGTGGTCGATCGAAGCGCGAAAGCGCCTGCCTGCCGTGCCGGCTGCTGCCACCCGACCACTGGACCGGGCGGGCCTGTGTCCCCGTCGCGCTGCACCTGGCAAGGGGTGTGGTTGACGACGCCTGCGTGGTGGGTGGAGCCTGACGACATGGCGAGGCGGTTGCCGGAGTGGGAGTTGCTGGTACCCGGGGAGGGGCCGTATGTCGGCACGATCCGGATCGAGGACGAGGCGGGGCGGCCGGTGCCGATCGTCGGCGGGGCTGCGGTGGGGGCGTGCGCGTGGCGGGCGAAGTGTCTGCATTGTGACTGGCTGGGCAGCACGGCGGTGCGGGTCGGTTCGGGCGAGGCGTTGCGTCCGGGGCGCCTGACGCGGGAAAAGCTCGAGGAGCAGTGGGTGCGGCACATCTATCGGGTGTCGGCGAAGGCGGCAGTGCTCGATGCGCTCGAGCAGCTCGACCGGTTGGCGGCCGAACAGCAGGCCTTGACCGAAGTGGTGGACGAGGGGGTACGGCGCCTGCGCGCCGAGGGTGCCTCGTGGGCGCAGGTGGGGGAGCTGGTGGGGATGACGCGTCAGTCGGCGTGGGAGCACTGGGCGGACTCGTCGGCGGCGCGCCGGCACCGCCGATGACGGTTGAAGGGTGCGCGCGCCGTTATCGGGGCTGTCAGCCCCTCCTGACCACTGACGTTGATGTGGCGGTGTGAACAGTGGAGATCTGCGCAACGGTGAAGTGCCGGTCGGTGCCGGGGCGCTCGATTTCGTCCAGGGCGGCCACGGCGAGGTCCTCGGCGGTGATGCGTGAGGTGCCGTCCGGCTCGGTGAGCAGGGTGGTGGTTCCCCGACGGTACGTGCCGGTGCGGGTTCCGGGTTCGAGGATCGCGGGCGGGCTGAGGTAGGTCCAGCGGTGGTTCGGGTGCTGGGCGCAGGTGCGGAGTTGGGTGGCGCTGGCGTCGGCGATCGCTCGCCATTCGGTCGGCACATAGTTCGGATCGTCGATGACCAACACGTCGCCCTTGTGAGGTGAGCGTAAGGGCCCGGCCCCGCCGATGACGAGTAGACGGGCCCCGGCCCGGCCTGCCGCGTCCAGAACCGCGGTGGTCAGCGGTGCGATCGTCTGCTCCTGGCCGGGAGCGGCACGGACGGCGAGGATCGCGGCGTGGGCGTCGGCGAGTGCGGCATCGAGTTGCCCCGGTGCGCCGGCATCGACGGCGAGGGGAGTGACGGCGGGGTCCGGGTGCGTGCCGGGGTGCCGGGCGGCGGCGGTGACGCGGTGCCCGCGGGCGGCGGCTTCGGTGACGAGGCGCGAGCCGACCATGCCGGTGGCGCCGATGACGGTGATGTTCACGACGGAAGTCCTTTCCTCGTACGGGGAGGAGGGATGACCTGTCCGGCGCCCAGCGCTGCGAGGGCGAGCGCGAAGCCGACAAGTTGGAGTGCGCTGAGGGTTTCGCCTGCCACGAAGACGCCGAGGACGGCGGCCACGAGTGGGGAGAGCAGCCCGAGCAGAGCCGTCGCGGTGACCGGCAGGGTGCGTAGGCCGTTGAACCAGAGGGAATAGGCGAGAAGCCCCCCGACGATGCCGAGCCAGAGGTAGCCCGCCACGGCGGGGGCGCCGATTCGGCTGGGAATCCCCTCGAGCAGCAGCGTCGGGGCCAGCAGCATCAGGCCGCCGGCGGTGAGTTGCCAACCTGCGAAGCCGATCGCGCTGACTTCCTCGGGCCGGCCCCACCGTTTGGTGAGAACGACGCCGAGTCCCATCGCAGCGGCACCGGCCAGACCGGCGATGATGCCGACGGGGTCGAACAACGCTCCGGGGCCCAGCACCACCAGCCCCACCCCGATCACGCCGATGACGCCCCAGCTCAGGCGCCAGCGCGAGAGGCGTTCGGACAGAACGATCACGGCGAGGACGGCGACGATGATCGGCTGGGTCGCCCCGAGAGTGGCGGCCACTCCGCCGGGCAGTCGTTCCGCGGCGAGGAACAGCAGCGGGAAGAACAGGCCGATGTTCAAGGCGCCCAGCACCGCGGCCTTCCACCACCAGGCCCCGCGCGGAAGCGTGCGGGAGAGCAGGAGGCCGAGTACGCCTGCGGGCAGAGCGCGCATGAGCGCGGCGAACAGGGGGTGGTCAGGCGGTAGCAGTTCGGTGGTGACGAGGTAGGTCGTGCCCCACACCGCCGGGGCCACGGCGGTCGCCGCGGTGAGCGCCGCACGATTCGTCACCGGGCCGGGCGACGTGGGCGGAGAAGTGGTCGTCGTAGTCACCCCACCACTGTCGTGCCCGGCCGGTTGATGAGTCCAACACATGCTTTTCATCACAACGATCGCGATGCACGATAGATGGATGGAGTTGCAGCAACTGCGGTACGTGCTCGCCGTGGCCGAGAAGAAGAATTTCACCCGAGCGGCCGAGCAGTGCTTTGTCGTCCAGTCGGCGCTCAGTCACCAGATCAAGGCGCTCGAACGAGAGCTGGGCGTACCGCTGTTCGCCCGGACCAGCCGTCGGGTCGAGCTCACTGATGCCGGGGCGGCGTTCCTGCCCGCGGCGCGGGCGAGTCTGGAGGCCGCCGAGCGTGCCGCCGCCGACGCGGCCGCGACCGTAGGGCAGATTCGTGGCCCGTTGACGATCGGTGTTATCCCCACCGTGACCGCCATCGACATTCCCGCTGCGCTGGGCGAGTTCCACCGCGCTCACCCGGCGGTGAGCATCGCGCTTCGAAACGGCGGCAGCGACGAACTCATGACCGCGATCCGCGCGGGCGACGTCGACATCGCCGTGCTGGGCCTGCCTGACGCGACCACCCCACACCGTGTCCGGTCCATCGAGTTGGCCCGCGAACGTCTCGTTGCCGTACTCGCCGCTGATCATCGACTGTCGGGGCGGCGCCGTCTGCGCCTGCGCGATCTGGCAGATGAGACCTTCGCGGATTTTCCTGCCGGGACTCAGGGGCGCGCCCAGAGCGACCTGGCCTTCGATGCTGCCGAACTCCGGCGCGAGGTGACCTTCGAATCGATGTCTACCGATCTGATCCTCGACCTCGTGAAACAGCGCCTCGCCGTCGCGCTCCTGCCCCCCGCATTCGTCCCCTCGAACCCGAACCTGGTCAAGGTGCCCGTCAGCGACGGGCCGACCCGAGTCGAATATCTCGCCTGGAGCGACTTCAACCCCGCGCCCGCCGCGGTGGCATTCCTGGACGCATTGCACGCTCAAATGGCATCGAATTAACTGAATTCCAACCTATTCCGATGCGACCATTGCCACGCGGTGCGGCGCCTCACGCCGCGCCCCACATTGCTCTGCCATACAGCCTCGATTCTGTAACTGCGTCAGGAGCGATGACCACACCTGTTCTGCAGGACGAGGTGACTGAGGTCGATGCCGTGGGAGAGTGGGAGGAAGTTCACGAACGCTACGCCGAGCGTTTCGCGATCGACCCGACGCCGAGACGGCGCTTCCTGGCGGCTCAGCGTGTCGGCAAATGATGATCCAGCAAGCCTCGATCCACCGACTCACCGTGATTGAAGGCTGATTCGGCATACGGTGGCGGATCCGACATGCAGATATGAATGAACTTCCGACCTGGGTGTCGGAGTGTCCACTGGGTTTGTTTCGGTCGCCCCGTCTCTGGCCGGGTTGTCAGGTGTCTATCTGATTTGGTGGTCCGCAGACTCGGGTGAACAGTTCGGTCCATGACCAGGCGTGCGGCAACGCAGGGCGATCCACGGGAGCGTTTGCGGAGGCGTTGGGCGACGATCGCAGGTGCGGCCTGCTGGGTGGCGACAGCGTCGAGTTGGCGGATGTTCCCGAAGGTGAACGCCCGCAGGAACGAACCCGATGTCGAGGGCGCATAGGGTCGGTCGAACCCCTTGCCGATCCCCCGTGCCGCAGCAGCGCCATGTCATCGATGCTGTCAGCGCCGGCGATCATGCCCGCGACCAGCGAGGTCACCTAGCGGCCCGCGTTCGCGCCCGTATCCGTGGCCACGGAAAGAGGGTCATCGCCCAGGGTCCGTAACCCGGCATCCTGGGCGGCGTCACCAACGGGATCAGTCCAGCACACGAGACCGGATTCGAGTCGTCGAAGGACGCATCGGTCACCGGACGAGTTGTCGACAGCTGCACGGACGAGCCTCTCGAATCGACGCAATGCTGATACGGCCGGGCCGGGTTTTCGGAAGTGCCGGACTACGGTGCGGATGCCGCGACGTGCTCCGAACACGTCAGCACGACGGGCGCGCCGTCGGTGATGGCGATGGTGTGTTCGCTGTGAGCGGTACGAGATCCGTCGGCTGAGCGGATGGTCCACCCATCATCGTCGTAGATGATCTTGTCGGTGCTGCGGGCGAACCAGGGTTCGAGTGCAAGGGTCAATCCGGGCTGCAGCTCGAGACCGCGTCCCGCACGTCCCATGTTGGGGACGTGTGGGTCTTCGTGCATGGTGCGCCCGATTCCGTGGCCACCGAACTCGGCGTTGACCGAGTACCCATAGTCGGCGGCCACGGCGCCGATCGCAGCGGAGATGTCGCCCAAGCGGTTGCCGGGCAGCGCTGCGGCAATCCCTGCCGCCAAGGCACGTTCGGTGGCTTCGATGAGGCGCTCGTCCTCGGCTCGCGGGGCACCGACGATCAAACTCCGCGCCGAATCGGCGACCCACCCCTCGATCGACACCGCGATATCCATGCTCAGCAGGTCCGCGTCACGCAGCTCATAGTCATGCGGCAGCCCATGCAGCACAGCGTCGTTGACCGACAGGCAGATGACGTTGCGGAACGGACCTCGCCCGAATGACGGCGCGTAATCCCAGTAGCACGATTGGGCACCGCGTTCGGCGATCAGCTGGCGGGCACGGTGTTCGAGGTCGAGTAGGTTCGCCCCTGGCTGGGCCCGGTAGGCGAGGTCGTCGAGCAGCTCGGCGATGAACGCGCCGGTGACGCGCATCGCTTCGATCTCTCGAGGTGTCTTCAGTTCCAGCACAGCAATTCCTCTCCACCCGGCCTGATGGCCGGTATTAAAATACCACCATAGTTGATTGGCCGGTATTTTCATACCGCTTTCGAGTAGGTCGGTGACCTGTTGCGTCTCCCGCCCAACTCGCGGCCGGTCAGCGCCTGGGTGCATACCTGCGCCAAGTTCGAGGCGATCGCCGAGGTGGCCCAGGAGGCGGCGATCGCACCGGAGACTCTGCGCAGAATCGAGACCGGCCGGATGCCGACTCCGGCATTTACGACCATTGCAGCATCGGCCAGCGCCCTCACAGTGCCCCTCGACGACCTTGCGCATATCTGCCTTGCTCGCGCTGACCTCCAGGAGAGCGGCTGACGCAGACTTGCACTGAAGCCGTGCGCGGAGCACGGCCTGGATTGCGATTGTCGATTACGCCATTGCCTCGGCGGTCTCGAAGCGACGCCTGAAGCGTGCATCAGCGAGATGCACACAGGTATCACGCCACGACATTTGCCGCTGTCGGCGCGGAAGACCGTCGTTCGTGCCGACGTTCGCCGCGGGACTCATCGGCAGGTGGCCGATGAGTCCCGCGGGCCGGGGTCATGGCCCAATTCCGTGGGTTCAGTTGATCACTGCGGTGGCCTCGACCTCTATGAGGAGTTCGGGTTCGGCGAGTGCTGCGACACCAATGCCCGTGAGCGGAGGCAGTGGAGTAGCAATTCCTAGCTTTGCGGATGCCCGGGTAACGCCTTCCACGAACTGACCCATCTTGTCGGGGGCCCAGTCGACGAGGTAAACGGTCAGTTTCACGACGTCGTCGAAGGATGCCCCGGCTGCGGCCAGGGCGGTGGCGACGTTGAGATAGCACTGTTCAGCCTGAGTGGTGAGATCTCCGACGCCCACGATGGCACCGTCGACATCGACCGAGACTTGGCCTGCCATGAAGATCAGCTTCGATCCGGTGGCTATCGACAACTGCCGGTATAGATCGACCTCCGGCAGTCCTTCCGGATTCACGAGATTGATGGACATTTGTACTCCTTGGTGGATGAGACGCCGGGACGTTCGCTACGTCCCTGTGGGGTGCGTACCCGAGGAATTAACTTCTCTGACGGTTCATAACAGCCCATGGATATGTATGTGTACGGGGACCGGTCGCGGGGCTGTGGCTACGAATATGTCAGTCCTCCGTCGACCGGGATGATCGCGCCGGTGACGTAGTCGCTGAGGTCGCTCGAGAGGAACTCGATGACTCCAGCGCAGTCCTCCGGCGTACCGTATCGGCCAAGCGGAACATCATCGAGGAGCTGTGCGTCTCCCATTGCGCTCAGTATTGGAGCGAGCCGTCCGGTCGAGATGTATCCAGGAGCAACGCAATTCACTGTGACTCCGAACGGGCCCAGATCGCGCGCCAGATACTGGGTGTACTTGGCGACCGCAGCCTTCGCGGCGCCGTAGTGGGCATAACCTCCGTTGTCTTCGATCCGATGGCCCGCCTGGCTGCCGACGGTGACGATCTTGCCTGATCGCTGCTCCTTCATCGGTACGGCGACGGCTTGGCAGGTGTGGATCGTGCCGGTGAGGTTGCGCGCGAGGACGACGTCGACGAGATCCTTCTCGACAATGGATGCGCGCGTCTCCTCAGGCGATCCGACACCACCGCCCGCGTTGCAGATCGCGATATCGAGTCGGCCCCATTCACCCACGATCTGTTGAACTGCCTCGTTCAAGGTCGTCGCATCGGTGACGTCCGCCTGGAAACCTAGTGCGCGCATCCCGATTTCGCGAATCTCATCGACCACCGTGTCTCCGCGCATCGATGCTGCCTCGAGTTGGTAGTCCTTGTACGAGTGCAGATCGAAGTCCACCACTGCGACGTCAGCCCCGCGTTTCGCGAGCCTGAGTGCGTAGGCGCGGCCAATTCCACGTGCCGCCCCGGTGACCAGCGCGACCTTCCCACGTAAGGGCAGGTTGTCCGTCATTGTCGAAATCTCCTCAGGTTCATTGATCGATCTGGCCGAGTCGGTCCGGTGTGACGTAGGAGCCTCGGCATTGGTTCCCGGTGCTCACACGATGTCTTGCAACGGAACTCCTTTGGTCTCCCTCCAGGTTGAGACAACGGCCATGCCGATGAGGCAGAGCACGATGATGTACACGTTGAACGCCCAGCCAATCTCCTCGCCGTAGAGCCATTGGTTCAGGTACGGGGCCGTTCCACCGAAAATCGCAACCGCAAGCGATAGTGCGAAGCCGAGCATCCGGGTGCGGTACCGCGTGGGCAGTAGTTCGGATAGGACCGCGGGCTTTGATCCTGCGACGAGGGCGATGAAGACCAAGGCGATCGACTGGGCGACGAAGAGGGTCCACGGTTCGTCGGTGATCATGCCCATGAGTGGAAAGATGCCGATGATGAACGCGCCATAGAAGAGGAGGGTGACCGGTTTGCGCCCCCATTTGTCGGCCAGGAACCCGCCGATCGGGATGGCGGCAATGTAGATGAGTTGCGCAAAAACGCTCGCCAAGAACGCGCTTGCGGCGTTCATGTCGTGATACGTGATCGCGAAAACGGCGGCGAACGATGTCCACGTGTAGTAGACGACATTGGTGCCGCCCTCGTACAGCATCAGTTTGAGTCCGCGGAGGACGAGGGTCCGGCGGGGTAGCTTCGGGGTCTCGGTGGCCGTGGTCCCGTCCTCGGCCCCGGCGATTTGTTCCTCGTATACTTCGCTCTCCATCATCCCGCGGCGAAGGAACAAGGCGAACACGGCGAGGCCGGCGCCGAGGAAGAACGGGATGCGCCACCCCCACCGGTCGGCGTCCGCGGCGGGCAGCGCTGCGGAGATTCCAGCTCCTAGAGCAGTGGCACACAGAGTGCCGACGGAGACAGATAGGAACACAGCGCTCGACCAGAGTCCGCGGTGCCGGGGAGGGGCGATCTCGGATACGTATGCGTAGGAGGCGGCCGTCTCTCCGCCGTGCGCAAGACCCTGCATGAGGCGGGCCACTACGAGGATCAGCGAGGCAAGTCCGCCGATGGCGGCGTAGCTCGGTGTGACGGCAATCAGCAGGCTTCCCGCCGCCATCAACAGCATCGTCGTGATCATCGTCGTACGACGACCAACTCGGTCTGCGAGGGTGCCGAACAGAATTCCGCCCAGCGGGCGGAACGCGAAGCCCACAGCGAAAACTGCGAGCGTGCTGAGGAGAGCCGACGTCGGGTCGGAGGGGTCGAAAAGAGCGTTCGCGATGAACGGCGAAAACACCGCGTAGATGGTCCAGTCGAACCATTCCAGGAGGTTGCCGACACTGCTCGCGATAAGCGAGCGTCGACGTACCTGCGTTGTGGCGCCGGCCTCCTTCGAGGGCACGGTCAGAGTTGAATTCTCCATTGACGACTCGTCTCGGTTGTGATTTGTCTATATCTTTCGGTGCACGTACCGACGAAGCCCCCATCGGCATGGTCGGCAAGCTCGTCGCGCGACACAAAGGCGCGTCGAACTCGAACGCCTCTTGCCGGGATGGTCGGCGACCGGTGGGGTTCCAGCTTCCGCAGCCGCGAGCGCGTCAAGGTCACCATCGACGATCACGCTGGTGGGCGTCATTTGCAGGCCGCGACCTTCGTGAACAGCGCGTCGTGCTCCGCGTACTGAATATCCGAAGGCGCCACCATTGCGGCGCCACCCCCACGGAAGGGGTGCGTCAGGCCACGAAGAGGTCCTTGACAAGAGGCATGCCCGGCACCACTTCGTACTTGCGGAAGTCGGTGCTCCCACGCTGCCGCAAGAGATCTTCGTCGATGAAGAAGTTGCCGGTGAGTTCGGAGCTGGGACTGGTCACGATTGCATGCGCGGCATCGGACATAATCTCTGTGGTGCGGCACCCGGCGGCCTCGACGCCGATGACAGAACTCGCGGCGGTTTCGATCATTGTCTGTGGCCACAAGGCGTTGACGGCGATGCCACGATCACGGAACTCCGCCGCCAGTCCGAGCACGGTCATGCTCATCGCATACTTCGACATCGTGTATGCGCAGTGAGCGGCAAACCACTTCGGATTCAGCTCCAGCGGTGGCGACAAGGTCAGAATGTGGGGGTTCGTGCTCCTCGCCAGGTGCGGCAAGCACGCTTGCGAGACCGCGAATGTGCCTCGCACGTTGATGTCGAAGACGAGGTCGAATCGGCTCATGGGCGTCGAGGGTGTTTGCTCGAGGAATATCGCACTCGCGTTGTTGACGAGCACGTCGATCCCACCGAACGTGGCAGCCGCCTTGTCTACGGCGGCGGCGATCTGGTCGTCGTTGCGAACGTCGACCACTAGTGGCAGCGCGCGGCCACCCGCGGTAACGATCTCGTCTGCAACCGAGTGGATCGTGCCGGGCAACTTGGGGTGCGGTGTGTCCGTCTTTGCAGCGATGACGATGTTGGCGCCATCAGCCGCCGCGCGGAGCGCGATCGCGCGCCCGATGCCGCGGCTGCCGCCGGTGATGAATACTGTTCTGTCTCTGAGCGTTGTCATGGAATCTCCCCGCTGAGCGGCGTCGATGAATTATTGATAGAGCGTGGGTGTACACCCGGCGCTTTCGTAGCCGGTGCGGTTGGTGGGCGCCTACTCCGACGTGGCTTGGTCCGCATGCGTGCGCAGGTCTTCGAGATATCGGTCGCGGAGGACGAACTTCTGGATTTTTCCGGACGCAGTCTGCGGCAGCTCGGTTCGGAATTGCCAAACACGCGGGATCTTGTACGAGGCCAGGTAAGCGCCGCAGTGCGTGGCCAGATCGTCCTCGGTGACGTGTGCTCCCCTAGCAGCGACGATGAAGGCCGCCACGATCTCACCCCATTCGGTGTCGGGAAGCCCGACGACGGACACCGCGCTGACCGCTGGGTGTGCGAAGAGGACGTCTTCGATCTCCCGAGGAAAGATGTTCTCGCCGCCCCGAATGATCATGTCCTTGAGCCGGCCGCGGATCGTGACGAATCCGGAGGCGTCCATGGTGCCCAGATCGCCTGTGTGGAGCCACCCCTCGATGTCGATGGTCTCTGCGGTCGCACGAGGATCGTCGAAGTACTCCGTCATCACGCAGCTGCTTCGGGTACACACCTCGCCGAGTTCACCTACATCGATCGCGTCGCGAGTATTCGGGTCGACGATCTTGACCTCGATACCCGGGAGCGGTCGGCCGACGGTGCTCAGCGTCTGCGTCCGCTGGTCTCCGCTCTCAGTGTGGGTGATGTAGGGCGACGACTCCGTCTGTCCATATCCGATACCGACCTCTACTCCGAGGACACGTTGGGCACGCAAAGCCAGATCGAGCGGAACAGGCGCTCCGCCGAGCGTGGTCAGTCGCCAACTCGACACATCACGTGGTTGGTCTTCCTGCCGTTCAAGCATCCGGATGAGCATGGTCGGCACGCTCAGCATCACGGTGCCCTGCTCGGCCTCGAACAGGTCCAACAGCAGGTCGGCATCGAAACTCGGTGGGATGACGTGGCAGCCGCCGGTCTGTAGCGCACCTAAAGTCACGAGACCGCAGCCGGCGGTGTGGAACAGCGGCATGGGATTGATCCATACATCGCCCGGACGCGCACCGATGACGGTCGCGTAGCGCCGACCATTGGTGGCCAATCCGCGATGGCTCAGCAGAGCACCTTTCGGCCGGCCCGTCGTTCCCGAGGTGTATTGGATCTGTGCCGGGTCCTCGGGCCGGACCGCCGGCAAGGGACCGAATGGTATGCAGAAGTCTCTTCCGTCGGCAACAAACTCGTCCCAATCTCCGAACGAAATCACCTCGCGGACCTGCGTGCCGTCGAGTGCGGCGGTCACGATCGGCAGCAGATCCCGGGACCGGAACCGCGGTTGCACCACGATCCCCACCGCCCGAGACTGACGCAGCACGTACGCCAGCTCGGCCTGCCGGAAGGCCGGGTTCACCGTGACCAGCGTTAGTCCCGCCAGCGCGGCGCCGAATTCCAGCTGAATCCACTCCGGGCTATTGGCGGCCCAGACAGCCAGATGCTCGCCGGGGGAGAACCTGAGCAACAGGGCCCGGGCGACGTGGGTGGATGCCTCCAGTAGCTCCTCGAAGGTCCATCGGCGTGCTTCGTCACCTACGACGCCCTCCACGAGAGCCGTTCGGCCTCCCCACTGCGATGCGGCGCGGACGAGGGCATCCCCAATTGTGCTGTCAAGATCGTCTGGATCCACATCTGCACACCAGATCGATGTGGACAGGGGCGGCCGGCTGCTCTGCACGGTCATTTCCTCGCTCCTGCGAAATGTCGTTGTGGGTTGTCGACCAAGATGGTCTCGACGTCGCGTTCGGTGATTCCTGCGTCGAGTAGCGCAGGAATCACGTCCTCGGGGATGTGACGGTAGTTCCACTTGGGGCCGATCTGGTCCCGGGATTCGACGGCGATGAAGTCGAGGAAACAGGACGCATCGTGCGAGATGACGATGCTTCCGGTGTAGCCCCGGCGGACGAGTTCGACAAGGGTGTCGACCCGCTCACGGAACGGCAGGAAGGCGTCGGCCCCGAACCGGTCAAGTCCGAGCAGGGATCCGGCATCGGCCAGACGACACAGGTAGTCCACATCGGTGGTGTCACCAGCGTGACCGATGATCACCTGCGTCAGTTCGACGCCTTCCTCCGCGAGCACTCGCTGCGCAACGAGCCCGGATTCCGATCCGGCATGAGTGTGAACGGTGATCGGTGCACCGGTCTCGACACTCGCCTGACCGACTGCCCGCATTGTGCGCTCGACACCGGGGGTCAGTCCCGGAGCATCGATGGCGCACTTGAGGAATGCGGCACGCACACCGGTATCACCGATGCCCTTGGTCAGATCGCGGATGAACAGCTCGGTCAGCGGTTCCGCGGTGTCGACCATCAGACCGGGTCCGCGGTAGGAGAACTGAGGAGGAAGGTCGTTGAAGGTGTACAAGCCGGTGGCGACAATGAGGTTGAGGGACGTTCGTTCCGCGATGCGCTGGATGCGCGGGATGAAACGGCCGAGACCAAGCACGGTTGGGTCCATGATGGTGTCGACGCCGAGGTTCTTGAGTTCGTTCAGGTCGTGGACGGCCTGCTCGATCTTCTCGTCCTCGTCCCAGTCATCCTGATAGTTCAGCCGGAACTCCTCGCCGAGCACAAAGACGTGTTCGTGAACGAGCGTCCGGCCGAGTTCAGCAGAATCGACGGGTCCGGCAACTGTCTGCACTTCGGTCATGATCTGTTCCTTGTGGGTGTGGGTTCAGAGCGCGACGACGACGGACTTGGTTTCCAGATACTGCTCGAGCACGGCGTCCCCCTTTTCTCGACCCCAGCCGCTCTGCTTGTAGCCGCCGAAGGGAAGTTCGGCGGCGAACACGTGGTAGGTGTTGACGTGCACGGTTCCGGCTTTGAGTCGCTTCGCCAGCAGGTGTGCCTTCGACAGATCGGCGGTCCACACACCCGCGGCGAGTCCGTAGATGGTGTCGTTGGCTTGCCGTGCCAGGTCGTCGATGTCGCTGAACGGCAGTGCGGTGACGACCGGACCGAAGATCTCCTCTCGGACGATCGGATGGTCCCGGTCTGGCCGTGCGATCACACTTGGTTGCACGTAGTAACCGTCACGGTCCAGTACGCTGCCGCCGGCCAAGGTCTGGCCGCCGGAACCCTTGCTCAGGTGGAGGTAGCGGCCCACGCGTTCGAAGTGCTCCGCCGACACCAGCGGACCCATGTCGGTGTCCGGGTCGAGCCCGTAGCCCACCTTGATGCCACGGGCATGTTCCGCGAGGCCTTCCACGACACGATCGAACTGGGACTCATGAACATAGAGGCGGCTGCCGGCCGAGCACACTTCGCCCTGGTTGTAGAAGATCGCAAGGGCAGCGCCGGCGATGGCGGCGTCGACGTCCGCGTCGTCGAGGACGATGTTCGGTGACTTGCCGCCCAACTCCAGCGACACCCTCTTGAGGTTGCCCGCGGCGGCGCGCACGATGCTGCGACCGACCTCGGTCGAACCGGTGAACGCGATCTTGTCGACCCCGTCGTGTGCGGCGAGGTGCGCCCCCGCGCGTTCTCCGAATCCGGGCACGATATTGACCACCCCATCCGGGAGGCCGGCCTCGAGCAGGAGTTCACCGATCCGCAGCGCGGTCAGTGGAGTCTGCTCGGCGGGCTTGAGGACGACGGTGTTGCCCGTGGCCAGCGCCGGGGCCAGCTTCCACGCCGCCATCAAGATCGGAACGTTCCAGGGGATGATCTGGCCTGCGACCCCCAGAGGCTCGCGAGTCGTGTACGCGTGAAACTCCCCGCCGGGCATGTAGGGAACCGAGGGCGTGAGCGTCGACCCGGTGATTCGGCGTGCCGCACCGGACATGTACCAGAACATGTCTGCTGCGAGTGGAATTTCGACGGCGAGCGCTGCACCCGCCGGCTTTCCGCTGTCCAGCGATTCCAGCTCGGCGAGTTCTTCGGCATGCTCGGCGATCAGATCTCCGATCCGGTGAACGAGGCGTCCTCGCTCGCTCGGTGACATTGTGGACCACGGACCCTCTGCCGCGCGCCGCGCGGCCTTCACCGCACGGTCTATGTCGCGTTCCGCACCCTCGGCCACAGTGGCGAGTACTCGCCCCGTACCGGGGTCGATGGTCTCGAACGTCCTGCCGTCCGCGGCGTCGACGAACCGGCCATCGATGAGCAGTCCGTGGCGGCGGGCCAGGAACTCTGTTGAGTGCTTGGGTGATATTGCGGCTGAAGTCATTTCGTTCTCTCCATTCTTGACAGGTGTGCATCTGCGATGCGGACGCTACGACGGTGACGTCGGTGCAACCTTGGCTATGCGCTGTCCACGGAGCGCATATGGCCGATGAGCAGTGCGAAACGCGGGTCGCCTGGATCCGATTCCGCGGCGAACACTTCGAGTAGGGATTGGTCGTACGGGTGTGTCCGGAGGTAACGCAGTGCCAGCTATCGAGACCGGGGAGGCGACAGCGGCTTCCGAGGCGGAGTCTCGACGTGCTCGCGCAATCGAATCAACCAGGGAGACTCCGTAATCGGGGAGATTGGCCTGTTGTGCGCTTCGAGCGCACGGTCTATTTTCCCGGCCTCGGCATGGTTGAGGGTTCTTCCGATGTCGGATTCGATCTCTGCTACGACCCGACAGGGTCGCGTCGTGAGGATCCCGGATCCGACGATTGTCCTCAGCACGGACCACTCTTCGCGGAGCGTCACCGCACCGATATCGACGTCGCCGCACACGTCGGCGCGAATCTCCTCGAACGACAGCGGCGAACCCTTCAGGACGAGCACGGCGAGGACCTCCACCTGTCGTCGCGGCAGAGCGAGGACGGCACCGTTCACCTCGACGCGCGGTGGTCCGCCCGATTTCGTGGCGATGCGATACCCGAAATCGGGCTTCGGTTCGCTCCTCGTCATTTGCTCGACCAGAAGCGCCACCGAACTCGCCAGTGCACCGGAAGACGGTGAGTCCGCGTCCCACGGCGCCGAGATATCTACCACTCCGGCCGGCCGCGCGTCGGAGACGTTTCTGATGGGCTGCGCCCAGCATGACCATCCGTGGAAAAGTCTGTTGAGATGTTCCGCCGCGAACACGCTGACACCCCGTCCGGTTCGTAGCGCCAGGTCGAGGGCATTGGTGCCCATGGATTCTTCCGTCCAACCGGAGCCGTCGAAGGCGGTGACCTGAGCGGCGCGAGTGCGACCTCTTCGAGGTGCATTCCGCCGCGGAAGGACTCCCACAGCCGAGTGCCGCGCAGCCGGCGAGGTGCCAGGTTCTCCTCGGTCCGACGCCGACGGGCATCGAAGCCCACGTGGGGCGACGCTGATTCCACTTCGTGCTCCGGCGGTCGATGAAGTCGACGTAATTCGGCTGGCTGGGGTGACAGGTCTATCACCGGAAGGGGGCTCTTCTGTCAGTGGCCCGCCGAACGGTCACCGATGATCAGGACTTGGCACTCGCCGGGATGTCGGCCGCTCCGACGGATGTACGACGGGAGAGGAATTCGAGGATACGAGGAATGACGATGTCCGGGTCCTCGAGGAGCGGGCTGTGGCCCGCGTTCTTGATCCGCCACAGCTCGGCGTTCGGGATTGCCTCGAACATCTCATCGGACCACGCCGGCGGGCGGGCATGGTCTTGGATTCCGGAGATGACGAGAGTCGATGCCGTGATCTGCGGCAGTAGGGCGACGGCGCTTTCGCGCTGTACAACGCCGCGTGCGGCATGCGCCAACTTCGGCGACAGCTCCCCGAGGCGTCGAGTCCACGTGTCGTGTACATCCCTGCGTTCCGAGTCGTCGAGAACACTTGCCGCAAACAGGATGCTCTTGACGATCTCCACGACTTCGGCGGTGAAACCGTCGCGTTCGAACATGTCGACGAACGCGCCGAACTCTTCCAGGTGTTCGACCGATTCGCCGCGCGCGGACGAACCCATCAACACCAGTTCGTCGACAAGATCGGGCCTACGACTCGCGATTCGGACCGCGACGTCCCCACCCATGGACTGGCCGACGATCGATAACCGGCGGAGGCCGAGTCTGTCGACGAGAGCGAGAACGTCGTCACTGCACTGATCCATGGTCACGGTGGAATCGACCTCGTCCAGGCGGCTGACCTGCCCGAGAAATTCCGGTGCGATGAACCGGAACTGCCCTGCACCCGCAGCGGCGAGACCGTCGAACGATCGCGGGTCGAGGAACAGTGAGTGAAGACAGAGCACCGGCCTCAGATGCGGTTCGCCAGTGTCGAATGTCATCAGAACTCCCTTGGGGTCGGGTTACCTCAGCGTTGCCAGGCGCACCTTTGTGACATCCGGCACATGTTTGTTTCGCCTGACGGTATTCCCCCTCGGGCAGGATGTCAATATTTGCATGTCATTGCAAATAATGAAAAATTCGATAGTTGACACGAACTTCATAGTCTGAAATCTTGGCGTCCTACCTCGAGGAGGGTGTTGAAATGAACAAGACGGTCGCCGATGCCATCGCAGGCGCCTTGGCTCGACATGGTGTGAAAACAATTCTGGGGCAGAGCAATCCAACCGAGCTGATGCTTGCAGCCGAACGTATCGGGATCCGCCAGATCCTCTACCGAACCGAGAACGCGGCTGGTGTCATGGCCGATGGGTTCTCCAGAGTCTCCGGCCGCATCGCCGTGGTCGCGGCGCAGAATGGACCGGCCGCAACGTTGCTCGTCCCGCCGATGGCAGAGGCCATCAAGGCGTCGATGCCGATGCTTGTCTTGGTGCAGGAGGTGCCGGCCGGAAACCGCGACCGCAATGCCTTTCAAGAGTTGGATCACTTCGGACTGTTCGCGAGCGTCTCGAAATGGACCCGGCGAATCGACGACCCGGCAAGGGTCGATGACAACATCGATCTGGCGATCACGATGGCCACCAGTGGGCGACCGGGACCGGTGGTCCTGCTCATTCCGCGCGACGTTCTCGGAAAGCCGGCTGCAGCAGGTCGATTCAAGAGGACGGCGGACCTCGGAGCCTTCCCGCTCGATCGTCCACGACCGGATGCCAAGGCGGTGTCGAAGGCCGCTCAACTCATTGCGGCGGCAAGATCACCTCTCGTCGTCGCGGGAGGCGGAGTTCACGGCTCGGGTGCGGTAGCCGAGCTGGCCGCTCTCCAGGACCTCGGTCAGCTGCCTGTGGTTACGACGAACATGGGCAAGGGCGTGGTCGACGAATCCGGCCCGCTGTCACTCGGCGTCGCCGCGAACGTCACCGGCGAGCGAGGGCCCGCCCACTTCCATCTCCCCCTGATCGCCGACGCAGATGTCGTGTTGCTGGTTGGGACGAGGACGAACGAGAACGGAACCGAGGGATGGACGCTGACATCTCCCGATGCCACGTACATCCATATCGACGTCGATCCCCTCGAGGTCGGACGGAACTACGAGTCGGTGCGATTGGTGGGCGATGCGCGTGCCGCACTCGCAGACCTCACCGAGGCCCTCGCTGCGACTGACCTCACGTTCCGGCGGGCTCAGTCGGACCAGCTCCGCTCCAGTATCGCGGCGGGACGCCGCAAGCATGTCGATACCGTCGCACCTCTGCTCATGTCGGATGATGCCCCCATTGCCCCCGAGCGACTCTTCGCTGAACTCGACCGTGTCCTGAACCCCGACGACATCGTAGTAGCCGACGCCAGCTACTCCTCGTTCTGGATCGCTAGCTATCTCTCGGCGAAGCGACCCGGTCAACGGTTCCTCACGCCGAGAGGGCTTGCAGGACTCGGCTGGGGGCTGCCCTTGGCGTTGGGAGCGAAGCTCGCTGCTCCGGATCGCCGCGTCGTCGCGGTCGTGGGCGACGGCGGCTTCGCGCACGTGTGGGCCGAGCTGGAGACTTCAGTTCGAGAGGACCTTCCGGTGATAGTGCTCGTCCTCAACAACTCGATCCTCGCCGCGCAGCGCCACGCCGAGAATGCCGTGTTCGGCGAAACCACCACAGGCGTGGAGTTCGAAGCTGTCGATCACGCCGCAATTGCCACTGCCGTGGGAACCACGGGGATCGTCGTCGATCGTCCGGAGGGCATCGCGCCTGCCCTCCAGAAGGCTATGAACTCTCCTGGCACGGTGGTCATCGACGTGATCGTCGACCCGGATGCCTATCCACCAGTTCGCGCATGGGACACCTGCGTCGACCGGATCAATGCACAACTCCATCGGGACAGGCCAGTTCTCGCGGCACAGTGATAGTTTCAGATAGTGAACAGAACTTCGGGTAAAGGGCAACCGACACTGCAAACGGTCGAGCGAGCACTGAGCTTTCTCGAGTACGTAGCTGCGGCCAAGAACCCGCCCACGGTTCAGCAGGTTTCTGCCGGTCTCGGCCTCAACATCACAACGTGCTATCACCTGATGCGGACGCTGGTGGCGCGTGGCTATCTCGAGCGCCGGTCCGACGCAACACTGCGACTCGGCGGAAGCATAGGCGCCTTGTTCCGGACCTACCAACTCGGATTCAACGTCAACGAACAGCTCTCGGCCATCGTCGCCGACCTGGCCGAATCCACCGCCGAGACGTCGTTTCTGTCGACACTCGACGACCGCAATGTGATCCTCAAGGTACTGGTGGAAGGTTCGCAGCCGCTACGCGTCGGAGGACTCTACGTCGGGTTGACCGGCAATGAGCCACGCCGCGCGGCGGGAAAGGCCGTACTCGCCCACGTCGACAGCGAGCTGAGGGAGGAGATCATCGACCGTAGCCTCGCTGACCTGGACCCGGCCGCTAGACGCCGCTTCCGCTCGACGCTGTACCGAGAACTGGAGGAAGTCCGGAAAAAGGAATGGGCAGTAGACATCGACACCAGCCCGGGGATCACCTCCATCGGGGCCCCGATCTTCAGCCGAGACGAATCCATCGTCGGAGCCATCGGCATAGTCGCACCCACATCCCGTTTCCACGAAGCCCAGGACAACCTACTCCAAGCCGTGATCGACGCAGCGCATCTGGCAACGGAGACACTGGGTCGCGCAACGGATGGATCCCTTTGACAGCGGATCACACGACGTCGGCGGGAACCATTGGTCCCCGAACCTTCCAGACCTTCTAGCCGGCCATGGTCGTGTCAGGTTGTTTGGGAGGGGAGGACGTCGTCTGAGCCCTGATCAACCGATGTTGGTCGGTGTGATGAGCGTGGCGTAGAACGAGGATGCCCTTCCCGGCAGGGAAGATCCGGATTGCGACGTCCGATCCGAACTGCACAGGAAGGGCACCTCGTAGGCAAAACCTACTCACACGATCGTCAGGGGTTCGACGAATCCCACCCTGGTATCGACCGCGGGCCTGGTCCCGGCGCTGCGGCTGGCCGAATCGGCCGGCCTGTACGAGCTGCTCGAGGCACTGACGGTGCAGTCCCCGAACGCTGCGGCGAAAACGACGAGCGTCCTCGCGGGATGGTTGCGGCCGCGAATTCGATCAACGACCTGGATCTGCACCCCCGCTTGCACGCCAGGTTGAGCCGAGACGGGTTCCCCCGGGCACCCCACCGGACCCGCGGCCCCGCCCCCAACAACCCCCGACCAACTCGGCGACGACCGGTCCCCGAGTCGACCGGGTACGCCCACCGCACGAAACCGGCCGCTCGACTACCGCCTCGTAGGATGCTCAGGCGAGGACGTTGTCGCGCAGGTAGTTCGCCAGCTGGGTGCGGGACCGGACGCCGAGTTTCCGGTACAGCCGTCCCAGATGCATTTCGATGGTCTTGACGCTGAGGAAGAGTTGCTCGGCGATCTCACGGTTGGTGCCGCCGCGGGCGGCGAGCCGGGCCACCTGGAGTTCCTGCGGGGTCAGCCGGTGCCCCGTGGCAGCGGCGGGCGCGTCGACCGGCCGGCCGACGGCGCCCAGTTCCGTCGCGGCCTGCGCGGCCCACGTGCGGGCCCCGATGCGCCGGAACGCGTCGAACGCCGCCTCCAGATGCTTGCGGGCGTCGCGCCGGCGCCCGGCGCGGCGCAACCGTTCGCCGTAGCACAGCGCGGTCCGGGCGGTGTCGAACGGGGACGGTGAGCGTGCGTGTAGTTGCAGGGCTTTGGTGAACCAGGTGTCGTACTCCGCGTCGTCGCCGATCAGTGCCCGGCCGCGGCAGATCAGGGCTCCGAGAGCATCGGGCAGCGCGAGCTCCGTGAGCAGCCGCAGCTGTTCGCGAACCGCGTCCGGCACGTCGCGTCCTGTTCGGACGTACGCTTCGATCAGGTCGGCGGACGACGCTCGCGCGACGAGGAGACCGTCCCCGTACCCGGACGGTCGCCGGTTGGCCTCCTCCAGATGGTCAACGGCACGGTCGGGCCGATTCAGGCTCAGTTCCAGCAGCCCGAGTCCGTCCAGGGCATCGCGGTGCATCTCGCCCAGACGGGTCTTCTCGCGGATCCGCAACGAGTCGGCGGCGTGCGCGCGGCAGGCCCGTTCGTCACCGAGTTGCGCCTCGAGTTCCGCCAGGCATCCGAGCGCCGCGCACAGCGCGAGCAGATCGCCCGTGCGGGTGGCGAGTTCGAC
The DNA here is from genome assembly GCF_053764755.1 of Rhodococcus sp. 2H158. Lineage (NCBI taxonomy): Bacteria > Bacillati > Actinomycetota > Actinomycetes > Mycobacteriales > Nocardiaceae > Rhodococcus > Rhodococcus sp. 2H158. The sequence continues at coordinate 27,131 of NZ_JBSNCE010000002.1, forward strand.
GGCCTCGGTGGCCGCGCGACGACCGGAGTGCAGGCGTCCGAGGCGGCTGTCGGCCAGTGCGGTGACGTACAGCGCCAGGGGCAACTGCCCCCAGGCGCCCTCTGCCCGGAGTCGGTGGACCAGCGGGTCGAGCACCTGCCGCGGATCGCCGTCCTCCCCGTGCCAGGCCACCGCGCCCAGTTCCGCGAACAGGACCCATTCGACGTCGGCGTCGGCATCCCACCGCGCGAGCGCCGCCGCATCCTGCAACCAGCGCATCCCGTCGGAGGGGTTGCCGGACAACGACAGCGCGCTGCCGATGACGAGCGTGCCGAGGAGCGTCGTGTCGGTGTCCCGGGGCGGCGCCGATCGGATCGCCCGGCGGGCGAGCCGCAGCGCCCCCTCGGGCTCGCCGGCGACGAGCGCTCCCTCGGCCGCCATGGCCAACAGGTGGGCGCCTCGCGCCGGGTCTCGTCGACCGATGTCCGCGGCGCCCGTCTCCCACACCCGGCGTGCGATACACGCTGCGCCGGTGTGGAGTTCGACCCGTCCGCGGACGCCGGCGCTGGCGGCCCGCAGGGCCGGATCGGTGGTGTGGTCCTCGGATCGGTCCAGCAGCCGCAGCGCGGTCGTGCTGCGGCCCGCGCGCCGGGCCGCGTCGGCCGCCGCGCAGAGACGCCGGGCCGTGCCCGCCTCGTCGGCGGAGAACGCAGCAGCCTGTTCCATGACGACCGCGGCGGCCGCGTACCCGCGCCGTTCCGACGTCAGCCGCGCGGACTGCTCCAGTTCCCGGGCGGTGCCCTCGTCCGGGGCGAGGGTGGCTTCGGTCAGGTGCCACGCACGTCGGTCCTGCTGCGCCGGATCGGTGAGCATCTCGGCCACTGCGCGGTGCAGCGACCGCCGCCGCGTCGGCGGGAGATCGGATACCGCGGCGCTCCGGATCAACGGATGCGGAAAGGACAACCGGCCGTCCGCGAACGACGTCAACCCGGTGTCCTCGAGTGTTCCCAGGGCACTGCCGGCGATCCCCAGGTGCGCCAGGACGGCGGACACCACCGGCAACCCGTCGTCGGCCGCCACCGCCGCGACCTGGAGGGCTCGGCGCGTCGCGTCGTCGAGCGCGGCGATGCGCGCGCCGAAGATGCGGGTCGCTGCGGACCCGGCGCGTACCGGGAGGCGCAGCGGACGGGTTCCGGTGAGTTCGTCGCACGAGAGAGTGCCGGCCAACTCCCGCAGCGCCGACGGGTTGCCTCCCACCTGCGCGGCCGCCGCCGCCACCACGTCGTCCGGCGGGCGCCGGCCCAGGAGGGCGGCCAGTAGCTGCCCGGCCGCCTCGTCGTCGAGGCCCTGCACCACCGACGTCTCGACGCCGGCCGGACCCTGCGGCTCGCGGGTGGCGACCAGTATCCCGATCTGCTCGGTGGTGAGCCGCCGAGCGGCGAAGGCGACGGCGTCCAGGGTCGGCCGGTCCAGCCACTGTGCATCGTCGATCACGACCAGCAGTGCCGCGCTGCGCGCGGCCGCTGTCAGAATCCGGAAGAATCCGGCGTAGACCGCGAATCGGTCCTCCGGCCCGAGGATTGCGCGCGCGGTGGAGCCGCACAGCGCGCGCACCCTGGGCAGCGACGCAATGGGCCCCGGCACCGGCGCCAGCAGGCGTTCGAGCGCCGCGAAGGGGAACGGGGCCTCGGCTTCCGCACCCGTTACCGACAGCACCCCGAGTCCGGAGGCATGCGCGCGGGCGTAGTCGAGGAGGGTGGTCTTGCCGATTCCCGCTTCCCCGCTCAGCACCACTGCATCACCCGCTCCCTGCCGGAGTGCGGCAAGCAGCCGATCGATGCGTGCGCATTCCGGTCCCCGCCCGAACAGCACAGCTTCACCGTAGCCCCCGGGCGGGGGCCGGGACCCTCTTCTCAACCGAAATGGAAGCATCGGGGCCGGCCTCGACCGAAACGAGACCCGTCGGTACGCGGCCATGCCCGAGTCGTCGCGATGCAGGGTTTTCCCCGTCGCCCGGCGTCGGGTTCGTCGGCGATGCTGATACACAGCCGATCCATTTCCGTGCCGTGGGCGCGCACCGATCGCGGCACGCGACGCGAGGAGAAACACCATGAGCAGGACTACGTTTCGCGCGGCGGTAGCGGCGACCGCCATGGCCCCCATGATCGCCCTCGGCACCGGTGCCGCGACAGCGGCTCCCGCCATCCCCACCGCGCCTGCCCCGATCGCGGAATCCGTCCAGCCGGCGGTCCTCGGCCCGCTCGGTGTCGTGTGCGTTCCGTTGCTCTTCGTTCCGGTCGTCGGAGTGCCGCTGTTCGTGGTCTGCCTCGTCTGACATCGGGTCGACCCCTCGTTGCGGCGAGCCGGCCGGGCCGGGGCGCCGCAACGAGACACCCGTACCTGCCGAGATGCGCAGCCGGCATCTCGGCGGCCCCTCCCTGCCGTGACGGTCGTGTACCGACGCGACCGGTGGGTATCCCGAAGGACGGATCGCCGGCATCGGCGGGGCGCCCGACACGGACCACGGGAGGAAACGAACAGTGACCGACTTCGGCTACACCATGCTCTGCGAGCAGTCCCGGCCGGACCACCTCGTCCGCGATGTGCAGATGGCGGAGAAGGCCGGCTTCGATTTCTCGGTGATCAGCGACCACTACAACCCGTGGCTGGAGGAACAGGGGCATTCCGGCTACGCGTGGTCCGTCCTCGGTGCCGCGGCGCAGGCCACCGAGCGGATCCCGCTCATGACCTACGTGACCTGCCCGATCCTGCGCTACCACCCGGCGGTGGTAGCGCAGAAGGCGGCGACGATGCAGATCCTGTCCGGGGGCCGGTTCCGCCTCGGCCTGGGCGCGGGCGAGAACCTCAACGAACACGTCGTCGGCAAGGGCTGGCCCGCGGTGGGCACCCGTCACGAGATGCTCGCCGAGGCCGTGGAGGTCATTTCGGCGCTGTTCGACGGCGGGAACGTGAACTTCCGCGGCGACTACTTCGACGTCGAGTCCGCGCACCTGTACGACCTGCCCGAGACCCGGGTGCCGATCGGGATCGCCGTGTCCGGTTCGCAGTCGTGCGCCCTCGCCGGGGAGAAGGCCGACCTGATGGTGGCCACCGAACCCGAGCCGGCGCTGACCCGGATGTTCGACGAGGCCGGGGGAGCGGGCAAACCGCGAGTCGGGCAGATCGCCGTCTCCTACGACACCGACCGCGACGCGGCGGTGCAGCGGGCGCACGAGCAGTTCCGGTGGTTCGGCCTCGGCTGGAAGGTCAACCCGGACCTGCCCGCGCCGTCCTCGTTCGCGGCGGCCACCCGGTTCGTGACGCCCGAGCAGGTCGGGGCGCAACTGCCGTGCGGCGACGACATCGACGAGTACGTGGACAAGATCCGGCCGTTCGTCGACGCGGGATTCACCGAGGTCGCCCTCGTCCAGATCGGCGGTGACCGGCAGGGGCCGTTCATCCGGTGGGCCGAACAGGAACTGCTGCCGGCGCTGCGCAGCCTGTTGCCGGGCTCGTGAAACGCAGCCTGTTGCCGGGCTCGTGAAACGCCGCGCGCTCGCGGCGCGATGGTCTCGGTAGTAGTCAGTTTTCGCTGACGCCGCAGACCGCGGACCCGCATGCTCCCGCGAGCGCACCCGACGGTCGCCGGCGTCGAAGGGTGCCGAGATGAACGTCGAACCCCGGATGGCCGGGTTGCGCCAATGGCGCACCGATCGCCTCGAGGATCTCGTGGCCCAGCTCGAACGCACGACCGATCCCGCGCTGCCCTGCTTCGCCCGCGACGTCGCGCGCACCGAGCTGGCGCTGCGCCGGGAGGGCGGAACGGTGGACTGGGTGTGCCGTGTCACGGCAGAGTCGAGGTCCGACGGTCGTTCCGTGCTGCTGACCCTGGCGTTGCCCACGACGCTGTCGGAGCCGGAGGTGCGCGACGCGGCTCTGGTCCGCGCTCGCGAACTGTTCGGGTCCGACGTCGTCGTCGACAGCGTGCAGTTCGGTGACTGAGGGGTTCGCCGAGCCGATCAGGGTCCGAGCCGGACGGCCGAGACCAGGCCGGACACGGTGGCGACGGTACCGACCGCCACGAAACCGGTCACCATGGTGGCGACGGCCCCCGCGGCGACGACCGTGCCGAGGACGGTGCCCACGCGGGGACGCAGGCCGGAGGCCGTGCGGATCGGGGCCGGTTCCTCGAGGCGTATCGAGTGGGGCGCCGCCGGAACCGTCGCGGCCGGCAGAGCGAAGAGGGGGTCGGGTCGGTGGGCGATGTTCTCGGACATATCAGTGTCTCCCCGTCCGTCGTTGACACCTTGTGCCTCCAGTGTCGCGGCGGCGGGTCTCCGGCAGATGGCCGCATTTTGAACTTTGGGTTTCGTGGAGTCGGCGTCGTCGGTCCCGGTCCAGGGCACCGCGGGCGTGGCAGTACGGTGATCCGCTCGCGTGTGCCGGCCTGCACGCGCCCGGATGCCGGTCACCGCCCCCTGCGCGGTGACCGGCCCCGCCGGTCCGCATCACCACCCGACGTTCCGGCGCGTTGCCCCTTCGAAGAGGGGCCGGTGGCGACGGCCCGGCCGCACGAGGGCGCAGCCCCGTTCGACAGCCACCATCAATCGGAACGCATCGGGGATCGCCGCGGTTCCGGAGCCGAGGTCGCGAACGGGGTGAAAGTGAGGGTGAAAACCGGGGGAGGGCGGCGGACGATGGAACGGCGCTCCGGGTTGCCGTCCCGAAGGACCCGCGCACCGGTGGCCGACCCTGCGATGCGTGCCGGCCGCCGACATGCATAATGGCCGCAGCGTTGCTGACGCCCGTGCAGGGAAAGTCCGGTCCGAGTCCGGCGCTGACCCGCAACGGTAGGCCGTCCATCCGACGGTGAGCCCGATCGCCTGCACGGGGGTGCGCGACTCCGGTATTTCGTCGTGGTCTACGAGATGGAGTCCAGCAGGGTAGCCGGTGCCCGCTGTCCGGGGCCGCTGCCGTGCCGGAGTCTGCCTCGTGCCACCTGAGCAGAGCACGAGGTCCCATGCCCGTCGACTTCCGCCGTCCCGCGCGAGACGCCGCCGCGGTTCTCGCCGCCCTGACCGTCGCCACCGCGGCCCTGTCGGGTTGCTCGCGAGGCGCAGACACCGGCACCATCCCGCCGGCCGCGGCCTTCGACGAACCGGTGTCGATCACGAACTGCGGACGCATCGCGACCTACGACGCGCCCCCGCAGCGGATCGTGTCGATGAACGATCACGTCACCGAAACCCTGATCCAGATGGGTGTGGGGGATCGCATCGTCGGTATGGGCTACGGCGAGAAGGACGACCCGCTGCCCGAGACGGCCGAGCAGTTCCGGGCGATTCCGTCGCTGGCTGCCGAGTACCCCACGTACGAGCAGATCCGCGACCTCGACCCGGATCTGGTCGTCGGCGGGATGCGCAGCGCATTCGACGACAAGACCGGACGCGGGCGGGACGCACTCGAGCAGGCGGGAATCCACACGTTCCTCTTCTCCGAGTACTGCGGTGCCGGCTTCTCCGATATCGCGTTGCTGGAGAACGACTTCGCCCAACTCGGCGCCCTCCTCGGTACCGAGGAGCAGGCCGCGGCCCTGACCGAATCGATCACGGCGGAACTCGACGCGGTACGCGCCCGGCTGGAGCAGGCCGCCGTCGCGCCGGTGCGCACCTTCTTCTACGATTCGGGCGAAGCCGAGCCGCTCTCGGTCGGCGGCGTGGGCATCGGCAACCTCATCGCCGAATACGCCGGCGCCGACAACGTCACCGCCGAAGGCCCGAAACCGTACTTCACCACCGGCTGGGAGGTCGTCGGCGAGCGCGCACCCGAGGCGATCGTCGTACTCGACTACGGCGCGACGAGCGCGCAGGACAAGATCGCCTATCTGAAGAACCAGCCGATCGTGGCCACCACTCCCGCCGTGCGCAACGATCGTTTCGTCGTCGTGCCGCTCGACGACTTCTTCGAGAGCTCGCGCATGGTCGACTCGGTCGCGACGATCGCCCGCGGGCTGCACCCGGCCGCGTTCACGGATACGGAATGACCCCCGCCGGTACCGTGGCCGATGCATCGGCGCCGCACGCCGGCTCCGCGGCGTCGGCCGCGCGGGGGTGGGACGGGGGCGCGGCGCGTCGTTCGCTGTGGCTGATCCTGCCGCCGCTGCTCGCCGCACTCGTGCTGGCGCTGGCGGGCGCCGTGTCGCTGGGCACGGTGAATATCCCCTTCGGCGACGTGTGGGCGATCGTCGCGCACCGCCTCGCACCGGGCGCCTTCACGCCGTGGTGGAGCGCGGCGCGGGAAGCGATCGTCGTCGAATCGCGCCTGCCCCGGGCGTTGACGGCCGCCGTCGTCGGTGCCGCGCTCGCGATCGCCGGAGTGGTGGCGCAGGCGGTGACCCGCAACCCGCTGGCCGACCCCTACCTGTTGGGCGTGTCCTCCGGTGCCGGATTCGGGGTGGTGCTGGTGACGGTCCTGGGTGTCGGCAGCGGCGCACTCGGAGCCTTCACCCTGCCGTTCGCGGCCTTCCTCGGAGCCCTGTTTCCGCTTGCCGGAGCGATCGCGGTGAGTCTGCGCGCCCATGCCGTCACCGCGATCGTCCTCGTCGGCGTGGCGATGTCGATGGTGTTCTCCGCGTCGACCACCTTCACCCTGCTGGTCCTGGGTGACGACCATCAGCTCGGCACGGTGATGCGTTGGCTGGCAGGAGGATTCGGGGATGCGACGTGGTCGATGCTCGCCGCGCCGGCGCTGGTCCTGCTCACCGTCGGCGGCGGCGTCCTGCTGTGCGGCCGGCAGCTGAACCTGCTGCTCGTCGGCGACGACGGGGCGACCGCGCTGGGAATGGAGGTGCGGTGGTTCCGCATCCTGATCCTGCTGGCGGTCTCTCTGCTCACCGCCGCGGCGGTGGCGGTCTCGGGGACCGTCGGATTCATCGGACTGCTGATCCCGCACATCGCCGGCCATCTCGTCGGCCGCAACACCGTCCGGCTGATACCCGTGGCGGCGGTGGCCGGGGCGCTCGCGCTGGTCCTGGCCGACGTCGTCGCCCGTTCGGTCAGCGGCTCGACCGAACTGCCGGTGGGGGTCGTCACCGGTCTGCTCGGTGCGCCCGCCTTCCTCGTCATGCTGTGGCGCAGCTACGGGCGGGCACGATGACCCGCCTGCGCGCCACCGGGGTCCGCGCGCGGCTGGGCGAGCGCACCGTACTCGACGGGGTGGACCTCGACGTGGCTCCGGGCCGGGTACTCGCCCTCGTCGGGCCCAACGGCAGCGGCAAGACGACCCTGCTGCGCGCCTGTTACCGCGCGGTGCGGGTCGGGGCCGGCACGATCACCGTCGACGACGAGGACGTCACGGACCTGAAGCGCCGCACCCTCGCGCGCCTCGTCGGGGTCGGCGTCCAGGAGCCGGTCTCGCTCGGTGGGACGACCGTGCGCGAATCGGTGCAGCTGGGGCGCACTGCCCGGCGGGGATGGCTCGAGCCGTTCGGTGACGACGACCGGATGGTCGTCGAGGATGTGCTCGGCCGGCTCGGGCTGCTGCACCTCGCCGATCGCGACGTGCTCGCCCTGTCCGGTGGGGAACGCCAGCGTGTGTCCATAGCCCGGGCCCTGGCCCAGCAACCCCGCGTGCTCCTGCTCGACGAGCCGACGAACCATCTGGACCTGCGCCACCAGCTGACCGTGCTGGAGTTGCTGCGCAGCCTCGCCGCGGATGGGCTCGCCGTGCTGGTGACGCTGCACGACCTGCGGCTGGCGACCGCGTACTGCGATCGCATGGCGGTACTGGACCACGGATCGGTGGTCGCTGCGGGAACCCCGGAAGACGTCCTGCATCCCGCCCTGCTGGCCGGGGTCTTCGGAGTTCGTGGCCGGGTGGCTGTGGACGGCGACGGACGACGCACGCTCGAGGTCTGGGGGCTCGCCGATGCCTGACCGACACGCCGACGCCGCGGCGCGTGCCTACGCCGCGGCCCGAACCCTGCTCGGCGACTTCGCGCACACCGTCGACCTCGGGACCGCCGTCCTTCCGGGCACGGTGACGACCGATCCGCAGTGGCTGGCCGGACGGGTATCCGACACCGGCCGCAGGTGGGACTGCGACGACCCTCGGGTCAACGGCACGCTCTGGTGGTACTCGGCCAGTTCTACCCTGGTGGCCGGACCCGTCGCGATGCTCCTGGCCACCGGCTACGCTCCCGATCCCGACCCGGCCCGGTTGCGCTGCGTGCTGCGGGAGGACGGCTACCTCGGCGCGGTGCGTTCCTCGCGCCTGCTGTCCGGGGCCGATGCCTTTGCGCGCGCTCTCGTGCCGGCGCTGTCGGCGATCATCGCGCCACTCGCGCGGGTGTCGGGTGCGCCGGAGCGGGCGTTGTGGGCCGTCGCGTCCGACTCGATCGCCAACCGTGCCCTCGACGCCGGGCGTGCCGCCCACCGCGTCGACGACGGGTGCACCCTCGCCGCCGCGCTGTCGATGCCGCCGCTGCTGCCACCGCGTTTCGTCGACGTCGATCCCACCGGGAGCGTCACGGCGGCAGCTCCCGGATCGCCGGAACCGGCGGACGGGCGACGCTTCGTGCGACGCAGCTCCTGCTGCCTGATCTACCGGGCGACCGACAGCGGCAAGTGCACGAGCTGCCCGCGCCGGTCACCGGCCGACCGCGCCGCGGCGCTGGGGCGGTATCTCGCCGCACAGGCGTGACGCGGATCAGGCTGCCGCGAGCGCGATCAGCGCGATCGCCGGTGGCGTGCACTGCGCCGCGGCACCCCCGAGCCCGGCGCCGCGGGGCCGGCTCATGGCCAGCCGGTCCGAGACGAACAGGGCGATCCCGGCGAGCAGCATGAACGAACACGTGTAGAGCACGAGCGCGCGTCCGACCGTGTCCTCGCCGGCCCGCCACAGGGCCACCCCCATCAGCGCGCCGGTGCCGAGGAACAGGTTGTAGAAGCCGACGTTGAACGCCCACATCCGCACCGCCGCGACGTCGCCGGAAGGGATGCGGAACAGGTCTTTGTGTATCGACGGCCGCCGGAACAGCAGCGTCTCCCACACGAAGGCGAGCAGATGCACGGCCGCGCCGACCAGCGCGGCGACCTGCGCGAGAACGATCATGACGCACCTGCCTCCGCTGCGAGCGTGACCCCGTACCGGTCGGCGACCTCTCGGAGAGCCCGACCCGTCTCGTCCGGTGGACGCTCGTGCCCGAGGGCGTCGACCGCGCCGAAGAAGCCGCCCATCGAGGTCCCGGCGGCGATCAGCAGGAAGGTCGCGGCGTCGGTCAGGACGGTGAAGGAGTTCACCGTTCCCGGCGCAAGGGTGATCGTGTCCCCGGCCGCGAGCTCGTGACCGGTCGCTGCGGCACGGACCAGGATCCGGCCGCTCAGCACGTGATACGACTTGGCCCACGGTTCGGCGTGCAGCGGCGCCGGCTCGGTGCGCGGGGCCTCGACGAGGAAGAGCTCGTAGGCTCCGCCGGCGTGTGCACCGGTGGACAGGACCGTGACGGTTGCGTCGGGCAGGGTGAGGCGACGGCCCTCGCCCATCCTGCAGAGTTCGATGTTGTCGGACATGTCTGTCACGTTAGGAACCGCCCGGCCGGTGGCCCATCCCCGAAAACGGGGATGGGTACAGGCCCGCCACCAGCGCATACTGGGTTCATGCTCGAGATCCGGGCGGAGAAGGTGGGCCGCGAGGTGGTGGCGCTCGCGGCTGCGGGCGCCGATGTGACGCAGGTGCACGGGCGCGCCATCGAACTCGTCGGCCGGACGGTGCGCAGCGACCTGACGTGCTGGGCGATGATCGATCCCCGGTCCCTGACGATCGGTTCCATGACGAGCGGCCCGGACCGGGTTCCGCCGGAGTACGAGCCGCTGCTCGCCGAGAGCGAGTACCGCGGGCGGGATCCCGGCACCTTCGCCGAGCTGTTCCGCAACGGCCGCAGTGCGGCCCGGGGATCCGAGCTGCCCCCGGACGAGGTGGCCCACAGTCTTCGCCACGCCGGGGTGTGGCGTCCGCTCGGATTGGACCACGAACTGCGGGTGATCTTCCGCATCGGCGGACTGTGCTGGGGTGCAGCCGGATTCGTTCGGTCCGGGGCGGACTTCACCGACTCGGAGGTCGAGTTCCTCACGCGGGTGGCGCCGGCGGTGGCGTCGGCGACCCGCGTCGCCGTGTGCGCCACCGCCGCCTCGGGCCAAGGCGACCCGGGTCCGGCGGTGGTACTCACCGGGTCCGCGGGTGAGCCGCTCGCGCTCACGGCGGCCGCCCGCGACTGGCAGGACCGATTCGACGAGATCGCGCCCGGACGGCTGGCCGTCATGGTGCGCGCCGCCGCGTTCGGGGCGCGTGCGAGCGGTTCGGGTGTGTTCCGAACGCGGATCCGCGACGCCACCGGCGGGTGGATCCTGATGCGTGCCACCGCGCTGCTGGGCGGTGCCGAACCGCAGACCGTGGTCACGATCGAGCATGCGACCGGCCTCGAGCTTGCCGAGTTGCTGCTCGCCGCATACGCTCTCACCGCACGCGAACGGGACGTGTGCCTCGAGGTGATGGCCGGATATTCGACCGCCGAGATCGCCGACCGTCGCGGTATCACCCCGAACACCGTCCACGATCACCTCAAGGCGATCTACACGAAGACCGGAGTCCGCAGCAGGGCCGAACTCACCGCCCGCCTGCGGTCCGATCGGGACCTGCGCCGAACTACAGCCGCCGCGCCGGAGTGATCGCACCGGCCGAGTGCATCTGCCAAGATCAGGTATGCCCCTGAACCGGCGGATCCTGTCCGTGTTGTGCGCACTCGGCCTCCTGACCGCCTGCACGTCCACGGACGATGCAGCGCCCGGCCCGTCCGGATCCACCGACACCGCAGCCGCATCGGGGACCGCATCGTCGGCCGACCCCGCGCAGGCCGAGGCCGTGGACCGGATCGTGCGCGACACCATGGCGGAGACGCACCTGAAGGCGGCGGTCGTGCGCGTCACCGTCGACGGCCGGGAGATCCTCACCCGCGCCTACGGCGAATCCACCACGGGCGTGCCGGCGACGACCGACATGCACTTCCGCAACGGCGCGGTGGCCATCTCCTACGTCGCCACGCTGCTGCTGCAGCTCGTCGACGAGGGGAAGGTCCGCCTCGACGACACGGTCTCGACGTGGTTGCCCGACATTCCGAATTCGGACCGGGTCACCCTCGGGCAGCTCGTCCAGATGACCTCCGGCTATGCCGACTACGTGCAGAATCCCGAACTGTCGGATGCGATCTACCGGGACCCGTTCCGGAACTGGACGCCCGAGGAGCTCATCGCCTACGGCACGTCCCAGCCCCTCTTCTACGAGCCCGGCACCAACTGGAACTACGCGCACACCAACTACGTGATCCTCGGCCTGGCCCTCGAGAAGATCACCGGCCGGCCGGTGGCGGAACTGCTGCAGGAGAAGGTGCTCGACCCGCTCGGGCTGGACGGCACGACGCCGTCGCAGACGCCGGCGATCCCGGAGCCGGTGCTGCATGCGTTCAGCTCGGAACGCCGGCAGGCGCTCGGCATCCCCGCCGCGACACCCTTCTACGAGGAATCCACGTTCTGGGACCCGTCCTGGACCATCACCCGCGGCGCCGTCCAGACCACCGACATCCACGACCTGCACGACACTGCGGTCGCCGTCGGCACCGGCACACTGCTCTCCCCGGAGTCGTACCGGGCGATGGTGTCGACGGACCTGCGCGGCCGGACCACCGCCCTGCCCGGCTGCCCCACGTGCTTCCCGCAGTCCGAGGGGTACACCTATGGCCTCGGTGTGGTGATCACCGGCAACTGGCTGATGCAGAATCCGTTGTTCGGTGGGTACGCCGCGGTCGAGGCATACCTGCCCTCGCAGAAGATCGCCGTCGCCGTCGCCGTCACCTTCGACCCGGCGGCGTTCGACGACACCGGTGCGTACCGGAACGAGGCCGACACGCTGTTCCGTCGGATCGGTGCGCACCTCGCCCCGGACGACGCACCCCCGGCGCGGCCCACCCGGTGACTCACGCCGTCACAGCAGCCCCGACAGGCGTGCCGAGCCGTCGACGAGGAACCGCACGAGCGCCGCGTCGTCCGGGGTGACCCGCGACGCCGACCCCTGCAGGTAGAGGCCGCCGACGACGAACGCCGAACGGTCCCGGATGGGCACCGCCAGCGCGGCCCGCCCGGTCCGGCACTCCTCGCCCTCGTACGCGTAGCCCGCGGCGGCGACGGCGCGCAGTTCCTCGGCGAGGACATCGTGGTTGCAGATCGTGTGGTCGGTCAGGCGCCGCAGTTCCGGATCGGGACGCACGTGCGGATGGTGCGCCAACATGAGCTTGCCGAGTGCGTTGGCGTGCAGGTTCTTCGCCAGCACGCCGATGGCGATGATCTCGTGGTCGGGGTCCTTGTCGACGAACCGCAGCCGCCCGGCCGCGAACGAGGCGACGTGCACCCCGAATCGGGTGTGGGTGCGCAGCTCCTCGACGACGTCGTGCAGCGTCGGCGACGGGCTCGTCTCCGCGGCCGCCTGCGCGAGCTCCGCGGTGCGACGACCCAGCGCGAAGCCGGACAGGTCCGGCACGCGGACGAGGAATCCGTCGGCCACGAGCAGGTTGAGCATGCGGTACGCGGTGGTCGGCGGCACCCCGGCGAACCTGGCGATCTCCTTCGCGGACGTGCCGGGGCCGAGCTGCGCGACGGCCTCGAGCATCCCCAGCGCCTTCTGCACCGCGCGCGGCTGCTGTCCGCTGAAGTGCGAATCGTCCGCGCGCACGGACACGTGCGCGGTCAACCCGGGTTCCCGTCGCGGGGACGGGCGTCGTCGCCGGGGTGCGAGGCCTCCGGGAGGATGCGCCGCCGCCCGTCCGCGCCGATCACGAGGGTCCCCGCCCCGGGGAGGATGTCCCCGGTCTCGACCGAGTCGAACGCACCGATGGTCGTCAGGCTGCCGGGCCGGACCCGGCGCAGCACGTACTGCCACACCGTGCCGGACGCCGCGACCGCCGAGAGTGTCGCGGGCACGACCCACGCGCCGTGCGCGGTGCCGTCGACGGCGATGTAGCCGAGCAGGCCCACCCCCAGGACCGAGACGAACAGCGCGGCCGCCCGCGTCGCGACGGTGTGCTCGCCGATGCGGTGCAGGAACCGCAGCGACGCGACGGCCACCAGCGTGTAGGCCACGACGAGGCCGATCTCCACGACGCCGTCGAACGCCCCCGAATCCGCCCCCGCGAGGGACGCGTACAGGCACGCGCCGGTGAAACCCGCGGCGGTGAAGGCGAGCACGCCCACGTGCGGGGTGCGGAACCGGTCGTGGACACGGGCGAGGGCGCTCGGCAGCACCCGCTCGACGCCCATCGAGTACAGCAGCCGCGAACCCGCCTGCGCGCAGCCCAGGGTCGACGCGAGCCACGAGCACGTCATGCCCGCCTGCACCGCGAGCACCACACCGACGCTCGCGCCGGACGCCGTGCCGTCGAAGTACGCGCCGACGACGACGGCGCCGTGGCCGGACAACGCGGCCCAGGCCGCGAACACGAACAGCACACCGACGACGACGGGGGAGATCAGCACGGTGCGGGTGACGGTCACCAACGGCCGCTTGGCCTCCGGGCCGAAGAACGCGGCGCTCTCGAAGCCCGCCATCGACAGCACGGTGAGCATCGCGAGGAACGGCATGAGGCTCAGTGGTGCGTCCGGCAGTTCGGTGGTGGCCGGGCCCGCACCGGCCGGGGTGCCGAGCATGAGCGCCACGATGAGCACGAGCGAGCACGACTCGACGAGCAGGATGGCGCGCGTCGCGAACCGCACGCCGCGCACCGTGGTCACCGCGACGGCGACCGCGACGAGACCGATCGTGACCGACCACGGCGCGGCGCCGGGCACGTGCATGCCGAGCAGGTCGGCGATGCGCAGCAGGCTCTGTGCGGCCTGCGACATCACCGAGATCGAGATGCCGAGATAGCCCAGCAGCAGCGCCGCACCCGTGGTGAGGGTCGCGCGGGCGCTCAGGCCCTGGAACACGAAGCTGTAGAGCGACCCGGCCGCGGCGAGGCGCCGCGTGAACTGCGTGATGCACAGCGCCACCAGCACCACCACGGCGGTGGTCCCCGCGATCGCCAGCAGACCGCCGACACCAGGCCGGTGGGTCACCATCCACAGCGCGATGAACACCATCCCGGTGGCCGGCGCGATCGTCGACAGGGACTGGCCGAGCAGATCGATCGGGGTGAGCTGACGGCGGCCGAGGGCGCGCAGCGGCGAATACACCGGATCCCGATGGGTTTCGGCGTCCCGTGAGCGGGCAATCGCGGCCCGGAGTGCGGTTGTCACGATCGTCGTATCCCGTCTGTGCGTCCGTGCAGCCGGCGGTGCCGGCACCCCCGGGCGGTGAAACGCCTCAGGGCGAGGGACAACGTAGCGCCGCGGTGTTACGCGACGGTTACCTCCGCGAACGACATGTGGACGGCAAGTGGGAATCCGCCCGGCGCGGCGCTGTGGCCCGCGCCACCGCACGGCCCCGTGGCCCCGTGCGGACACGGTCCCCCGAGCGCCGGAGACCGTGTCCCACCTGCAGTGTCCGCATGGGGCGCGCCGCCACGGCCGGTTCCACTCGCGGTGCCCCCGGACGTTTCCCCGACGACCCGTTCGCGACGCATCCGGTGCGCACGATTGACCGGCACGATCACTCGACTGTGAAGGGGACGACGATGATCTGGGCGGTGGTTGCGGCGCTCGTCGGCGGGACGTTGTTGCTCGCCGGGGTGCCGAAGGCCGGCGATCACGAGGGGCTGCTGCGCGTCGTCCGCGGCTATCGGCTGCTGCCGCCCGTGTTGGAACGGGCGGTCGCGCGGGTGCTGCCCGCCGCGGAGATCGCCGTGGGTGCCCTGCTGGTGCTCGGCGTCGCCGGCAGTGCCGCCGCGGCTGTCGCGGCGGTGCTGTTCCTCGGCTTCTTCGTCGGCCTCACCGTGAACCTCGCGCGGGGCCGGCGCGAGCTCGACTGCGGCTGCTTCGCGTTCGGTGGCCACGGCGAGGCGCCGCGCATCGGCTGGTTCCACTCCGTGCGGGCCGGTGCGTTCGCCGCCGCGTCGATCGTGCTGGCCCTCACCGGACCCGCGACGCTCGGCGCGCTCCAGCAGGTGGCGGCGCTCGCGCTCGCGGCGCTCGCGCTCGCCGCCGGGCTCGCGGTGGCCCAGTTGCGCTCCGTGGTCCACGTCGGGCGCCGGCCCGTCGACGAGCACCTGACCGGCGCGTCCATCGAACTGCGCGCGGTCTCCACCGTGTCGCGCTACGGGGCCTGAAACCATTTCGCCCACAACATTTCCCGAGACAGGACGACAGATGGACACCATATTTCTCGTTGCGATCATCGTGCTGGTGGTGGCGGTCGCCGTGTTGTTCCTGATGGTGCTCGCGCTGGCCCGCGAGATCGGCCGGGTGCAGGTCCGGCTCGGCCCCCTCGGGGCCCGCATGATGGACACCGGTCCGAAGATCGAGCAGGCCGGCCCGTCCTTCCGGGGCCTCACCGACCACGTGGGCCGCACCGTCGGCGTCGGCGGCCACCGCGACAGGCCGCAGCTGCTGCTGTTCACGGCGCCCACCTGTTCCACCTGCAAGAGCCTGCTGCCCGGCATCCGGGCGATGGCCAAGGCGGAGAAGGACCTCGACGTCGTGATCGTCTCGGACGGCACACCGGAGGAACACCGGCAGTTCCTCGCCGGCAGCAACATCGGCACCGAACTGAGCTACGTCGACGGCCGCGACGTCGGCATCGCCTACCAGGTCGGCACCACCCCCTACGGGGTGATCCTCGACGAGCACGGCAAGATCCGCGCCAAGGGGCTGTGCAACCACATGGCCCAGGTCGAGAGCCTGCTCAACGCCCTCGAGACCGGCACCCCGTCGCTGCAGCACCTGCACGAACAGGCCAAGGCCCGCGCCGCCGCGAGCGCCTGAATCCCGCCTTCCCCCTGGACGAACGGAGAGATGCGTTGGAAGAGATGTACGAGAACCGGTATCCGGTCGACGAGGAGACCGTCAAGGAACAAGCCGCCTGGATGGCCGGCAAGGGCGGCTCGTTCATGAGCCGGACCGGACGCCGGATGTCGGAACAGGTGTCGCGCCGCTCGATGATCAGCCGCCTCGGCCGCTGGACGATGGGCGTGTCGGGGGTGGCGCTCATCAGTTCGCTTCCGGTGACGCGCACCGCGTTCGCGCAGGAACCCGCCCCCGAGCCCGGCCCGGACCCGCTCGTGCCCGTGTACGACGGCAAGGATCCCGCCGAGTGCGAGTACTGGCGTTGGTGCAACATGGACGGCACCTCCTGCGCTGCCTGCAACGGAGGCGGAGTGACCACGTGCGCGCCGGGCAGCAAGCCGGGCGCCGAATTCTGGGTGGGCTGCTGCACCAACCCCGACACCGGCAAGACGTACCTGATCGCCTACTACGACTGCTGCGGCGCCCCGTCGTGCTCCAACGCCTTCTGCGGCGAACCCGACATGCAGGCCGTCATGTACAACCCGGTCTCGGGCAGCTACGACCAGGAGATCATCTGGTGCGTGTCCGACGAATCCCAGTCGTACACCTGCACCATGGCCCCCATCATCGGCGAGGACTGCCAGGCCCGTCCCGCCGACCGCCCGAAGGTCGGTGCCGGATCATGACATCGCGTTCCCGCCGCCTCGTGCGTCCCGCCGCGGCCGTCGTACCGCTCGCGCTGCTCGTCACCCTCGCCGGTTGCGGCTCGTCCGGCGACGACGCGAACACCGCCGGCGACGTCACCTATCCCACCGTCGAATTCAGCACCCCCGGCGAGGGCATCTCGCTCGGCCACGACGACCAGGAGATCGGCGACACCATCCCCGAACCGCTGCACGTCGGCGAGATCGACCCCATCCGGCGTGACCAGCTCGTCGCCGTGGCAGGCGGATTCGGCAAGCTCGAGCTCGGCGTCAATGTCCTCGACCCGAAGACGGGCGTCGCCGGCAGCCGCATCGTCGTCGGCCCCGGCATCTGGGACCCCGTGATCCACGGCTTCGTCGGCGAGACTCCGTCCGATCCGGCCGTTCTCGCCGCCGAGGTGTGGCGCCCCCGCGGCTCGCGGGGGGCCGCGGACTTCACCGTCAGCACCTACTCCGGGAATCTGCTCGAGCCCGCCGAGGCGCTGCTGCCCGACGTCGCGCGCGTGCACTCGCGGCCCGGTTCCAACGCGGTCACCTCCGACGGACGGTACTTCGTCACGTGGGACGACGGGCTCTACGGCGTCCGCGTCGTGGACCTCGAGACGAAGC
This sequence comes from Rhodococcus sp. 2H158, assembly GCF_053764755.1. Classification (NCBI taxonomy): domain Bacteria; kingdom Bacillati; phylum Actinomycetota; class Actinomycetes; order Mycobacteriales; family Nocardiaceae; genus Rhodococcus; species Rhodococcus sp. 2H158. Next base: position 44,403 of record NZ_JBSNCE010000002.1, read on the forward strand.
AGCAGAGCGGAGCCGTGCAGATCGTCGGCTGCGGACCGTTCACCTGGACCGTGGATCACGAGATCTACAGCGTGTGCGAGGAGACCGGCGAGCTGATCCGGATCTCCGTCGGCGACGACGGCGTGCCGGCCGAGACCGCCCGGGCGAAGGTGCTGCCGGAGGACTTCGTCAGCGCCCGGAAGGTCGGGTGGGCCGCCGAGGCGCGCAAGGCCCTGCTGGTCGGGGAGAACGGCGACGTGTACGTCTTCGACTTCTCGAACGGCCTGCCGCAGGGCGCGGTGACGCCGATCGGCAACGCCGGTCAGCCCGACGGGCGGTTCGCGAGCGACGTCATCGACAACACCGGCACCCGGATCGCGATCGCCTACACCGACTCACCGATCCATCCCAGTTCCGCGCGCGGCGGCGACCTGGCCCGCATCGTGCTGTCCGACGCCGCGAACCTCGCACCTATCCGGTCGCTGAGCCTGCAGGACCTGGGGCTGACCGACATCGCGAGCATGGCGTTCTCCGTCGACGGCGCGACGTTCTACGTCCTCGGTGGCAATCCGGAGGGTCAGGGCGAGGCGGCACAGCGCATCGTCGGGTTCGACGCCGCGACCGGGCAACAGGTCTCCTCGGCGGAGATCAGCGGCAACGTCGAGGATTTCACCGACCTGCTCACCCCCGAGGTGATCGGATGAGACAACCCGAAAACGGGTTGGTGCTGGGCCGGCGCCGATTCCTCGCCCTGGGCTCCCTCGGAGCCGGAGCGCTGGGAATGAGCGCGCTCGGGTTCGGTGCCGCCGGTTGCGCTACCGCATCGTCCGGTACGCAGCCGGCGGCCGCCGGATCGGACACACGATCGGCGGCGTCCGATCTCGACTACATTTCCCCGGCCGATCCGGAGATCGCCGCCGCCGAGGCCGCCCGCGGGTGGAACGGCACCGTGGCGTCGTTCGCGCTCGCCGCCGGATTCTCCACCGTCGACCTGGGCGGACGCCTGGTCGACACCTGGACCTACGGCGGGCACGCCGTCGCCCCGGAACTGCGGGTACGCAAGGGCGACCGGCTCGACGCCGCGGTGCGCAACGACCTGGACGCCGACACCACGCTCCACTGGCACGGCATCCGGATCCGCAACGACATGGACGGCGCAGCGCCCGTCACCCAGGCGGCGATCGCACCGGGCACAACGTTCGACTACAACTTCGTCGTCCCGGACCCCGGCACCCACTGGTACCACTCGCACAGCGGCCTGCAGGCCGACCGCGGCCTGTTCGGGGCCCTGATCGTGGAGGACCCCGACGACCGCACCGGCGCCGACGCCGACGCCGTCCTGGTCCTCGACGACTGGGTCGACGGCCTGGGCACCACGCCCGACGCCGTGCTCATGGCGCTCAACCCCGCGATCTCCGGCGGTCACGTCGGCCACGGCGGTGGTGCGGCACCCGGCGCGCACCCGGCCGGCGACACGGACGTCGCCCGGCAGCTGGTGAGCGCCGGGCACGGCGAGTCCGCGCCCCTCGGCGGGATGACCCAGCACATCGCGTATCCGTTGCACCTGATCAACGGTCGTCCCCCGAACGATCCCGCCCCGGTCGTCGCCGCGGCGGGGCAGCGGTTGCGGCTGCGGATCGTCAACGCGGCGGCGGAGACCCCGTACCGGTTCGCGGTGGCCGGGCACGAACTCACGATCGTCGCGGCGGACGGCTTCGACGTGCAGCCCACCGTCGCCGACACGATCGTCGTCGGAATGGCGCAACGCTACGACGTCCTCGTCACCGTGAAGTCGGGCGTGTGGCCGATCGTCGCGAAGGTCGAAGGGCGGCAGGGGTATGCCTCGACGGTGCTGCGCACCCCGGATGCGGTGCCGATGGCCGACGCCGACGTGGGCGACGCGATCCCCGAACTCGACGGCCGGCTCGTCGCGGAGAGCGCGTTGCGGCCCGCCGACACCGTGCGGCTCGACCCGCGCGAGCCCGACCGGGACTACCGGATCGAGCTGATCCAGGCAGGGGACCGCTACGTGTGGGGCATGGCCGGCGCCGACGCCGGCCGCCTCGTCATGAAACAGGGTGAACGCGTAAGGATCACGATGAAGAACTCGTCCACCATGTGGCACCCCATGCACACGCACGGACACACCTTCGCGATCGGCGCGTACGGCGGGTTGCGCCGCGACACGGTCAACGTGCTGCCCGGCACCGAACTCGCGATCGAATTCGACGCCGACAATCCGGGCGAATGGATGTTCCACTGCCACAACGCCTACCACTTCGAAGCCGGCATGACCGCGAACCTGCGGTACATCCGATGAGAGGAATCGCCATGAAGAAGTCCGTCACCCTGCTCGCCGGCCTGCTGACCGCGGCGAGCCTGTCCGCGTGCGGCAGCGCCGGAGGTTCGGCCGAACCGGCCGTCGTCGTGGAGGTGAAGAACATGGCCTACAACCCGGAGTCGGTGACGATCGAGAAGGGTCAGACCGTCGAATGGCGATTCGACGACGGCGGACTGCCGCACGACGTCGTGGGCGAGGGTCCCCTCGAGGGGGAGCTGAAGAGTGAACTCCTCACCGAGGGAACGTATTCCTACACGTTCGACGACGCCGGCACCTTCACCTATCACTGCACGCCGCACCCGATGATGGTCGGCACCGTGATCGTCCGGGAATGACCCGGCGGCCGGGGTGGGCTGCGGCCCTGCTGCTTCCGCTCGTCGCGGCCTGCGGGCCGTCCGAGCGGCCCCCGGACGCGGTGGTGGTCGTCAGCAACGTCCACTTCGCCCCGCCCGACGTGACCGTACCGGCCGGCGGCACCGTCGAATGGCGGTTCGAGGACGGCGGGGTGCTGCACCAGGTCACGTCGGAGGGACGGTTCGACAGCGGGATCACCGGGGGAGGTACGTACTCCCACACCTTCGACGAACCGGGAACCTACGAGTACACCTGCTCGGTCCACCGGTACATGACCGGCACCGTCACCGTCACTGTCACCGAATCCTGAACCAGCCGTCCGCATCCGGAGAACACCGACCCCCTTGGAGGAAGTCATGACAGCAGTACTCACGCACGAGCCGCTGACGACGGACGTGCCGGACATCCGTCCCACCCTGCAGAAGGCCGTGCCGTCGCGCACCCGGGCGGCACTCATCGCCGCCGCCGGCGTCGCCGGTGCCGGGGCGGCGGCGCTCGTCGCGCCGTCCGGACCCACCGCGACGACCGCCGCGGTCGTGGGTGCCGGAGCCGTCACCGCCCTGGCCGCGAACTGGTCGACGTGCGGCATGTCGGTCGCCGGCGTCGTCGCGGCTCCGAAGCAGCCCGACCGCGCGGGCTCGTCGACGCCGGTGCGCCGGCTCGGCTGGCACGCGCTCGGGTCGGTCGCGACCGGCGCCCCCACCGGTGCGCTCGTCGGCGCGCTCGGTGCGCTCGTCGCCGGATCCGTCCCGATGACGTGGGCGCTCGTCGCGTGGGGCGTCGTCGCGTTCGCCTACGGTCTGCACGAGCTGGGCCTGGTGACGCTGCCGACGCCGATGCGCCGCCGGCAGCTGCCGCGGCACCTGCGCCGGTCGATGGCACCGTGGAAGGTCTCGCTGCTCTTCGGCGCCATGATCGGACCCGGCTTCGTGATCTTCATTCGGTCGAGCGCGTACTACCTGCTGGTGCTCGGCGTCGCTGTGGTGGGCTCCCCGGCGCTCGGCGCCGCCCTGTTCACGCTCGTCTCGCTCGGCCGGTGCCTGCCGAGCCTGCTGGCGATCCTGCACACCCGCGGCGGCGGGTCGATGCCGGGCTTCCTGTCGGCGATGTGCGTGGTCGACCGCCGCGTGCAGACGCTGACCGGCGCCGCGCTCGTCGCTCTCGGCGCGTTCGCGGTCGTCGCCGCACTCTGACGTGCCGGTTCGCGGCGGTTCCCGGGCGCACTACCGCACCGGGGACCGCCGCGACTAACGTCGGGCGGCATGACGACTTCTCTGCAGAACATCGGCATCAACACCCTCGGCGGGGTGCCCACCTCCCTCGCCGAGTTCGACGGCCGCGCGGTCCTCGTGGTCAACGTCGCCTCCAAGTGTGGCCTGACCCCGCAGTACACGGCGCTCGAGAAGCTCGCCGTCGAGTACGCCGACCGGGGCCTGACCGTTGTCGGTGTGCCGTGCAACCAGTTCATGGGCCAGGAGCCGGGCACCGCCGAGGAGATCCAGACCTTCTGCTCCACCAACTACGGCGTCACGTTCCCGCTGATGGAGAAGATCGACGTCAACGGCGAGAGCCGGCACCCCCTCTACACCGAGCTCACCCAGCACCCCGACGCGAACGGGGAGGCCGGTGATGTGCAGTGGAACTTCGAGAAGTTCCTCGTCGCGCCGGACGGGAACGTCGTCGCCCGGTTCCGGCCGCGCACCGAGCCCGACGCCCCCGAGGTGATCGCGGCCATCGACGCCGCGCTGCCCCGCTGACCGCGATGACCGACACCATCGATGCGCGGGCGGCCCTGTACGACGTGATCCGTGCGCGCCGCGACGTCCGCGCGGAGTTCACCGGCGAACGCGTCGACGAGCAGGTCCTGTGGCGGGTGCTGAGTGCGGCGCACGCCGCGCCCAGCGTCGGCAACACCCAGCCGTGGGACTTCGTGGTGGTCCGCGACCCGCAGCGGCTCGCCGAGTTCGCCGACCACGTCGCCGGCTGCCGTCGCGCGTTCGCGGACTCGCTGCCGGAGGAACGGCGGCGCACCTTCGACCCGATCAAGGTCGAGGGCATCGCCGAGTCCGGCACCGGGATCGTGGTCACCTACGACCCGTCGCGGGGCGGGCAGCACATCCTCGGCCGGCACACGATCGACGACGTGGGCGTGTTCTCGGCGGTGCTGTCGATTCAGAACCTGTGGCTCGCGGCGACCGTCGAAGGACTCGGCGTCGGCTGGGTCTCGTTCTACGACGAGGCGTTCCTCGCCGACTTCGTCGGGGCGCGGTCCCCGGTGCGGCCGATCGCGTGGCTGTGCGTCGGCCCCGTGACGCGGTTGCAGGAGGTGCCGGACCTCGAGCGGTTCGGGTGGCGGACCGGCCGGCCCCTCGCCGACGCCGTGCATGCCGAAACCCTTCAGGTGCGCGACGCCTGACGTTCATCCGGCCCTGGCACCGTGGAGCCCATGAGCGGCCAGCTGATCGTGTCGGTGTCGGGCATCAGGGACGAGACCCGCCCGGCGGTGGACGCCTTCGCCCGGGAGATGGACGCCCGCGGCGTGCCGCTGTCGCTGCTCGTCGCGCCGCGACTGAAGGACCACTACCGGCTGGCGCGCGACCCGCACACCCAGGAATGGCTGCTCGAGCGTCGCGAGGGCGGCGACGCCATCGTGCTCCACGGCTACGACCAGGCCGCGACCAAGCGGCGGCGCGCCGAATTCGCGGTCCTGCCCGAACACGAGGCGCGGCTGCGGCTGCTCGCCGCCGACCGGGTGCTCGAGGAGACGGGGCTGCGGACCCGGCTCTTCGCGCCGCCGCGCTGGCTCGCCTCGCCCGGGGCCGTCGCGGCGCTGCCCGTCACCGGTTTCCGGCTCCTGGCCGGCGCCGCCGGGATCCACGACCTGGACCGCGATACCGTCACTCATGCACGGGTGTTCGGCATCGGCGAGGGCGCCAAGGCCGAACCGTGGTGGTGCCGGGCGATGGTCATCGGCGCCGCCCGGGTCGCGCGGCGTGGCGGGCTGCTGCGGCTGTCGATTTCCGGCAAGCAACTCGACCGGCCGGGGCCGCGGCAGGCGATGCTCGACGCGATCGACCTCGCCCTGCACCTCGAGGCGCAGCCCTCCGTCTACCGCTGGCCGCCGCGCCTGCGGAAACTCGGCGCGGCCTGAGCCCGAAGATCCGCCCACACGAACCTACCCTGCAGTAGGTTGGCGGGCATGGACGCAGACGTGATCGTGGTGGGCGCCGGCCTGGCCGGGCTCGTCGCCACGGCCGAACTCATCGAAGCCGGACGCACCGTGGTGCTCGTCGACCAGGAGAACTCACACAACCTCGGGGGACAGGCCTTCTGGTCGTTCGGCGGGCTGTTCTTCGTGGATTCCCCCGAGCAGCGCCGACTCGGCATCCGCGACTCGTACGACCTGGCCCTACAGGACTGGATGGGCAGCGCCGCCTTCGACCGGGAGGACGAGGACTATTGGCCGCGCCGCTGGGCGCAGGCCTACGTCGAGTTCGCGGCCGGAGAAAAGCACGCGTGGCTGAAGGAACGCGGGCTGAAGCTGTTCCCCATGGTCGGCTGGGCCGAACGCGGCGGCTACGACGCCGGCGGTCACGGCAACTCCGTGCCGCGCTTCCACATCTCGTGGGGCACCGGACCGGCACTCGTCGAGATCTTCGCCCGCAAGGTGCTCGACGGCGTCGACCGCGGCCGGGTGATCCTGCGGAACCGGCACCGCGTCGACGACCTCGTCCTCACCGGCGGCGCCGTCACCGGGGTGCGCGGAACCGTGCTCGAGCCGTCGTCGGCGGCGCGGGGCGTGGCGTCGTCGCGCGTGGCGACCGGCGAGTTCGAACTCTCGGCCGGCGCGGTGATCGTCACGTCGGGCGGCATCGGCGGCAACTACGACCTGGTGAAGAAGAACTGGCCGAAGCGGCTGGGAGACCCGCCGAAGCACATGCTCACCGGCGTGCCGGCGCACGTCGACGGGCGGATGCTCGAGATCACCGAACGCGCCGGCGGGCGCATCGTCAACCGCGACCGGATGTGGCACTACACCGAGGGCATCACCAACTACGACCCCGTCTGGCCCAACCACGGCATCCGCATCCTGCCCGGCCCGTCGTCGCTGTGGCTCGACGCGACCGGCAAGCGACTGCCGGTGCCGCTGTTTCCGGGCTTCGACACCCTCGGCACCCTCGAGCACATCGTGCGCAGCGGCCACGACCACACCTGGTTCGTGCTCGACCAGAAGATCATCGAGAAGGAGTTCGCGCTCTCCGGCCAGGAACAGAACCCCGATCTGACCGGACGCGACATCCGCAAGGTGCTGCAGCGGGTCAAGCCCGGCGCACCCGGACCGGTGGAGGCGTTCAAGCGCCGCGGCGTCGACTTCGTCGTCCGCGACACCCTCGCCGAACTGGTGGCAGGGATGAACGAGATCACCCCGGATGCGCCGCTGGATTACGCGACGGTCAAGCAGGTCGTCGAGTCCCGCGACCGCGAGATCGCGAACAAGTACACCAAGGATCTGCAGGTCGCGGCGATGCGCGCGGCCCGCGCCTACCTGCCGGACCGGATCACCCGCATCGCCGCCCCCCACCGGCTGCTCGATCCCAAGGCCGGACCGCTGATCGCGGTCAAGCTGCACCTGCTGACGCGCAAGACGTTGGGCGGGCTCGAGACCGACCTGTCGGGCCGGGTGCTGAAGGCCGACGGCTCGGTGTTCGAGGGCCTGTTCGCCGCCGGTGAGGTCGCCGGATTCGGCGGCGGCGGGGTACACGGCTACCGCTCGCTCGAGGGCACGTTCCTCGGCGGCTGCATCTTCTCCGGCCGCGCCGCCGGCAGGGCCGCAGGCCGCTGACGCGGCCGGTGTGTCCTTTGGGCGGCTACCGCAGCCCAAAGGACACACCGGCGGTTACGCCTCGACCGAATCCTCGGCGGGCAGCACCCGGAACTCGGTGCCCTCCGGCGCCATCTCGGAGTAACGGCCGTAGAAGATGCCGGTGGCCTGCTCCGCGACGATGCCCTGGTGGATCGGCACGGCCACCCGCGGATTGACCGCGCGCAGATAGTCCACCGACTCCCAGATCTTCAGCCACGGTGCCGCGGCGGGCAGCGCGAGCACGTCGACCCTCTCGTTCGGGATGTACAGCGAATCGCCCGGATGCAGCAGTCGCGCCGGGTTCTCGGCGTCGCCGAGCAGATAGGCGGTGTTGTCGATGACCGGCAGTTCCGGGTGGATGACGGCGTGCCGGCCTCCGGTGCCGCGCACGTGCACGTCGCCGACGGTGAATGCGTCGCCCGGGTGCACGGCCTTCCAGCCGCCGCCCAGCTGAGCGGCGGTCTGCGGGTCCGCGTACAGGGCAGCCCCCGGGTTGGCCTCCACCAGCGCCGGCAGTCGCGCCGGGTCGGCATGGTCCGGGTGCTGATGGGTGACCAGGATCGCGTCGAGCCCCGTGATGCCCTCGAAGCCGTGCGAGAAATTCCCCGGGTCGAACAGGATCGTCGCGCCCAGGTGCTCCACGAGCAGGCAGGAGTGTCCGAAGTGGGTCAGTCGCATGCACCCGAGTATGGACCGTCGCGCGCGGCGGCGCGCCGAGCGATCTCGCGTCCAGTTGTGCCGAGCGAATGTATCGTTCCGTCGGCCTACGGAGATGAGCGATACATTCGCTCGGCCCGCGGGCGGGTCAGCGCAGCTCCTCGGACCCGCTCGCTGCCTGCTGGGCGAGCGAGCGGCCCCACTGCTCGGCTCGATCCTCCTCGCCGGGCTCGAGTTTCGACTGCTTGTCGACGAGGAAGCTCTCCGGATCGGCGACGAGCTCGAATCCGTGCTTGCGCAGCTTCTTGGCGATGCCCTTGCCGGCGCGCCCGGTCAGGACGGCCGCCATGTCGATGCGCGTGTCGAACGATGCGGCCTTCCCGCCGCCGGCCGGCAGCGCATCGAGCCACTCGCGGACGCCCTCGCTCTCGGCGTCCGGTTCGAGCGTCAGCCCGCTGTCGGGTTTCTCGGCCTGCTCGACCGCGCCGTGGCGCGTCGACTCCCGGCTCATGCCGTGCGCATGCGTCGGGCCGCCGACGACCACCAGGTCGTATTCGGACAGGTTCTCCTCGTGTGCCTGCGTCACGGGGACCGTGCGCACCGCGTCCGCCGGTCCCAGCCCGCGCGCGACGGCTTCCGCCACGTGACGGGTGTTCCCGAACATCGATTCGTACACCACCAGTGCTCGCATGCCGCACCTCCTCGGCTGGGCGGAAAATCGACGACCGTCCAACTCAGCATAGGAGCCGTCGGACCGAGCGAATGTGACTTTCCGTCGGCCTACGGAGATCAGCGATACATTCGCTCGGGTGGGTGGCGTTGTGAGGAGCTGCGAGGAGAGGAGCGGGGCATGACGGATACGGTGCAGACGACCGGGGGAACGGTACGGGGCACGCCCACCGACGGAGTGTGGGCGTTTCTGGGCATTCCGTACGCGGCCGCCCCGGTGGGAGCGGCGCGGTTCGCGGCCCCGGGCCCGCGGCCACATTGGGACGGTGTCCGCGACGCCACCGCGCCCGGCCCCACCTGCCCTCAGGCGCCGTACGCCGCTCCGGCGGCCGCATTGCTCGGCAACGTCATCGAACCCGGCGACGAGTGCCTGAATCTCTCCGTGTGGACACCCGATCCGGGCGCCTCCGGGTTGCCGGTGATGGTGTGGATCCACGGTGGCGCGTTCACCCGCGGCTCGAACCGGATCGACAGTTACGACGGACGCGCCTTCGCGCGCGACGGTGTGGTGCTGGTCGGCATCAACTACCGGCTCGGCGTCACCGGGTTCCTGTCGCTCGACGGCGCGCCGGACAATCGTGGCTTGCTGGATCAGCTCGCCGCGCTGCGCTGGGTGCAGGACAACATCCGGGCCTTCGGCGGCAACCCGGACAACGTGACGGTGTTCGGCGAGTCGGCCGGCGGGATGAGCGTGGCCGCGTTGCTGGCCTCGCCCGCCGCGAGTGGACTGTTCCACCGCGCCGTCGTGCAGAGCGGCAACGCCACGGCGGCCTCGGACCTCGAGGACGCGCGCCGGGTGGGGGCTGTCCTCGCCGACCGCCTGGGTGTGCCGGCCACGGCCGAGGCGTTCGGGGCCCTCGCCCCGGACGTCCTGCAGGCGGCCCAGGACGCTCTCGGCCTCGACCTCGCCCAGAATCCGGACCCGGCCCGGTGGGGCGCGTCGGTGGTGCAGCGCGGACTGGGCGTGATGAGCATGTTCCCGACGATCGACGGGGAGATTCTGCCGTCGTTGCCGATCGATGCGATCGCCGCCGGAGCGGGAACGGGTGTGCCGGTGCTGGCCGGCACGACCACGGACGAGTTCCGCTTCTTCCTGGTGCCGACCGGTATCGCCGCGGCGATCACCGACGACAACCTGCCGTTCGTCCTGCAGCGGTACGGGATCGATCCCGCGCTCGCCGACCTGTACGCGGCCCACCGGCCGGGCGCGACTCCCGGCGACGTGCTCGCCGCTGTCCTCACCGATTACGCCTTCCGGTCGGGCACGGTCACCCTGGCCGACGCGGTCGCCCGCCACGGTGGCACAGCGTGGTTGTACGAGTTCGCCTGGCCGAGCCCGGTGCAGGATCTGCGGGCGTGCCATGCCCTCGAGATCGCGTTCGTCTTCGACCGCCTCGACGTCTCCCACCGGCTCACCGGCGACCGGCCCCCGCAGGCCCTCGCCGACGAGATGCACCGCGCCTGGGTGCAGTTCGCGACCACGGGAGGTCCGGGATGGGCGCCGATCGATGCCTCACGGCCGGTCCGGGTGTTCGGCGGTGAGGGTGATCCGGTGGTGGCCGATCCGCGCGCCGACGAGCTGGCGTGCTGGATCGGGTGACGTCGCAGCGGAATCCGTGACGGCAGCGCCCGCGGCGGGTAGGGTGGCCGCACGGTATCCCGGTGCCCGGAGGCGTCGCCCTCCGGTCCCTCGTCGAGTGCACCGGGCTGTGATGATGCATCGTTTCACCGAGCCGACTCCGATCGGTGCCCGGGTCGGTAACGACGGGAACAGTGCTGCGCCTTCGGGTCCGCTCGCTCGGGTGCCGTCCGGTCGGCGAGGGTGGCGGGCATGAGGATCTGGATGCTCGTCGACCTCGAACCCGGCTACGAACGGCTGCACGTCGGGGACACGATCGAGGGCACGACCGAGTGGTGCCTGCCGCACATGCTGCCGCCGGAACTGATCAGCCGGAACCTGCCCGCTCGCGTCGAGCGGGTCCCGGCGAGCACGCCGGGTGGGTTCGACCGGGTCGCGCACCTCGGGGACGGGGTGTCGGCGCTGCTCCCGCCCGGATATCCGGAGGACGGGCAGGACACGGTCTCCGGCTGTCTGCTCTACGACCGCTACCTCGGTGTGTTCCACCGCACGGTGCCGACCGCGCGGGGCCGGATCGTGCGCCGGGGCTGGATCACCCAGCTCGCGAATCGCACGCCGACCCGGTATCCGGGCTGGTATTCGGTGCACCCGTCCGGGCCGCCGACGCTGTGGGAGGGCGGTGGCCGTATCCCGGCGGAGCGGACCGTCACGTGGGACTGTGTCCTCCTCGACACGCAGGGGTGCTGAGCGGCCGGTGCTACGGCTCCGGGCCGGCGACGATCTGCTCGACCCGATCGTGGAAGACCCGCCAGCGCCGCTCGTTCTCGTGCGTCAGCACCGCGCTCTGCGCCGCGAGATCGGCGGCGTGGTCGATCATTTCCGCGGCCGAGAAGACGTAACGTGGCGCGATGCGGTCCCCGGCGAGGTCCGCGCGCAGGGCGGCTGCGGTGAAGTCGATGCGTCCCAGGATCGCGACCGCCCGATCGAGGTTGCGGGCGACGAGTTGGGCCGTCGTCGCGCACTGCCAGTCGTTGGTGACGATGCGGTGCCGTTCGGCGAGCAGGTCCGCGAGGCCCGGGTAGGCCAGCAGCGCCTCGAGTACGTCCCAGGCGGTCGCCATGGCGTCGGCGAGCCACTGCCCGGTCGTCCGATTCGCCTCGGCGAGCGTCCCGAGGTCGGCCTTCAGTTTGGTGATCTCGGCGGGTTCGTCGCCGCTCTCCATGAACAGGATGCCGAGCGTCTCGGTGGCCCGATCGTCGTTGAGGTCGGGCGCGCCGGCGAACGGGCTCGGCGACGTCCGTTCGAGCGGTGCGACGACCGACCACCGCTCGGCGAGCGCCTTCAGGGCGCGTGAGCTGCGGTGCAGCCGGATCACGTCGTGGAACGGCGATTCGGAATAGAACTTCTCGTGCTCGCGGTGGAACCGGGCGAGGTTACGCACCGTGAGCAGCAGCTGGTCCCGCTCCGCCTCCATGGCACGAGCGTGACACAGCGCGAGGACGCGCTGCCGGCGAATCGGAGACCTTCCGCCGGCAGCGCGTCGTGGGTGCGGGCCTCAGCGGGGGCTGAACCGCCGCAGTCGCAGGCTGTTGCTGACCACGAACACCGAGCTGAACGCCATCGCCGCGCCGGCGATCAGCGGATTGAGCAGCCCGAGCGCCGCGAGCGGCAGGGCCGCGACGTTGTAGGCGAACGCCCAGAACAGGTTGCCCTTGATGGTGCGCAGGGTCGCGCGGGCGAGCCGGATCGCGTCGGGAGCGGCCCGCAGGTCGCCGCGCACGAGGGTCAGGTCGGAGGCCTCGATCGCGACGTCGGTGCCGGTGCCCATCGCCAGTCCGAGGTCGGCCTGGGCGAGGGCGGCCGCGTCGTTGACGCCGTCGCCGATCATGGCGACGACCCGGCCCTCGTCCTGCAGCCTCTTGACCACGTCGACCTTGTCGGCGGGCAGGACCTCGGCGAAGACCTCGTCGATGCCGACCTGCTTCGCGACGGTCTCGGCGGCGCTGCGGTTGTCGCCGGTGAGCAGCACCGGCCGCAGGCCGAGTTCGCGCAGTTCGGCGATCGCCGACGCGGAGGTGTCCTTGATCGTGTCGGAGACGACGACGATCGCCCGGATGCGCCCGTCCCAGGCGATCCACACCGGTGTGCGGCCCTCGGCTTCGGCGGCCCCGGCGCTCCGTCGCAGCGGTTCGGGCGCGGTCAGCGACCACTCGTCGCGCAGCCAGGACAGCCGGCCCGCGAGCACGGCGTGGCCGTCGACGACACCGGAAACCCCTCGTCCACCGTGGTTTTCGAAGCTCTCCACCGGCGAGAGAGCGCCGGTGGCGGCGGCCCGCTCGGCGACGGCGCGCCCGATGGGGTGCTCGGAGGCGTGCTCGAGCGACCCCGCCAGGTGCAGTGCCTCGTCCTCGGAGCCGCCGTCCGCCGCGTGCACCGCGGCCACGGCCATGCGGCCGGTGGTGACGGTGCCCGTCTTGTCGAGCACGACGGTGTCGACGCGGCGGGTGGATTCGAGGATCTGTGGTCCCTTGATCAGGATGCCGAGCTGGGCGCCGCGGCCGGTGCCGACGAGCAGTGCGGTCGGGGTCGCGAGGCCCAGCGCGCAGGGGCAGGCGATGATCAGTACTGCGACGGCAGCGGTGAACGCCGCGGTCACCGAGTTGCCCGTGAGGAGCCAGCCGGCGAGGGTGAGCAGCGACAGCCCGATGACGATCGGGACGAACACCGCCGACACCCGGTCGGCGAGCCGCTGCACCTCGGCCTTGCCGTTCTGCGCCTCCGTCACCAGCCGCGCCATCTGAGCGAGCTGGGTGTCGGCGCCGACTCGGGTCGCGCGGACCACGAGCCGGCCGCCGGCGTTGACGGTCGCGCCGACGACGGGGTCTGCGGGCCCGACCTCGACCGGCACGGGTTCGCCGGTGAGCATCGACGCGTCGACGGCGGAGGTGCCGGAGACGACGACGCCGTCGGTGGCGATCTTCTCGCCGGGCCGCACGACGAACCGGTCGCCGACGGCGAGCCGGCCGATCGGGATCCGGGTCTCGGTGTCACCGTCGCGTAGCACGGCGACGTCCTTGGCGCCCATGTCGAGCAGTGCCCGCAGGGCCGCGCCCGACTGCCGCTTGGCGCGGGCCTCGAAATAGCGCCCCGCGAGGATGAAGGTGGTGACGGCGGCGGCGACCTCGAGATAGATGTGCGGCTCGGAGCTGCCGGTGGGCAGCAGATCGAACGTCATCCGCATCCCGGTCATACCGGCGTGGGTGAAGAACAACGCCCACAGCGACCAGAGGTACGCGGCCGTGACGCCGACGGAGATGAGGGTGTCCATCGTGGCGGCGCCGTGCCGGGCGTTGGTCCAGGCGGCGCGGTGGAACGGCAGCGCCCCCCACACCACGACGGGGGAGGCCAGGGTCAAGGTCAGCCACTGCCAGTTGTCGAACTGCAGCGCCGGGATCATCGACAGCAGCACCACCGGCACGGTGAGGACCGCGGAGACGGTCAGGCGCTGACGCCAGGCGGCGGCCTCGTCCGGTTCGGGGGCGGCCTCGGTGGTCTCCTCGGCCTGCGGCGGGGCGGGGAGCGCGGCGGTGTAGCCGGTCGCCTCGACCGTCGCGACGAGGTCGTCGGGGGCGACCCCGTGCGCATAGGTGACCTTCGCCTTCTCCGTCGCGTAGTTGACGGTGGCGGTCACGCCGTCCATGCGGTTGAGCTTCTTCTCGATGCGCGCCGCGCAGGAGGCGCAGGTCATGCCGCCGATCGAGAGTTCTACCTCGTGCACCATCTCACCCGTGGTCATGGGCGGGTCCCTTCTCGAGTCGGCGGGTCACTGCGGGGCGAGGCGGTAGTCGCCGGCCTCGTCGAGCGCGGTGGCGACGGCCTCGCCGTCGATGCCGTCGACGCTGGTCACCGTGACGGTGGAGACGCCGCCCGCGACCAGTTCGACGTGTACGTCCTCGACGCCGGGCAGGGCGCGCAGTTCCTCGGTGACGGCGCCGGCGCAGTGGCCGCAGGTCATGCCGACGACGGGGAAGGCCTGGGTGTTCATTCGGGGGTCCTCACTGCTCGGTCCGGTCGGTTCGGTGGGGTGGCTGCCGCAGCGGCAGCCGCTGGCCGTGTCGGTCAGGGGCAGGAGCCGGGTCATCGCGATTCTCCTCTGCGTGGGTGCACCCCATTTATACCCCCTAGGGGTATAAAACCGCCAGGGCGGGACTTCCTCTTCATCGAATCTTCAGGAATGTCGCGTGCCGCCCGGGTGGGACAAGGCCCGGAAGCGGCGGGCCGGCCCGCCTTATCCTGAGAACCTCCGACAGGACCGACGGCAAGGATGTGAGGCGACACCGAGGTGAACGACGAGACTTCGGCCCACGCCCTGTTCCCGGGACCGGATCCCACCGCGACCGCCCACCGCCACGCCGACTGGGTGTCGACCGCGCTGGGGCCGATCGACACCTGGCCTCCCGAACTGACGGCGGCCGTGCGGACCGTCGTTCCGTCGCGGGTGCCCATGCTGTTGTGCTGGGGAGCAGAGCGGGTGCAGATCTTCAACGACGCCTTCCGGCCCTTCCTCGGAGAGAAGTTCCCGGCGGCGGTCGCCCAGCCGGCCTCCGAGTGCTGGGGCGAGATCTGGGACGTCATCGGCGCCCTCTTCGCCCAGGCGCAACGCGGTGAGCCGACCCTGTCGGAGCGGATGCAGTTGTTCATGCACCGCTTCGGCTACACGGAGGAGACGTACTGGACGTTCTCCTACAGCCCCGTCCGGGCCGCCGACGGCACCGTCGCGGGCATCTTCGTCGCCACCACCGACGTCACCGAGCAGGTGCTCGCCGAGCGCCGGGCCGCCGTCCTGCGGGAACTCGGCCAGCTCTCGATGACGGAGACCGACACCGCCGACGATGCCTGCCGGGCTGCGCTCGGCCTGCTCGCCGGCCACGAGGACGATCTGCCGTTCGGCAGTGCCCACCTGTGCCGCGACGAGGTGATGGCGACGGTCGCCGAGTTCGGCACCGCTCCCGGCGCCGCGTCGGACCTGTCGGAGGTGATCGCCCGGGTCGCCGAGTCCGGCAGGACCGAGACGGTCGCGGACCTCGGTCCCGACGGCGACACCGCGGTGGTACTGCCGCTCCCGGTCTCCGGTGGTGGCCCGGCCGGCTCTCTCGTGCTCGGCATCAGCCGGTTCCGCGAGCTGAACGAGCAGTACCGGGTGTTCCTCGATATGGTCGCGGTCCGCGTGTCCACGGCCCTGTCCGATGCGCAGGCCTACGAGGCCGAACGCCGGCGGGCGGCCGAACTCGCCGAGCTCGACGCCGCCAAGAGCCGGTTCTTCGAGAACGTCAGCCACGAGTTCCGCACCCCGCTGACGCTGCTCCTCGGGCCGCTGCAGACCCTGCTCGACGAGCACGCCGCCGCGCTGCCACCCGCCCAGGTCGACGCCGTCGCGGCGGCGCGGCGGGCCGCCCTGCGCCTGCAGCGGCTCGTCGACATGCTGCTCGACGTCGCGCGTGGGGACGCCGGCCGGCTCGACGCCCACACCGAGCCCACCGACATCGTCGCGGTGACGCGCGAGGCCGCCGAACTGTTCCGCGACGCCGCCGACCGTGCGGGCCTCGCGCTCCTCGTCGACGTCGACAATGTGCCGAGCCGGTACGTGGCGACCGACCGGGCGATGTGGACACACATCGTGCTGAACCTGCTGTCCAACGCGATCAAGTTCACGCCGGAGGGCTCGGTCGCCGTGTCTCTGCGGGGTGACGGAGCGAACCTGGTGCTGTGTGTCGCCGACACGGGCACGGGCATCGCGGAGGCCGAGCGGGGCAAGATCTTCGACCGCTTCTACCAGATCGGCGACCGGTCCGGCCGCAGCCGCGAGGGCTCGGGCATCGGGCTGTCTCTCGTCGCGCAATTCGTTGCCGCCCTGGGCGGTTCGGTGTCCGTCGACGCCGTCGCCCCGCACGGTTCGGTGTTCACGGTGACGGTGCCCGTGGTGCCGAGCGCACAGCCGGCACCACGCGCCGCGGACGACGTCGTGGCGTCCGCCGGCGCGGCGTACCTGGGGGAGGCCGAGGCGTGGCGGCCCGTCGCGACCCCCGGCGCCGGACCACGCGAGGGGCAACCGTGCCTCCTCCTCGTCGAGGACAACGCGGACATGCGTGACCATCTCGTCGACCTGCTCGCCGCGCAGGGCTGGCACGTCGATGTCACCGCCGACGCCGAGTCCGCGCTCGAGCGGATCCGGACCGAGGTTCCCGACCTGCTCCTCAGCGACGTCATGCTGCCCGGGCGCAGCGGGTTGTCGCTGCTGCGGGAGGTGCGGGGCGACGAACGGCTGGCGCGGCTGCCGGTGATCCTGCTCACGGCCCGGGCCGGATCGGAGTCCGCCGTCGAGGGACTGCGGGCCGGTGCCGACGACTACGTCGTCAAGCCGTTCCACCCCAGTGAGCTGATCGCCCGGGTCCGCGTGCACCTGGAGATGTCACGTCTGCGGGAGGAGTTGCTCGCCGCCGGCGAGCGCGAGGCAGCCTCGCTCCGGACCGCCTTGGACACACGGAGTGTCACGAGCCGGGCCGTGGGCCTGCTCATGGCGGCGCACCGGGTCGACGCGGACACCGCGTTCGCGCAGCTGTCGGCGATGTCGCAGGCGACGAACGTCAAGGTTCGCACCCTCGCGGCCGAGATCGTCGAGAACTTCACGGCGTCGCTCGCCGAGCCGGAGCCGCCACAGCCGTGACGGGGCCGCCGGCGTCGGGCCCTGCCGATTCCGGACCGGCTCGGGTCGGCCGGTAAACTGCGGGCTGTCCGGTGTCCGTCCCCGGGCGCCAGCACTACTACCGAGGAGCAGCACGTGGCTCGTGTCGTCGTCGAAGTCATGCCCAAGGCCGAGATTCTCGATCCTCAGGGCCAGGCCATTGTCGGGGCGCTGTCGCGACTGGGCTTCGCGGGCGTGTCCGACGTCCGTCAGGGAAAGCGCTTCGAGCTCGAGGTCGACGGCAGCGTCGACGACGCCGAGGTCGAGAAGATCGCCGAGGCTCTGCTCGCCAACACGGTCATCGAGGACTGGACCGTGCGGCGGATCGACGGTGACGCATGAGTGCACGCGTCGGAGTCATCACCTTCCCGGGCACGCTCGACGATATCGATGCGGCCCGCGCCGTCGAGCTCGCCGGCGGTGAGGCCGTCAGCCTCTGGCACGGCGACGCCGACCTGAGGGGAGTCGACGCGGTCATCGTGCCGGGTGGCTTCTCCTACGGCGACTACCTGCGCTGCGGCGCCATCGCGCGGTTCGCCCCGGTCATGGGGAAGGTCGTCGAGGCCGCTCGGGGCGGGATGCCGGTGCTCGGCATCTGCAACGGCTTCCAGGTGCTGTGCGAGGCCGGTCTGCTGCCGGGTGCCCTCACCCGCAACGAGGGCCTGCACTTCATCTGCCGCGACCAGTGGCTGAAGGTGGAGTCGAACACTACCGCGTGGACCACCCGCTACGAGGCCGGTGCCGAGATCCTGGTGCCCCTCAAGTCGGGTGAGGGCCGGTTCCAGGCCTCGGAGAAGGTGCTGGACGAACTCGAGGGTGAGGGCCGCGTGGTGTTCCGCTACTCCGGCGACAACCCGAACGGCTCCCAGCGCGGCATCGCGGGCATCTCGTCGGCGAACGGCCGCGTCGTCGGCCTGATGCCGCACCCCGAGCACGCCACCGAAGCGCTCACCGGTCCCAGCGACGACGGGCTCGGCATGTTCTACAGCGTTCTCGACGCGGTCGTCTCCGCCTGATTCCCGTTCGTGGGCAGGGTCAGGTCGAAGCGGGCGCCGCGCCCCGGCCCGTCGCTCGCGGCCGTGAGATTGCCGCCGTGGGCGCGGGCGAGACTGCGCGCGATGGTCAGGCCCAGGCCGCTGCCGCCGGGGCTGCGGGCCGGATCGATCCGGTGGAACCGCTCGAACACCGCGTCGAGCTGATCCGCGGGGATGCCGTCGCCCGTGTCGCGGACCCGCACCCGCACGGCCGCCCGGTCCGCGCGCTCGCACGTGACGACCACCCGGCCCCCGGCCGGCGTGTGCCGCAGGGCGTTCTCGAGCAGGTTCGCCAGGATCTGCGCCACGCGCTGCGAATCGAACCGGACCGGCGGCAGCGCCTCGGGCAGCTCCGTCTCGAGCCCGACCTGCTTGTCGGCGAACCGCGGTGCCGCGGCCGAGACCGAGGCCGTCACCGCCGCGGCGAGGTCGCCCTCCTCGGGGTGCAGGGCGAGCGCGTGCTCGTCTGCGGCGGAGAGGTCGGACAGGTCCGACACGAGACGCCGCAGCCGGTCGAGCTGGTGGTGCATCACCTGCCACGAGGTGGCGTCGGCGGGCAGTACGTCGTCCTCGATGCCCTCGAGGTAGGCCTCGAGCGTGGCCACGGGTGTGCGCAGTTCGTGGGCGAGATCGTCGAGCAGCCGGCGTCGTGAGAGCTCCGTGCTGTGCAGGCGGCCCGCCATGTCGGCGAAGGCGTTCTCGAGCCGGGCGAAGTCCGCGTCGCCGGACCGGGTGATCGGCACGTCGTAGCGGCCGCGGGCGACGTGGCCCGCGGCGTCCACCAGCCGGCCCACCGGCGCGGTGATGCGGCGCACCAGGACCACGGACGTGATCGCCGCGGCACCGAGCGCGACGGCTGCCCCGGCGGCGAGCGCGACCGCTCCGGCCTGCGCGAACGCCTCCTCGGTGTGAAGGCGGACCTGCGTGTCCTCCACGCCCGCGTGGGCGAGGTGGTAGTGGAACAGCGGAGCGGCCACCAGCGCCGCGACGACGGTGAGCGTCGCGGCCCCGACGAACAGCACGAGCAGTTGCGCGATCAGCAGCCGCCCACGCAGTCCCAGCCGGTTCACCGCGCGGCCTCCATCGCGTACCCGACCCCGCGCACGGTACGGACGAAGCGCGGGGCGGCGGCATCGTCGCCGAGCTTGCGGCGCAGCGCACGGATGTGGACGTCCACGATGTGCTCGTCGCCGAACCAGTTCGGCCCCCACACCTCGTCGATGATCTGCCGGCGCGAGAGCGCCGCCGACGGTCGAGACGAAAGTGTCAGCAGCACATCGAATTCCGTACGCGTCAGCTCCACCGGCGCGTCGTCGACCGAGACGGTGCGGGACACCGGATCGACGACGAGCCCGCCGATGCGGCGCGGTGCCTCCGCCGCGGTGCCGCTGCGGGGCCGGCGCAGCATGGCGCGCACCCGGGCGACGAGCTCCCGTGGCCCGAAAGGCTTCACGACGTAGTCGTCGGCGCCCACCGACAGGCCGATCACCTTGTCCACCTCGTCGCCACGGGCGGTGAGCATGAGCACGTACGCGTCCGAGAAGGTCCGCAGCTGCCGGCACACCTCGATGCCGTCGAAGCCCGGCAGCATCAGGTCGAGCACCACGAGCACCGGGTCCGTCTGCCGAGCCAGCGCGACGGCCGTCGGTCCGTCGTAGGCGAGCGCGACCTCGAAGCCCTCCCGTTCGAGATAGCTGGCCACCACCTTCGCCAGGGCGGCTTCGTCGTCGACTACGAGGATGCGGGGGCCGGGGGTGTGCACGCGGCCAGGGTACCCAGCACTCGCGGCCGTCCGTTCCCTGTCGCGGGTCGGGTGTACAACTGGGTGGCCCTGTCCGCCGACCGAGGAGATCGCATGCCCAGCGCGGACAGTGTGCGCGCGATGATGCTGGCGCTGCCCGAGGCACGTGAAGTGGTGGTGGACAGCTGGGGTGACCAACCCACGTACCGGGTGCGGAACAAGATGTTCGGCCTCCTGGGTTACGGTGCGGCCACGGTCTGCCTCAAAGCCACCGTGGACACCCAGGCGGCCCTGCTCCACGAGGATCCGGACGTGTTCCGCGCGGCCCCGTTCTTCGGGCGCTACGGCTGGATCGACGTGGTTTTCGCCGCGGTAGACACGGTCGAGTTGGCGGAACTGATCGAGGATGCGTGGCGGCTGACCGCGCCGAAGCGGGTCGTCGCGGCGTTCGATGCCCGCCGGGAACATCGCTGACGAGCGAGTGCCGGAGGGTGCCGACCATGCCGCGGGTGACCATGCCGCGGGTGACGAGGGCCGGGCGCACCCGGCTGCCCGCCACTCGGGTTGCGGCAGAGAATTGTTCGGTGACCCGTCGACGACGGACCGGATCGCGGTGACCCCGTGAACGCGCTGCATCGCGTATCGAGCAGGCGGATCTATCGACGCGTCCGTCGCGGGGACCGCGCGTCCAGTTCGTCGCGCAGGGCCCGGTAGGTTGCGACGTCGATCTCGCCGGAGGCGAGCCGCCGGTCCAGGATCCGGCGGGCGTCGTCGCCGGGATCCGGTGGCGCCGCCGCCCGGACCACCGCCCACACCACCACCCCGGCGAGCAACAGCCAGAACACACCCATTGCGAGGGTGGCGGCCCAGCCTGCGCCGCCGTACCAACCCATCATCGCGCACCTCCTACGACGAGTGTGCGCGCCGCCGCGTGTGGGCGGGCGTTGCGGCCGATGAAGTTTCGATGAAGGACCGGCCGGGGCGGGGCTGCGGCCCCGGACTCGGCCGATCCGGCGGGTACCGTCGAATCATGTTGTGGAACAAGAGAGTAGTAGCGGCAACGGCGGCGGTTCCGCTCGCCCTGGTGATCGTGGCGTGTGGCAGCGACGAGCCGCAGCAGCAGGCGGGGACGGCGACTCCGGGCACGTCCCAGACCTCGGCTCCGGCCGGGCAGGCACAGTTCGTCGACGCGGACGTCGAGTTCCTGCAGGAGATGTATCCCCATCACGCGCAGGCCGTGCAGATGGCCCAGGCCGTGCCCGAGCGCAGCGACGATCCGCAGCTCATCGACCTCGCCGCCCGCATCGAGGCCGCGCAGGAACCCGAGATGGAGCAGATGGTGTCGCTGCTCGACAGCTGGGGGCAGGAGGCGCCGGACGAGGACGGGATGGGTCACGGCGGCATGGGCATGCCCGGCGGGATGCCGGGAATGATGTCCGACGACGAGTGGGACTCCATGATGGGTGCCCGCGGCATGGACTTCGACCGCATGTGGCTGACCATGATGATCGTCCATCACGAGGGCGCGATCGAGATGTCGCAGACCGAACTGGCCGAGGGCGTGAACCCGGAGGCGCGGCAACTCGCCGAGTCGATCATCGCGACGCAGCAGGCGGAGATCGACGAGATGCGCGCCATGCTCGAGCGGTAGTTGGTGTCGTGACCGGATCGTGACCGCCCCACCCCTTCCATTAATACCCCCAGGGGGTATCAATGGAGGTGTCCACGGAAACGGAAACGGATCGAGGCGAGAGCCATGACAGAGCTCGCACACCACGGACACGCTGCCCACACCGCGCCGCCCGGAGCGCGCGACGCCCACCGCGCCCGGGACCGGCACGCCGGGCACGGGCCGCACGGTGAGATCTTCCGTCGCAGATTCTGGGTGAGCCTGGTCCTCGCGGTTCCGATCGTGGCGTTCAGCGCCATGTTCGCCGACCTGCTCGGCTACGCGCTGCCAGACGCCGCGTGGGCCGGATGGGTCTCGCCCGTCCTCGGCACGATCGTCTTCGCCTACGGCGGCAGTCCCTTCCTCGTCGGCGGGTGGAACGAGCTGCGGGACCGGCGGCCCGGAATGATGCTGCTCATCGCCATGGCCATCAGCGTCGCGTTCGCGGCGTCCTGGGTGACCACGCTCGGGCTGGGCGGGTTCGACCTCGATTTCTGGTGGGAACTGGCGCTGCTGATCGTGATCATGCTGCTCGGGCACTGGCTCGAGATGCGGGCGCTGGGCTCGGCGTCGCGCGCGCTCGACGCCCTGGCCGCGATGCTGCCCGACACCGCCGAGAGGGTGACCGCGGACGGCGTCGTGCAGGTCGCCCTCGCCGACCTGGCCGTCGGCGACGTCGCGCTGGTACGCGCCGGGGCGCGCGTCCCGGCCGACGGCACGGTCGTCGACGGGCGCGCCGACGTGGACGAGTCGATGATCACCGGCGAGTCCCGCGCCGTGCCCCGCGCGGTCGGCGACACCGTCGTCGCCGGCACGGTCGCCACCGACAGTGCACTGCGCGTCCGCATCTCCGCGGTGGGGGAGGACACCGCGCTCGCCGGCATCCAGCGCATGGTCGCCGACGCGCAGGCCTCGTCCTCGCGGGCCCAGGCGCTCGCGGACCGGGCCGCCGCCTTCCTCTTCTACTTCGCCACCGTCGCCGGCGTCCTCACCTTCGCGGTGTGGACGCTGCTCGGCAACGTCGACGAGGCCGTCGTCCGTACCGTCACGGTCCTGGTCATCGCGTGCCCGCACGCGCTGGGCCTGGCCATCCCGCTCGTGATCGCCATCTCGACCGAGCGCGCCGCCCGCGCCGGCGTACTCGTCAAGGACCGGCTGTCGCTGGAGCGGATGCGCGGCGTGGACGTCGTCCTGTTCGACAAGACCGGGACCCTGACCCAGGGGCGGCACGTCGTCACCGACGTCGTCGCCACCGCCGGCACCACCGAGGACGACCTGCTGACCCTGGCCGCCGCGGTCGAATCCGACAGCGAGCACCCGGTGGCCCGCGCCGTCGTCGCCGCCGCGGGAGGACGAGTCATGTTGCCGACGAAGGATTTCCGCTCCCTGCCCGGACGCGGGGTGCGGGCCGTGGTGGACGGGGCGACCGTGTTCGTCGGCGGTCCGGCCGTGCTCGCGGACCTGCGGGCGCACGTTCCCGCCGACGTCGCGGCCGCGACGGACCGCTGGGTCGCCCGCGGCGCGTCGGTGCTGCACGTCGTGCGCGACGGCACGGTGCTCGGAGCCGTCGCGCTCGAGGATGCGGTGCGCGAGGAGTCGCGGCAGGCGATCGACGCCCTGCACGCGCGCGGGGTGAAGGTCGCCATGATCACCGGGGATGCGCGGCAGGTGGCCGACGCCGTCGCCGCCGACCTCGGTATCGACGAGGTGTTCGCGAACGTGCTGCCCGAAAACAAGGACGCGAAGGTCGCCGAGTTGCAGGCCCGCGGGCACCGCGTCGCGATGGTCGGTGACGGGGTCAACGACGCGCCGGCGCTGGCGCGGGCCGACGTCGGCATCGCGATCGGCGCGGGCACCGACGTCGCCGTCGAGTCGGCCGGCGTGGTCCTGGCCGCGGACGATCCGCGCGCCGTGCTATCGGTGATCGCACTGTCGCGGGCGAGCTACCGCAAGATGTGGCAGAACCTGGCCTGGGCCACCGGGTACAACGTCGTCGCGGTGCCCCTCGCGGCCGGTGCGCTGGCCTTCGCCGGGGTGGTCCTGCCGCCTGCGGTCGCTGCCGTGCTCATGTCGGTCTCCACGATCGTCGTGGCACTGAACGCGCAGTTGCTGCGCCGGCTGGAGCTGGATCCGGCGAAGGTCGCAGCCCGGAGCTGAGACGACCGTCGCGCGACGCGACGAAAGGGGCCCCGCCGCCGTCCCGATCAGCGGCGGGGCCCCTTCTCCTGCGGTCCGGAGCGCGGCCCCCAACCGGCTCCGGCGGGCACCGCCGAATCCCCCGATCGGCCGTGCCGGGCACCACTATGCCGCACGTCGTCGCCGTTGTCTCGAGTAGCATTACGCATCTTTGCCGGGGCCGTTCGGCCGTCCCCTCCCGGGCCGGGAAGCGCGTGAGCGCGACGGCTCGCCGTGAATTCCGTCTTTCACCGGCGCGAGCGCGTCCCGGCGTGTCACGCTCGAACGATGAAGACCAAGACTGCTGTGGTGGCGGCGGTCGCCGCCCTCTTCCTTCTCACCGCCTGCGGATCCGACGACGAGACGTCCGCGCCCGAGAGCACCACCCGCCCGGCCGGCAGCGTCGCCTCCAGCGTCGTCCAACGTGCCGTCGACGCAGCGAAGTTGGGGACCTTCGTCGCAACCTTCCGGACGGGATACCCGAACCTGGCCGACGGTCGGGACGACGCCTCCATCGAGGCGATCGTCACCGAAACCTGTCCCCTGATCGACGACGGCGCACGCGACGAGGAGATCAACAGCCGGGTCGCCGAGCTGTCCGCCAACGGTGCGGTCACCCCCACCGATCAGCAGGTGGACCGCATCACCCAGCTCGTCCGCGCCGCCTGCTGACGGCGAACCCGGTGCCGTTACGGCACACCCGTGTCGGTCCCGTCCGCTACCGTCCCGGCCATGGCACTGAACATCGGCATGATCACCTTCGACAGCGCCGACCCCGGCCCGCTTGCCACGTGGTGGGCCGAGCAGACCGGCGGCCGGATCGAACAGGACAACGACGGCTGGTTCTACATCGTCGGAATGCCCGGCACCGCACAGAAACTCGGGTTCCAGAAGGTGCCGGATCCGACCCCGGGCAAGAACCGGATCCACCTCGACCTGGTGGCGCCCGATCTCGACGCCGAGGTGCGCCGGCTCGTCGAGGCGGGCGCGAACGAGGTGCACCGCCAGGACATGGGCGGGTTCCGGTGGGTGACGCTCACCGACCCGGACGGCAACCAGTTCTGCGTGGCGGGAGGGCACTGAGCGACGCCGGCAGCGCGGCCCCGGGGGCGGGATTCGATCCCGCGCCCGTCGGGGCTGTCGACGGCGTCGCATCCGAACCGACCAGGCGCCGGGCCACCGTCGCCAGGGGGATGTTCGACTGCTGCGAAACCTTCTTCAGCAACTCGAACGCGCCGTCCGCGGTCAGGCCGTGCCGCTCCATGAGGATTCCCTTGGCCTGGCCGATGGCGTCGCGGGTCTCCAGGGCACGGTGCAACTGGCGGTTCTCGGTCGCCAGGGCACGCTGTGCCTGCCGGTAGCGTGGCAACGCGGAACCGAACGCGCGCAGGGCGTGCATCTGTTCCTGCGCCGACACGGCGTCCCCGGCTGCGATCGCCCGCGACAGCGCGTCGAGTGTGTGGTCCAGTTCGGTGATGTCCTCGACGGTCTGCACCACACCGAGCACGCTGTCGCCGTCGACGACGGGGGAGTTGACCGGGCTCCAGACCCTCGGGACGAACCGGTCCGGATCCAGGGGATCGGCGATGTCGTACCGCTGCACCCACATGTTGTGTGTGCGCCGCGACCGCATTGCCCGTTCCAGGGACGTGGCCAGATTGCGGGTACCCGACGCGTCCGGGTCCCCGGGGTTGTCCGGGAACGCCTCGTACACGTAGCGGCCGAGGAGGTCGTCGCGCTCGCGCAGCGCCACCTTCTCCAACGCGGTGTTGACCGCCCGGATCCGCAGGTCGGTGTCCAGCAGCATGTGGGGCGTGGCCGACGCCTCGGGGACCACCCGCTCCGCGAGCCGAGCGAAAGACCATTGTTCGCGCACTGGGCGTCCCTTCCGGCGTCCGACCTCGTCGCCCGGTGGCCGGCAGCGGATCGGTTCGCTTCCGGACGTGTCCTGTGAGTATCCACTGTGTCCGGGACCCGGCGACGGGTCACGCCTCTCGCGGGGGACGGCCCTGGACGCGGCGCGCTCGCGGAGATGCTCCCGGTCGAGCATCACGGACTTGCCGACGCCCGGGGTGCAGGGGCGCGGCCGGGGTGTGTCGAGGCGGGTGCGGTGCGAGGATGCAGCCATGCCTACGACCACGCCTGCCGACGCCCAGGGCCTGTGCAACTTCGTCGATCTGTCGCCGTCGCCGTTCCACGTGTGCGCGACCGTCGCCGCCACCCTCACCGACGCCGGCTTCACGCAGCTCACCGAGACCCAGGTGTGGCCGAGCGAGCCCGGCCGCTACTACCTGCTGCGGGGCGGCTCGTTGATCGCGTGGAGCACCGAGGGCGCCGACGGCGACCCCGCCCGCCCGTTCCGGATCGTCGGCGGCCACACCGACAGCCCCAACCTGCGGGTCAAGCAGCACCCCGACCTCGCCTCGGCGGGCTGGCAACTGGTCGGTCTCGAACCGTACGGGGGAGCATGGCTGAACTCGTGGCTGGACCGCGATCTCGGCGTCTCCGGCCGGCTCACGGTGCGGGCCGGCAACGGTGCCGAGGACGTCCTCGTGCGCGTCGACCGGCCGATCCTGCGCGTCCCCCAGCTCGCCATCCACCTTTCGGAGGACCGCAAGGGCGTGCAACTGGATCCGCAGCGCCACGTCAACGCCGTGTGGGGAGTGGGCACCGCGCCGCGGTCCTTCCTCGCCTTCCTCGCCGAGGCGGTCGAGGTCGAGGCCGACGCGATCCTGGGCTGGGAGCTGATGACCCACGACCTGGCCCCGTCCACCCTGATCGGGGCGGACGCGGACCTCGTCAGCGCGCCGCGGCTGGACAACCAGGGCACCTGCTACGCCGGGACCGCGGCGCTGCTCGCCGCCGTCGGCCACGTCGCCGAGCACGGCGGCCCGGTGCCGCTGCTCGCCCTGTTCGACCACGAGGAGGTCGGCAGCATGTCCGACCGCGGCGCGTTCTCCGACCTGCTGAACACCGTGCTCGAACGGGTCGTGCTGGCCCGCGGCGGGGGCCGCGAGGACTTCCTGCGGACCATGGCCGGCTCGGTGGTGGCCTCCGGCGACATGGCTCACGCCACCCACCCGAACTATCCGGACCGCCACGAACCCGCCCACCGCATCGCGGTCAACGGCGGCCCCGTGCTCAAGGTCAACCAGAACCTGCGCTACGCCACCGACGCCGCCGGCGCCGCCGCGTTCGCGCTCGCCTGCGATCAGGCCGGGGTGCCGCTGCAGCGCTACGTGCATCGCGCCGACCTGCCGTGCGGCTCGACGATCGGCCCCATCACCGCCTCCCGGACCGGACTGACGACCGTCGACGTCGGGGCGCCGCAACTCGCGATGCACTCGGCGCGCGAGCTCATGGGAGCGAAGGACGTCACCGCGTACGCCCGCGCTCTCGGGGCGTTCCTCACTCCGGCGAACTGACCGGCACGGCCCGGCATCCGGTGCCAGACTGAGGGGACAATTCGCCCGACCGCGAACGGTGGTGATCCTGTGACCGGCCCGTCGTTCCCCGACCATCTGCTCACGCTCGCCGAATGGACGGAACTGCCCGAATACGAGCAGTTCCACGTCGAGGTCTGCGAAGGGGTGCTGTCGGCGTCGCCGCGGCCCGGATACCTGCACCAGCACGTCGCGTTCGGGCTCGTCGCTCAGCTCGCCGATCAGCTGCCGAAGGAACTGGCCGTGCTCGGCGACGTGGAGGTGCTGCTCACCGAGTCCCCGCTGACGGTGCGCTGCCCGGACGGCATCGTCGTCGACCGGGCGCTGGTGGACGCCGACCCCGACCGCGCGACGGCCGCCGACGTGCGGCTGGTGGTGGAGGTCATGGCCGAGGGCAGCGTCCGCACCGATCGCGTCACGAAGTTCTCCGAGTACGCCGAGGCGCGCATCCCCGCCTACTGGATGGTCGACCTCGTCGAACCCGCGACGCTGGGGGTGTTCGTGCTCGACGACGGGTGGTATCGCTACGACGGGGAGTACACGGGCAAGGTGACGCTTCCGGCCGCGGGTCACCGGGTGAGCGTGGACCTCGACGCGTTGACGGCGGTGCGGCCGCCGCGGGGCGTCGCACCGGTGGACGGTGCCGGGCGTGCACCCGGATAGACTGGCCGCGGCAGCGCGCGCCCGGCCTGCCGTTTCGATCCCAGAGTGAAGGGACCCGACGCCCAGTGTCACCGCAGGTGGATACCGTCACCCACGCCGCCGAAACCCCCGATGTCGCCCAGCCCTCCCGCGAGCTGGGGCTGAAGGACGACGAGTACGCCCGCATCCGCGAGATCCTGGGCCGCCGTCCCACGGACGCCGAGCTGGCCATGTACTCGGTGATGTGGTCCGAGCACTGCTCCTACAAGTCCTCCAAGGTGCACCTGCGGTACTTCGGGGAGACCACCACCGACGAGATGCGGGCCTCGATGCTCGCGGGTATCGGTGAGAACGCCGGCGTCGTCGACATCGGCGACGGCTGGGCGGTCACCTTCAAGGTCGAATCCCACAACCATCCGTCCTACGTCGAGCCGTACCAGGGCGCCGCGACCGGCGTCGGCGGCATCGTCCGCGACATCATGGCCATGGGCGCCCGCCCGATCGCGGTCATGGACCAGCTGCGCTTCGGCGCCGCCGACGCGCCCGACACCCGTCGCGTCGTCGACGGCGTGGTCCGCGGCGTCGGCGGCTACGGCAACTCCCTCGGCCTGCCCAACGTCGGTGGCGAGACCGTCTTCGACGCCTCCTACGCCGGCAACCCGCTCGTCAACGCGCTGTGCGCCGGAGCGATGCGCAAGGAGGACCTGCACCTGGCGTTCGCGTCCGGCACGGGCAACAAGGTCATCCTGTTCGGTGCGCGCACCGGTCTCGACGGCATCGGCGGCGTCTCCGTCCTGGCGTCGGAGACCTTCGAGGGTGACGAATCTTCTTCCGGCCGGAAGAAGCTGCCGGCGGTGCAGGTGGGGGACCCGTTCACCGAGAAGGTGCTCATCGAGTGCTGCCTCGACCTCTACCGCGAGAAGCTCGTCGTCGGCATCCAGGACCTCGGCGGCGCCGGCCTCGCCTGCGCGACCTCCGAGCTGGCCGCCGCCGGCGACGGCGGCATGCACGTCGCACTCGAGCGGGTCCCGATGCGCGCGAAGGGAATGACGCCCGCCGAGGTGCTCTCGAGCGAGTCCCAGGAGCGCATGTGCGCCGTCGTGACCCCCGAGAACGTCGACGCCTTCATGGCCGTGTGCAAGAAGTGGGACGTGCTCGCCACCGTGATCGGCGAGGTCACCGACGGCGACCGGCTCGTCATCACCTGGCACGGTGAGACCGTCGTCGACGTGCCGCCGCGCACCGTCGCGCACGAGGGCCCGGTGTACCACCGTCCGGTGCAGCGCCCGGAGTCCCAGGACGCGCTCGTCGCGGACACCACCGCCGGACTGCAGCGCCCGCAGACTCCCGAGGAGCTGAAGGCGACCCTGCTGAAGATGATCGGCTCGCCGCAGCTGTGCAGCCGCAAGTGGATCACCGAGCAGTACGACCGGTACGTCCGCGGCAACACGGTGCTCGCCGAGAACGCCGACGCGGGCGTGGTCCGCGTCGACGAGAAGACCGGCCGCGGCATCGCGCTGGCCACCGACGCGTCGGGCCGCTACACCCAGCTGGACCCGTACGCCGGCGCGCAGCTCGCCCTCGCGGAGGCCTACCGCAACGTCGCCGTCACCGGTGCCACCCCCAAGGCCGTGTCCAACTGCCTCAACTTCGGTTCGCCGGAGGATCCGGGCGTGATGTGGCAGTTCCAGCAGGCCGTGCGCGGTCTCGCCGACGGGTGCGCGCAGCTCGGCATCCCCGTCACCGGCGGCAACGTCAGCTTCTACAACCAGACCGGGGCCACCCCGATCCTGCCGACCCCGGTCGTCGCCGTGCTCGGCGTGATCGACGACGTGCACCGGCGCATCCCCACCGGCCTCGGCCTCGAGCCGGGCGAGACCCTGATCCTGCTGGGGGAGACCCGCGACGAGTTCGACGGCTCGATCTGGGCGCAGGTCGAGCACGACCACCTCGGCGGCGTGCCGCCGAAGGTCGACCTCGAGCGGGAGCGGCTGCTCGCCGAGATCCTCACCGCCGGTTCGCGCGACGGCCTGATCTCCGCCGCCCACGACCTCTCCGAGGGCGGCCTCGCGCAGGCGGTCGTGGAGGCCGCGCTGGCCGGCGAGACCGGCTGCCGGATCCTGCTGCCGGAGGACGCGGATCCGTTCGT
The DNA here is from genome assembly GCF_053764755.1 of Rhodococcus sp. 2H158. Lineage (NCBI taxonomy): Bacteria > Bacillati > Actinomycetota > Actinomycetes > Mycobacteriales > Nocardiaceae > Rhodococcus > Rhodococcus sp. 2H158. The sequence continues at coordinate 74,501 of NZ_JBSNCE010000002.1, forward strand.
GACCCTGTTCTCCGAGTCCGCCGGCCGGGTGCTGGTGGCGGTGCCGCGCACCGAGGAGACCCGCTTCACCGGCATGTGCACGGCGCGCAACATGCCGTGGGTGCGGATCGGGGTCGTCGACGAGGGCTCCGACTCCGTCGAGGTGCAGGGCCGGTTCTCGGTCTCGATGGCCGAACTGCGAGAGGTCTACGAGGGCACACTGCCGGCGTTGTTCGGGTGAGCGATGGTCGGATCCCAGGTCGATCGGCTGGCGTTGATCGAGGCCCGGCAGGGCCGGATCATCGACGCGGTCACCGAATTCGGTGACCGTCATCCCCACACCGCCCAGGTGTGGGGACTGCTGAGCCTGGATTTCACCGGCATCGCCTTCGCGGCCCTGTTCTTCTGCTGGTCGCTGAGCCCGTCGCTGCTGCCCCGCGACTGGTTGTTCCAGGGCATCATCGGCGGCATCAACGTCGCCATCGGCTACGGCGTGGGATGTGCCGTCGGCTGGGCCGGTTACCGGCTGCTGCTGGCGAACCGACCGTGGTGGCCGCCGCCGCTGCCCGTGCTGCGGGCGATCAAGGTCGCGGTCCCGGTCGCGGCCGTGCTCGCGTCGCTGGTGGCCCTGGTGTTCGCCTCGCGGCAGCAGCGTCAGCTCGCCGCGCTGATGACCGCCGAGGGCACCACCACCAGCGGGTACCTGCGGACCCTGGTGCTCGCCGCCGCCGTCGCGATCACCCTGATCGCCACCTGGCGGGGGCTGCGCGAACTCGCGGGGATCGTCGCGTGGCAACTGGTGCGGCGCCTGCGCATGCCGCCGGATGCGGCTCGCTCGCTCGGTGCGCTGCTGGTGGTGCTGGTGATCTTCATGCTGATCGACGGTGTGCTGGCCCGAGGTGCGTACGCGGGACTCAACGTGGTGTTCGGTCTTCAGAACAGCGAGACCCGCCCCGGCATCACGCAGCCGCTCGTGCCCGAGAAGTCCGGAAGCCCGGAGTCGTTCGCGGCGTGGGACACGCTCGGCTACCAGGGCCGCGACTTCGTCGGCCGGGGACTGAGCGCCGCGGAGCTGACCGCCATCAACGGTGCCCCGGCGAAGGAACCGATCCGGGTCTACGCCGGACTCGAGACCGCCGACACCCCCGAGGCGCGTGCCGACCTGGTGATCGACGAGCTCGAACGCACCGACGCGTTCGACCGCGAGGTGCTCGTCGTCATCCCGACCACCGGCACCGGATGGGTCAATCCGACCGCGGCGATGATGATGGAGCTCGTCCACAACGGCGACGTCGCCCTCGTCGCGTGGCAGTACTCGTACATGCCGAGCTGGATCTCGTTCCTCGCCGACCGCGAGAAGGCCGCCGCCGCGGGCGACATGCTGATCGACCGGGTGCACAACCGGTGGCTCGCCCAGGCCGCCGAGCATCGCCCGAAGCTGTACCTGTACGGGGAGAGCCTCGGAACCCAGTCGGGGGAGGGTGCTTTCGGCACGCTCGCCGAGATCCGCGACACCGTCGACGGCGTCCTGTGGGTCGGTCCGCCCAACTCGAACCGCCTGTGGCGGCAGCTCGTCACCCGGCGCGACCCGGGCACCACCGAGGTCGAGCCGGTGTACGCGGACGGCCTGGTGGTGCGCTTCGCCGACAACCGCGCGTCGATCGGGGAACCCGACACCCAATGGTTGTTCCCCCGGATCCTGTACCTGCAGCACGCGTCCGATCCGGTGGTGTGGTGGTCCCCGGACCTGATCTTCAGCCGGCCGGACTGGCTGTCCGAACCGCCCGGACCCGATCGGCTGCCGCAGATGCGGTGGTTCCCGTTCGTGACCTTCTGGCAGGTCTCGGCGGATCTGACCAACGCCGCGGGGGTGCCCGACGGTCACGGCCACAACTACGGCACCACGGTGCTCGACGGCTGGCTCGCGATCGCCCGGCCCGAGGGCTGGGCGGAGGCCGACACCGAGCGGGTGCGGTTCGCGCTGACCGTCATCGACGACCTGCAGGGACCGGAGAAGTGAGCCGGCCGGGACGGGCTCACCGCCGGCCGTGGCTCGGTCCGGCCGTCGCCGCGGCGGTCGTCGGCTGGGGTGCGGTGCTGCCGGCCACGCACCTCGGGCCGCGGGGGCGGGCCGTGCTGTCCGCAGCGGTCGGCGCCGCGGCGGTGAGCGCGGCGCGGGCCTCGGGCCTGGAACGGGCGACGCTGGGGCTGGACCCGGTGCACCTGGTGTCCGGCGCCCGCTGGGGTGCGGCCGCCGCGACCGTCCCGCTCGCCGCCTACGGGGTGATGCTGGCCGTCCCGTCGCTGCGTGCCCGGCTCGTCGACGAGGCCCGCGCCGAACGCGAGGACTTCTACGAATGGGTGGGCCTGCACATTCCCTTCGGCACCGTCGCCGCCGAGGAACTCCTGTTCCGCAGCGTTCTCGCGGCGCTGCTCGGTCCGGGCGGGGCGGGGTCCGGCCTGCACGCGGCGGCCTTCGGGCTGTGGCACGTGCGGCCCGCGAGGGACGCCGGTCACCACGTGCTCGGAACCGTGCTGGTCACCGGACTCTCGGCGGTGGTCTTCGACGGGCTGCGCCGGCGCAGCGGCAGCGTCCTCGCACCGGCACTGCTGCACCTGGCCCTCAACGCCGGCGGGGCCGTGGCCGTCCGCCTGGCCGGCCTGCCGCCCGAGGAGGACGCCGCCGCGCCGCGGCGGCGTTAGGCTGGCTCTCCGTGGCACCGCGCAGACCCGTCGACCCCGCCGAACTCCGCGCCGCCCTGCTCCGGGTCGGTCCGTGGTTGCGGGCGGAGACCGACGACGCGCCCGCCCGCACCGACCTCGCGACGGCCGTGCGCCTGAGCGCCCGCGCCCTCGAACAGGTGGCGCCCGGATCCAGCGTCGAGGTCCGGGTGCCGCCGTTCGTGGCGGTGCAGTGCATCGAGGGACCCCGCCACACCCGGGGCACCCCGCCCAACGTGGTCGAGACCGACCCGCGGACGTGGCTGCGGCTGGCCACCGGTCTCGTCGGCTTCGCCGACGCGGCCGCCGAGGGATCGCTGGACGCGTCCGGCAGCCGGGCGGGAGAAATCGCGCACTGGATGCCGCTGCTGCGGTTGTGAGTGGGGGCTACGGGACGCCGGATGGTGCCCCGGCGGCCCGTCGGCGCGGGGCACCCTCGCGCGACCCGTAGAATGGTGTTGCTTCTCTTCTGTCCAGCCCCCAGGGAGCACCCCGGTGACCAGTGCCGATCTGTCGGTCCACACACGTAATCTCCTCGCAGCCGAGGAACCTGAGAACGAACCTCGCGAGGAGTGCGGAGTCTTCGGAGTGTGGGCTCCGGGCGAGGATGTGTCCAAGCTCACGTACTACGGCCTCTATGCGCTGCAGCACCGCGGCCAGGAGGCGGCCGGCATCGCCGTCGCCGACGGCTCGCAGGTCCTCGTCTTCAAGGATCTCGGGCTGGTGAGCCAGGTCTTCGACGAGCAGACGCTCGCCGCCATGCCCGGTCACATCGCGATCGGGCACTGCCGCTACTCGACCACCGGGTCGACCACCTGGGAGAACGCCCAGCCGATCTTCCGCACCACCGCGGCCGGCACCGGCGTCGCGCTCGGCCACAACGGCAACCTGGTCAACACCGCCGAACTCGCCCAGCGCGCACGCGAGCTGGGCCTCGGCGAGGACCGACGGGCGGTCACGGCGACCACCGACTCGGACATCGTCGGCGCGCTGCTCGCGCACGCCGCCGCCGACAGCACCGTCGAGCAGGCGGCCCTCGAGCTGCTGCCGACCCTGCGTGGTGCCTTCTGCCTCACCTTCATGGACGAGCACACGCTCTACGCCGCCCGCGACCCGTGGGGAATCCGGCCGCTGTGCCTGGGCCGCCTGGACCGCGGCTGGGTGGTGGCCAGCGAGACCGCCGCGCTCGACATCGTCGGTGCGTCCTTCGTGCGCGACATCGAGCCCGGCGAGCTGCTCGCCATCGACGCCGACGGCGTCCGCTCGACCCGCTTCGCGAACCCCGAGCCCAAGGGCTGCGTGTTCGAGTACGTCTACCTCGCGCGGCCGGACTCGACGATCGCGGGCCGCTCGGTGCACGCGACCCGCGTCGAGATCGGCCGGCGCCTGGCCAAGGAACACCCGGTCGATGCGGACCTCGTCATCCCGGTTCCCGAGTCGGGCACCCCGGCCGCCGTCGGCTACGCCCAGGGCTCCGGCATCCCCTACGGCCAGGGCCTGATGAAGAACGCCTACGTGGGCCGCACCTTCATCCAGCCGAGCCAGACCATCCGGCAGCTCGGCATCCGGCTCAAGCTCAATCCGCTGCGCGAGGTGATCCGCGGCAAGCGGCTCGTCGTCGTCGACGACTCGATCGTGCGCGGCAACACTCAGCGCGCCCTGATCCGCATGCTCCGCGAGGCCGGTGCGCTCGAGATCCATGTGCGGATCGCGTCGCCGCCGGTGAAGTGGCCGTGCTTCTACGGCATCGACTTCGCGTCCCCGGCCGAGCTGATCGCCAACGGCGGCGGCACCCGCGACGCCTCCGAGCGGACCGGGCACGACTTCGACGAGATGGTGGAGATGGTGCGCCGTTCGATCGGTGCGGACTCCCTCGGGTACATCTCGATCGACGGGATGATCGGCGCCACCGAGCAGCCCGCATCGCGCCTGTGCGCCGCGTGCTTCGACGGGCACTACCCGATCGCGCTGCCGAAGGAGCACGCCGTCGGAAAGAACGTGCTCGAAGGCATGCTCGGCGGGGCCGCGGGCACCGCGCCGGTGCTCGACAACGACAACGCGGACGCGTTGAGCCGCCCCTAGACCCACCCGCCGCCGCGATGGCGGCGGCCACGGTTTCGCGTCGTCGCGCGTCGGCGGTCCGACCCGGTCAGGTACCTTGAGGTGCGCGATCGGCGGGCTTCGGCGTGCGTACGCGCGCCCGGCAGCGATGCCGACACACCTGTTCACCACAACTCGAGGCTGGAGCCGACAACCCATGACCGAGGACACAACCCCCGGAGCTTCCTACGCAGCGGCGGGCGTGGACATCGAGGCCGGCGATCGAGCCGTCGAACTGTTCGCACCGCACGCGAAGAAGGCGACCCGCCCGGAGGTGCTCGGCGGCCTCGGCGGATTCGCGGGTCTGTTCGCGCTCAAGGGTGACTACAAGGAACCGCTGCTCGCGGCGTCCACCGACGGCGTCGGCACCAAGCTCGCCGTCGCGCAGGCCCTCGACAAGCACGACACGGTGGGTCTCGACCTCGTCGCGATGGTCGTCGACGACCTCGTGGTCTGTGGCGCCGAGCCGCTCTTCCTGCAGGACTACATCGCGGTCGGTCGCGTGGTGCCCGAGCGGGTGGCCGAGATCGTCGGCGGCATCGCGGCCGGCTGCGTCCAGGCCGGCTGCGCGCTGCTCGGCGGCGAGACCGCCGAGCACCCCGGCGTGATGGCCGACGGGGACTACGACCTGTCCGCCACCGGTGTCGGCGTCGTCGAGGCCGACAGGCTGCTCGGACCCGACCGGGTGCGCCCGGGCGACGTGGTCATCGCCATGGGCTCGTCGGGCCTGCACTCGAACGGATACTCGCTGGCGCGCAAGGTCCTTCTCGACATCGGCAAGATGAGCCTGACGGCACACGTCGACGAGTTCAGCCGCACCCTCGGCGAGGAACTGCTCGAGCCGACCCGGATCTACGCGAAGGACTGCCTCGCGCTGGCCGCCGAGACCGAGGTCCGTACCTTCTGCCATGTCACCGGCGGAGGACTCGCGGGGAACCTGGCCCGCGTGATGCCGAAGGGACTCGTCGCCGAACTCGACCGCACCACGTGGAGCCCGGCTCCGGTGTTCGGGCTCATCGCCCAGCGCGGCCGCGTCGAGCGGGCCGAGATGGAGAAGACCTTCAACATGGGCGTCGGCATGGTCGCGATAGTCGCGCCCGAGGACGTCGACCGGGCCCTCGCGGTGCTCACCGCGCGGCACATCGACTGCTGGACCCTGGGCACCGTGCGCAAGTCGCAGGACCAGGACGACGTGCGGGCCGTGCTGGTGGGCGACCACCCGCGGTTCTGACCCGGCGCCGGCCCGAGTCCGGCATCCGGAAACGCTCCACCCCCGGAAACTCTTCACACCCGAAACACGCAGCGCCCGGGCCGTTCAGGACGGCCCGGGCGCTGCGCGTCGTGGTGATGAAGAAGTTTTCGGGATCGCCTCACCTCCCGACCGGGTCCGCAGTGCTGTGCGGGATCCGGTCGGCGGGGAGGGGTGCCCAGCGGGAGGGGGGAGTCGGTGGTCCGACTCCCCCCTCCCGTGCGTGAGGCTCGGGTCAGCGACGCCAGTCGTCGTCGTAGTCGTCGTCCCAGGCGGAACGACCATCCGGCCCGGAACGCTGGTCCGCAAAGACCTCGTCCCGGTGCGAGTTGGGTGTACCGCCAGACAGTTCCCGCTGGAGGCTCTCGAAGTCGGTGGCCGGTGAGCTGTACTTGAGCTCCCGTGCAACCTTGGTCTGCTTTGCCTTAGCCCGGCCGCGGCCCATGGCTAACCCCCTCGCGCTTTGACGGGGCGGCCTGGGGAATTTGGCGGCCCCGGTTAATTGAGTATTTTCCTGGCCACCACTCTAGCGTGCAAAAGTCGGTTCCGCCTCCACACACCTGGTTGCGGCAGTGTCCGATTGGTCTCACCCCCAGGCGACCTGGGCAAATGCGGTACTCCGGTGGCGCTCAGAGCACCCCGGGGATCGCCCGCACCGTGCCGACCCGGATGCCGCCGCCGAGCACCGGCTGCGAGGCGAGGTCGGCGTGGTCCTCGGACCACGTCACGCCGAGGTGGTGCAGCAGGGCGGCCGTGAGGGGGATCGCCGGGCCCGCTCGTGGCCGTCGTCGATCTTGAGGGCGAATGCGGTGCCGTCCGGCAGGGCGCCCGCGTGCACGCCGTCCGCACCGGCCTTGCACAGCAGCCCCGGCACCGCGGGCATCAGCCGGGCGTCGTCCTTGCCGCTGCCCGAGACGAGGCGCGGATGACGCCGGATCGCGTCGGCGACGGCCCGTTCCGGCGTCCCGGGCGCGGCCGTTGCCAGCCGCGAATAGGCGCGGGCGAGGTTGAACAGCGGTAGCGGCACGATCGGCAGACCGCACCCGTCGATTCCGAGATCGGTGTCCTCCACGTCGCCGGCGAGCTCGAGGATCGTCTCGACCACGGCCTGCTGCAGCGGATGGGCGGAGTCGAGGTAGCCCGGCTCGTCCTGCTCGGCGCGGACGGGCCAGCCGTTCGCGGCGCACGTCGCGAGCATCGCCGCGTGCTTGCCGGAGCAGTTCATGTACACCGTCCGCCGCGGGTGGCCGGCGGCGACGATCGTCGCGCGGGCCGGTTCGTTGCCCGGCAGGTCCGGCGGGCACTGCAGGTCGTCCTCGGTGAACCCGTGCCCGGCGAGCAGCGCCTGCACGAGCCGGACGTGGACCTCCTCGCCCTCGTGGGAGGCCGTCGCGATGGCCAGTTCCTCCGTCGACCGGGGCACGAATCCGTGGCGCAGCAGTGCCACCGCCTGCAGCGGCTTGTTCGACGAACGCGGGTAGACGGGCGTGTGGATCTCTCCGAGGGCGATCCGCACCTCACCGTCCGGCCCGACCACGACGAGCGAGCCGCGGTGCACGCATTCGCGGAATCCCGACCGCACCACTTCCACGAGTTCGACGCTCAATACTCCACCTGCACCTCTCGTCCGGCGACTCGTCTGCGAGCCTTGTCGGCGACACTAGGGGACAAGTCGGCCTGCCGTTCGAGCATCACCGCGATCCGCGCCGGGTCCCGGCCGGTGAACAGCTCCCGCACGGTCACCCCGTGCTCGGGCACGTGCACGACGGCGATCCCGTCGCCCGCCTCGACCGGGCCCTCGACGATCACCTTCAGGTACGCGCCGATGTCGCCGCGGGCCGCGAACCGCTTCACCCAGCCCGGTTCCTGCGCCCACACCCCGAACGTGCCGCACGGGGTGCGCGGTCCGGTGACCTCGAGGAGCAGGCCGGCGGAGCCGATCCGCCAGCGCTCGCCGATCACGGCATCCGACGTGGCGATCCCGCTCACGCGCAGGTTCTCGCCGAACCAACCCGCGGGCAGTTCGCGGCCGAGCTCGTCGGCCCAGCGCCGTGCCTCGTCCTCGGCGTACGCGTAGACGGCCTTGTGGCGGCCGCCGTGGTGGGCGGTGTCGCACTGCCGGTCGCCGTGCAGGCCGAGCTGCCGGACCTGCACGGGCCCGGGCACGGGACGCTTGTCGACGGCTGTGTACGGAACGCGGCGGGTGCCGCTGTCGCGGACGGCGTGCACCACGCAGACCGCCTCGACCCGGCCGGTCGGGACGTACGGGTGGCTCACCGCCCGCGGAGCCGTTCCACGGCGAGCCGGCCGGCCTGCACGGCGGCGTCGTCGGGCACCGAGTCCGGATCGATCGCCGCGGCGCAGGGTCCGGCGACGAGCGCCGTACCGACGGGAACGTTCCGCTTGACGAGGGCCAGCGCGACGGGGCCGAGCTCGAAGTGGTCGACGACGGTGCCCACCCGGCCGACGGCGCGACCGTCGGCGGTCACCGGGTCGCCGGGTTCGGGCCGGCCCTCGGCGGAACCGTCGAGGTGCAGCAGGACGAGGTGCCGGGGCGGCTTGCCGAGGTTGTGCACCCGCGCGACCGTCTCCTGCCCCCGGTAGCAGCCCTTGTCGAGATGGACGGCGCCGTGCTCGGCCGGGCCGCCGATCCAGCGGGCCTCGTGCGGGATGGTGCGCTCGTCGGTGTCGAGGCCGATGCGCGGGCGCAGCGAGACGACCCGCAGCGCCTCGAACGCCCAGGTGCCCGCCGGGCGGGCACCGGCGTCGACGAGGGCGGTGAACACGTCGGCGAGCCGTTCGCGGGGTACGAGAAGGTCCCAGGCGTCGTCGGTGGGCCAGGGCATGCGCCGGACGAGTCCGCCCCCGGGCAGCGCGGCCGCGGCGTAGACGTCGGCGGGCAGGGCGTCGATGCCCAGCGCGGCCAGGACGGGGGCATCGCCGGCGTGCGGACCGAGCAGGGTCAGCACGGCCAATTCGTTGCCGTCCCGCGGCTCGGCCTTGGACCAGAACACCATCTTCGTGAGGAACGCGAGCAGGTCCGGTCCGCGCTGCGGCTCGGTGTCGATCCAGGTGACGCCGTCGAGATCGGTCTGCACGAAGTGGTGCTCGACGCGGCCCTGCGCATCGAGGCTGAGGTTCTCCGCCGAGGTGCCGTCGCGCAGCTGCGCGACGTGCTGACTCGAGATGGTGTGCAGCCAGCTCAGGCGCTCCTCGCCGGGAACGGCGACGACGAACCGGGTCGAGCGGTCGACGACGGCCACGCCGGTGAGGGCGGCGCGCTGTTCACCGAACGGGTCGCCGTAGTGCCACGGCAGCCCCGCGTCGGGGGTGCCGGCCGGCGCAGGGACGGCGCCGGGGCGGGCAAGGAGTGGGCTGTCGGTCACGGAGGGAGTGTCGGCCACGACACCAGTCTAGGAGCGCGGGTCTGTACCGGGAGGAATGGATAGGGTGTGCGCATGGCTGAGCGGGTGCTGGTGACGCTGGACGGCGAGGTTCGGGACGCGGATGTGCCGCTGCTGCATGCGGACGACATCGGGGTGCTGCGCGGCGACGGGGTGTTCGAGACGCTCCTCGTGCGTGGCGGGCGGGCACGCACCGTCGAACAGCACCTGAGCCGGCTCGTGTCGTCCGCCGCGGCGGCGGGACTGCCGGCCCCCGAGCGCGACGACTGGCGGCTGGCGATCGAGGTCGCGATCGAGCAGTGGGACGCGGAGCGGGAAGGGGCGCTGCGCCTGGTATACACCCGCGGCCGGGAGGGCGGCAGTGAACCGACCGCGTTCCTGTTGCTGACGCCGGTGGCCGAACGGGTGTACAAGGCCCGCAAGGACGGGGTGTCCGTGGTGACGCTCGAGCGCGGTTACTCGGTGGATCTCGCGTCGAAGGCGCCGTGGCAGCTGCTCGGGGCCAAGACCCTGTCCTACGCGACGAACATGGCGGCGCTGCGGCACGCCGAGTCGCTCGGCGCCGACGATGTGATCTACATCAGCAGCGAGGGGTATGTGTTGGAGGGGCCACGTTCGTCGGTCCTCATCGCGCGCGGCCGCACGCTCATCACTCCGCCGCCGGAGCAGGGGATCCTGCCCGGCACCACGCAGCAGGCGCTGTTCGACGTCGCGGGCGACCACAATTTCGTGGTGCGGTACGAGCCGGTCCGTCCTGCGGATCTTGTTGTGGCGGAAGGTGTTTGGCTCGTCTCGAGCGTTGCTCTGGCGGCGCGGGTGCACACCCTCGACGGGCATGCTCTGTCCCGCCGTGCCCTGGTCGGCGAGGTCGAGGCGTTGGTGGACGCCGCGGTCGAGTGAGCGCCGGCTCCGCCGCCACGGACCGGCCGGGGAGGTGCCGATCGCGCGATCGCAAGCATGTGTCGGTCGACACCGTCGACGCTTCTGTCCACTTCTACTACTGTTAGTAGTAACAAGGTCTCCGGCGCGTGCGGCGGATGGTCCCTTGTGCACAGAGTCCGAGGCCCCGAGCCCGCGCCCCGGATTCGGAGCCTGTCCCTGGGCGTCACCTCGGAGTAGCCATGGATGTGTTGGACCTGTCCCGGTGGCAGTTCGGCATCACCACCGTCTATCACTTCATTCTCGTCCCGCTGACCATCGGTCTCGCCCCGCTCATCGCGATCATGCAGACCATGTGGGTGGTCACGAAGAAGGACCACTGGTACCGCCTGACGAAGTTCTTCGGCAAGCTCTTCCTCATCAACTTCGCCCTCGGCGTGGCCACCGGCATCGTCCAGGAGTTCCAGTTCGGCATGAACTGGAGCGAATACTCCCGCTTCGTCGGGGACGTCTTCGGCGCCCCGCTGGCGCTCGAGGGCCTGGTGGCGTTCTTCCTCGAGTCGACCTTCCTGGGCCTATGGATCTTCGGATGGGGCCGGCTGCCGAAACTGGTCCACCTGGCGACGATCTGGCTGGTCGCGATCGGCGTGAACGCCTCCGCGTACTTCATCATCTCGGCCAACTCGTTCATGCAGCACCCCGTCGGCGCGACGTACAACCCCGAGACCGGGCGTGCGGAGCTGACGAGCATCTGGGAACTGCTGACCAACAACACCGCGCTCGCGGCGTTCCCCCACACCGTCGCCGGGGCGTTCCTCACCGCCGGCACCTTCGTCGCGGGCATCGCCGGCTGGTGGATGGTGCGCAACATGCGGCGCGCCGCGCAGGCCGAGCCGGTCGAGGCCGACCGGCTCGAGGGTGAGGCCCGCGGGATGTTCCGCCCCGCCGCCCGCCTCGGCATGCTGGTCATGATCGTCTCCGGTGTCGCGCTCTTCGTCAGTGGCGACATCCAGGCGAAGCTCATGTTCGAACAGCAGCCGATGAAGATGGCGTCGGCGGAGTCGTTGTGCCACACCGAGACCGACCCCAAGTTCTCGGTCCTGACGATCGGCACGCACAACAACTGCGACGGTGTCATCCACGTCCTCGAGGTGCCGTTCGTGCTGCCGTACCTCGCACAGGGCGAGTTCACCGGCGTCACCCTGCAGGGCGTCGAAGACCTGCAGGACCAGTACGAGGAGCAGTTCGGCCCCGGCAACTACCGGCCCAACCTGTTCGTCACCTACTGGTCGTTCCGCGCCATGATCGGCCTGGCCGCCGGTTCGGCCGCGCTGGCCCTGGCCGGGCTGTGGGTCACCCGCCGCGGCCGCGTCCCCGACCAGAAGTGGTTCGGCTGGTTGAGCATCCTCGCCATCCCCACGCCGTTCCTGGCCAACAGCGCCGGCTGGATCTTCACGGAGATGGGACGCCAGCCGTGGGTCGTGCACCCCAACCCGACGGGCGTGGACATGATCCGGCTCACCGTCGACCAGGGCGTGTCGAACAACTCGTCCGGCGCCGTGATCGCCTCGCTGGTGGCCTTCACCGTCGTCTACGGCGCGCTCGGCGTCGTATGGTTCTGGCTGATCCGCCGCTACACCATCGAGGGCCCGTTGCCGCACGACGCCCACCCGCCGGGTGAGCACGACGACGAACCCGACGACACCGGCCGGCCCAAGCAGCTGTCCTTCGCGTACTAGGAGATCGGTCATGGGACTTCAAGAGGTCTGGTTCGTCCTGATCGCGGTGCTGTTCACCGGGTACTTCGTGCTCGAGGGTTTCGACTTCGGTGTCGGCATGCTGATGCCGGTGCTCGGCCGGGGCCGCACCGAGACGGCCGACACCCGCCGCCGGGTGTTGCTCAACACCATCGGACCGGTATGGGACGGCAACGAGGTGTGGCTGCTCACCGCGGGCGGCGCGATGTTCGCCGCGTTCCCCGAGTGGTACGCGACCCTGTTCTCCGGGTTCTACCTGCCGCTGCTGCTGATCCTGCTCGGCCTCATCGTCCGGGTCGTGGCGATCGAGTACCGCGGCAAGATCGACGACCCCACCTGGCGAAGGCGCTGCGACTGGGGCATCGTCTTCGGCTCCTGGGTGCCGGCCGTGCTGTGGGGCGTGGCGTTCGCGAACATCGTCCGCGGCGTCGCCATCGACGAGAACAAGCAGTACATCGGCGGCTTCTTCGACCTGCTGAACCCGTACGCGCTGCTCGGCGGCGCCACCACCGCGCTGGTGTTCGCGCTGCACGGCGCGGTCTTCATCGCCCTGAAGTCCGCCGACGAGGTACGCGAGGACGCCGTGAAACTCGCCGCCCGGCTCGCCGTTCCGGCGGTCGTCGTGGCCGGTGTCTTCGTGGTGTGGACGCAGCTCGCCTACGGCAAGACCTGGACGTGGCTCGTCGTCGGCGCCGCGGCGGCCGCGCTGCTCGCCGTCGTCGTCCTCACCCGCGCGGAGCGCGAGGGCTGGGCGTTCGTGTTCACCACCGTCGCCATCGTCGGCACCGTCGTCCTGCTGTTCGGCTCGCTGTTCCCGAACGTCATGCCGTCCACGCTCGGCGACAGCCTGTCGCTGACGATCGAGAACGCGTCGTCGAGCCCGTACACGCTGAAGGTCATGACGTGGGCCGCGGTGATCGTCACCCCGGTGGTCCTGATCTACCAGGGGTGGACGTACTGGGTGTTCCGCCAGCGCATCTCCACCAAGCACATCCCGAGGTCCATCGGCCTGTCGCTCGGGACGAAATGACCGCGCCCGTCGACGCCCCGGTGCGTCCGTTCGGCTCCGCCCCCGGAGCGTCGGACGCGCCGCGGCGTCGCGGGCCGATCGACCCACGGTTGTGGCGTTACTCCGCCACCGCACGCGGCTATCTGGCGCTCGCCGTCGTCACGGCCTCGATCAACGTCGCGATGATCGTCGTGTCCGCACTCGCGATCGGTGCGGTCCTCGCCGGGGTGCTCACCACCGGCTCCACCGACCTCGGCGCATGGCGGACCGAACTGCTGACCCTGGCCGCGGCCGTCACCGTCCGGACCCTCGTCACGTGGGTGCAGTCCCGGTTCGCGCACCGCTCGGCGAGCCGGGTCGTCGCCGAACTCGAGCACGAGGTGCTCGCGGCGGCGACCCGGTTGCCGCCGCGCGAACTCGAACCACGCCGCGACGAGATCGCCACCGTGCTCACCCGCGGGCTCGGCGGGCTCTCCGAGTACCTCACCGGGTACGTGCCGGCCCTCCTGCTCGCCGTCACGCTCACCCCGATCACAGTGGTGGTCATCGCCTTCCAGGACCTCACCTCGGCGATCATCGTCGTCGTGACGCTGCCGCTCATCCCGGCGTTCATGATCCTCATCGGGCTGCTGACCAAGGGCAAGGCCGACCGCACGCTCCGAACCATGACGACGCTGTCGGCCCAGCTGCTCGACCTGATCGCCGGTCTGCCCACGCTGCGCGCGCTCGGCCGCGAGCAGGGGCCGGCGCAGAAGGTGCGCGAACTCGGCGACGACCACCGCCGCACCACCATGTCGGCGCTGCGCGTGGCCTTCCTGTCCGGCACCGTGCTCGAATGGCTCGCCACCCTCTCCGTCGCGCTGATCGCGGTGAGCATCGGCCTGCGCCTCGTCTACGGCGACATGGCCCTCGAGGCGGGCATCGTCGCGCTGATCCTCGCCCCCGAGGCGTATCTGCCGCTGCGCACGGTGGGCGCGAAGTTCCACGCTGCCGAGGACGGCAAGGCCGCCGCCGAGCGCGCCTTTACAATCCTCGACCGCGCCCCCGCGACCACCTCGGGACCGGAGTGCGCCGAATTCGATGCCACCGCAGCCGAACTGACGTTGACCGGCCTCAGTGTCGCGAGCCGCGACGGCTACGCCCCGTTCCGGCTCGACGCCGTGTGCCGGCCGGGTGCCGTGACCGTGCTGACCGGAGCGAACGGCTCGGGCAAGTCGACGGCGCTGCTCGCCGTCCTCGGCCTCGCCGCGCCGGTGGAGGGCCGGGTCGAGGTCGGTGGCCGTCCCGTGGTGGCCGACGACGCGTGGTGGGGGCAGGTGGCGTGGCTGCCCCAGCGGCCCGTGCTGCTCCCCGGCACGCTGGCCGACAACCTGCGCCTCACCGGCGTGGACCTCACCACCGCCGGGATCGACGACATCTGTGCGGCAACGGGATTCGACGAAGTACTCGAAGAGCTCCCGGACGGCTGGGGCACCGTCGTCGGCGCCGGCGGCAGCGGGCTGTCGCTCGGGCAGCGGCAACGGCTCGCCCTCGTCCGCACCCTCGCCGCGGACCGGCCCGTGCTGCTGCTGGACGAGCCGACCGCCCACCTCGACGACGCGACCGAGGCCACGGTCCTGGCGACGGTGCGGGAACTGGCCCGTCGCGGACGCACCGTGGTGATCGTCGCGCACCGCCCGAGCATCCTGGCGATCGCCGACACCGTCGTCCGGGTCTGCTCCCACAGCGACGCGACCTCCGGCACGGGGGAGCGGTGATGAACGATCTGCGTCGCGCGATGGCGCTGCTCGAACTGCGCCCCGGCCGGGTCGCCGCCGCCGTCGCCGCCGGCGTCGCCACCCTGGGCAGCGCCCTCGCGCTGGCGGGCCTGTCGGCCTGGCTGATCATCCGTGCGTGGCAGATGCCGCCGGTGCTGGACCTGACGGTCGCCGTCGTCGCGGTGCGGGCCCTGGGCATCTCCCGCGGCCTGTTCCGCTACCTCGAGCGGCTCGCCGGCCACGACACCGCGCTGCGCGGCACCACGGCCGCTCGCACCCGGCTCTACCGGCGCCTCGCAGACGGCGACCCGGTCGCCTCCGCCGGCCTGCGCCGCGGGGACCTGCTCGCCCGCACCGGCGCCGACGTCGACGCCCTCGGGGACGTGGTGGTCCGGGCGCTGGTGCCCATCGCCGTCGCCGCGGTGCTCGCCCTCGCCGCCGTCGGCTGGCTCGCCCTGATCTCCCCGGCCGCGGCGGCGGTCCTCGCCGTCGCACTGCTCGTCACCGGCGTCGCGGCCCCCTGGCTGTCCGCCCGCGCCGCGGCCCGCGCCGAGGCCGACAGCGCCGCCGCCCGCGTCCGGTTCTCCCGCGACGCGGTCACCGCGCTCGACCACGCCGCCGAGCTGCGGGTCGCGGGCCTGCTCCCGCAGGCTGTCGGCCGGGCGCACCGCGCCGGCGTGGACGCGGTGCGGGCCACCGACCGCGCGGCCGTCCCCGCCGCGTACGCGGAGGCCGCCGCCCCCCTCGCGGTCGGGGCGAGCGTCCTGGGGTCGCTGCTCGTCGGCATCACGGTCTTCGCCGAAGGCGGGATGAGCCCGATGTCCCTCGGGATCCTCGTGCTGCTGCCCCTGTCCGCGTTCGAAGCCGGCGCGGCGCTGCCCGGCGCCGCCGTCACCCTCACCCGCGCCCGGATCGCGGCGCGCCGCGTCGTCGACCTGCTCGACCGCGCCGACCGGCCGGTGCCGCACGGCACCCGGCCCGTCGCGGACCCGTGTCACCTGCGTGCCGTCGATCTGCGCAGCGGCTGGCCCGGCGGACGGGACGCCGGGCCCCTCACGCTCGACCTGCCACCCGGCGCGCGCGTCGCCCTCGTCGGGAGCAGCGGCAGCGGCAAGACCAGCACGCTGATGACCCTCGCGGGGTTGCTCGAGCCCGTCGCCGGGACGGTCACCCTCGGCGGCGTGCCGCTCGCCGAGCTCGAACCGGCAGCCCTGCGCCAGAAGGCAGGATTCTTCGCCGAGGACGCCCACCTGTTCGAGACGTCCGTGCTGGAGAACCTGCGGGTGGCCCGCGGCGACCTCACCGAGGCCGAGGCGCTGGACATGCTCGGCGACGTCGGGCTGGGGGAGTGGTTGGCCGGGCTTCCCGACGGACTGCACAGCACCCTGGCCGGCGGTGCGCGGGCTGTCTCCGGGGGCCAGCGGCGCCGGTTGCTGCTCGCGCGGGCCCTCGTGTCCCCCGCGCGGGTGCTGCTGCTCGACGAGCCGACCGAGCATCTCGACGCCGTCGACGGCGCACAGTTGCAGCGGCTGCTGCTGGACCGGGACGCCGGGTTCGTCGCGCCCGAGCGCACCGTCGTCGTCGTCACGCACCAACTGCCCGGCGACACCGCGGCCGACCTCGTCGTTCGCCTGGGGAAAAACTCGTTGCCCGCGGTCTGAGCGGGGCGTACTTTCGGGCGTACACGAGAAAGGAGGTGGTCTGAATTGAAGTATCGGACACGTGAGGTGGCTGCGCGCTAGCCGCTGTCATCGACGACGGGATTGTCGACCGCTGCAGCGGCCGGCGAATACCACGCAGTCACCCGGCCCCCGAGCCTCCCGGTCTGTCCGACCGGGAATCGCCGAGACGATCCGTCCCGGCGTAGCGCTCGGGGGCCGTTCGCGTGCGTGGGCGGAGACCGTGCGCGGGCCGCGCGACCACGTCCCTCGGCTCGGGAACCGGCGGAACGGGCCGCGTGCCCGGAGGGCGGTTCCGACGGAGTGCCGGGCGGTCAGCCGATGTAGCGTGCCAGCCGCGCGGACATGTGCGGTTGCAGTTCCCCGTCCGCGGTGACGCGTTCCTCGACGTAGGCGAGGTCGCCGCCCTCGACGATGCCGTACAGGCGCTTGGCGCCGCCGACCACCTCGCCGGACTGGCTGCGGATCACCACGTCGGTCGCCAGCTCCCAGGACGACTGGGTCAGGGCGGTGCCGTAGTACAGCTCGACGACGCCGGAGCTGTGATTGAGGAGCAGCTCGAGGGTTTCCGGATCCTCGCTGCCGGGCGCGCCGGTGCCGGAGACCCGCCAGAATCCGCTCTCCCGCCGGTCCGGACCGCTGTAACCGCCCTCCTCGTCGAGGCGCCACGAACGGGCCTCCCACACGAGGTAGTTGCCGCCGTCGTGGGTGACCACGATCTGCTGGCCGAAGCGGTAGTCGCCGGTGCGGGGATCGTTGCCCTCGCCCTCGCCGCGCCACACGCCCACCATGGGCAGCAGCGCCAGCAGCTCCGGATGCATGTCCGGGCCGAGGCGCAGGTTTGCGGTGTCGTCGGGGACGGGCAGGCCGCTCAGGTTCGGGACGTTCTTGTCGGCAGTCGCCTTGGCCCGTTCGAGGGCATCCGCGACCGCCTTGTCGCCGCTACCGCGGACGACCTCCCGTTCCTCACCGGACTCGGCACTCACGGCTGATCGGTCACCAGACGGTAGAGGACGTACACCGCGAACCACGTGATGAGCACGGCCGCCAGGACAAGGAGAGCTTCGAAGAAGATGACCACGGCCATATCCTAGACGGCGCCCGGAGAGCGCGAAAACCGACGTCCCCACCGGGCGCGCGGCGCGGCGCGCGGGATAGTACCGTGCAGTGGGCCGTGCGGGCCCTTTCGTCCGGAAAGTCCGACTCGGAGGTCGTGTGCGCCCCATCCGTCTGCTGCTGCCGGCTGTCGCGGCGCTCGCGGCCCTGTCCCTGACCGTGCCCGTCGCGGTCGCCGCCCCCGGGACGGGGTCGAGCAGCGGTTCGTCCGGGCCCGCCGTCCACCCCGACAACTACGCCCTGGAGTGCCCCGACCTGCTGATCGTCGCGGTCTCCGGCGCCACCGACTCCGAGGCCGACCGCGATCCCGTGGTCGAGGAGTCGCGGCAGCTGTGGTCGAACTGGGTGGGCAACGTGACGGTCCCGGCCGGCGAGGCCACCGCGGACCGTCCGGGCTCGATCGGCTGGATGTACGTGCCGTACCCGGCCACCTACGGCCTGGGCCTGTTCGAGGACGTGCCGACCTATCAGGACTCGGTGGCGGCGGGCGTCGCGTCGACCAACCGCATCCTCGACGAACGCAAGAGCGCCTGCGGGGAGCGCACCCGGTTCGCGCTCGTCGGCTACAGCGTCGGCGCCGAGGTGATCGAACGGGTGAGCCGCGAACTCGGGCACCGGCGCGCCGACGCCCACGTCGCACCGGACGACATCGCCGGGGTCGTCCTCGTCGGTGACCCGTACCGGCCGGCGGGCGTCGACTCGATGGGCGAGCCCGGTCCGCCCGGTGGCGGGTTCATGTCCTCCGAACCCGCCGACTACGGCGCGCTGGCCGACCGGGTCGTGTACTCGTGCCGGCGCTACGACGTCGCGTGCGACGCACCCGAGGACATCGCGGTGCTGGAACTGGCCCTCGGCGTGCTCGGGCAGATGCGGTTCACGCTGCTGAACCCATTGCAGACCGTGGGCGACCTGGGCGGCGCAGTGGCGGTGACGGCGGCCCGCGCGGCCGCCCACATCGTCACCCGCGACGACTGGTGGGAGTCCGACGAATCCCTCCTCGACGTGCTGCGCAAGGTCGTCGACACGACGTACCCGGTGGACCCGAGCGCCGATGTGAGCCCCGAACGGATGCGGGAGATCCTCGACTGGGCCTTGGGACCGGGCCGGCCGATCGTGGTGGAGAAGCTGCGCGCCGAGGGAGCCGGCTTCGCCGACGACAACAGCGGCATCGTCGACCTGTTCCTCGAGCCGTACATCCTGCTGGGCTTCATCCAGCACATCGGCTACTGGAACACGAACCCGCACGATCCCTGGTACTGGGACAGTGAGCGGATCGTCGACTGGATCGTCGCTCTCGCCGAAGCCGAACGGACGGACCGGCAGCCGCAGAACTGACCACGGACGACGGCGGGCCCGTTCCCGGAGGAACGGGCCCGCCGAACGGTCTGCTACTTCGCGACCGTGACCTCGACGTGGTGGACGCCGGGGGCGGCCGGGCTCACGGCGACGTCACCGTTGCCGCGGCCGGACAGCGCGCGGACCTTCCAGTCGCCGGGCGCGGCGAAGAAGCGGAAGTCACCGGTGCCGGAGGCGACGACCTCGGCGGTGAACTCACCGGTGCCGTCGAGCAGGCGCACGAAGGCACCGCCGACCGGCTGGCCGTCGGCGTCGACGACACGGCCGGTCAGGACCGTCTCCTTCTCGACGTCCACGCCCGCGGGCAGGGTCTGGGACTGAACGGGTGCACCACACATGGTCAGCGAACCTCCAACTCGATCGGGGCTCCGACGAGCGAGCCGTATTCGACCCAGCTGCCGTCGTAGTTCTTGACGTTCTTCTTGCCGAGGATCTCCTGCAGCACGAACCAGGTGTGGCTCGAGCGCTCACCGATCCGGCAGTAGGCGATGGTCTCGCGGCTGTCGTCGAAGCCCTTCGCCTGGTAGAGGGCCTCGAGGTCGTCGTCCGACTTGAAGGTGCCGTCCTCGTTGGCGGTGGTGCTCCACGGGATGTTGATCGCACCCGGGACGTGGCCGCGCTGCTGGGCCTGCTCCTGCGGCAGGTGGGCCGGGGCGAGGATCCGGCCGGAGAACTCGTCGGGGGAGCGGACGTCGATGATGTTCTTGGTGCCGATCGCGTCGATCACCTCGTCGCGGAAGGCGCGGATCGAGTAGTCCGGCTCCTGCGCCTTGTACTCGGTGGCCGGGCGGGTGACCTCGTCCTTGGACAGCGGGCGTCCGTCGAGCTCCCACTTCTTGCGGCCACCGTCGATGAGCTTGACGTCCCGGTGCCCGTAGAACTTGAAGTACCAGTACGCGTAGGCGGCGAACCAGTTGTTGTTGCCGCCGTAGAGCACGACGGTGTCGTCGTCGGCGACGCCCTTCGCGGACAGCAGGGCGGAGAACTGCTCCCGGTTCAGGAAGTCGCGACGGACGCCGTCCTGCAGGTCCTTGCGCCAGTCGAGCTTGATCGCGCCCTCGATGTGCCCGCCGTCGTAGGCTGCGGTGTCCTCGTCGACCTCGATGAACACGGTCTTCGGTGCGTGAAGGTTCTGCTCTGCCCAGTCTGCTGAGACCAGGACGTCGGAGCGAGCCATGGAGTTTCCTTTCGGTGTTGACACTCTCGGTCGAGTGGAACGGTGCGGAGGGAACGGTGGTCAGGCGGCGACGGCCCGGAACCTGGCCACGAGCGGGTAGATCGCGCAACCGAGGCACACCCCGAACGCGGCGTTGAGCAGCGCGGCGAACAGTGCGAACCCGGTGGCGACGAGACCGGCGAGGTCGGCGCCGAGGAGGAATCCGAAGGTCCCCACGGCGGCGAACACGAACCCGACGAGCTGCGCGAACCGCAGCGGGGCGACCGGTTCCTTCTCGGTGGGCGCACTCAGCCGGGGCGCGACGAGCCGGGCGAAGAGCAGGCCGTAGGGGCTGCGGCGCGGGCCGAGGGCCGCACCGGCCGCGAACACCGCGGTCTGGACGGCGAGCAGTACGCCGGCCACCGTGGTCGAGACCGTCGCGACGGCCAGGACGACGACGAGGACGGCGGTGGTGATCCACGCCGCGAACCGGGGGCCGCGGACGTCTACCTGCTGACCCTGGCGGGCGGTGGGGGCGGTGCTGGACATGAGTGGTGCTCCTGCTGGGAGGGGACGCGTGGGGGCGAACCGTCGCGGTGGCAACCGCGGGGATCACACCGGTGACGGCAGCGGATGCCGCGGAGACGGTCGGGCGTCTCGGCCGGGGTGATCAGCAGCAGGTACAGCAGAAGCCGCCGAGGCGGCACAGATCGACTGTGCGGCGTCGGGTGAGCATGAGCTCTCGGCAGGTCGACACGGCAGGCAGCTTAGCCGACGTCTCGACGGATCGGGGCCTAGGGGGTGCGCAGCGGCACCAGCGCGGCCCGCAGGTCGGCCGCGGTCGGCACGCCCGAAACCCGGTACCTTTCGGTACCGGCGGCGTCGAACAGGAAGGTCGTCGGCAGTGACAGCACGCCGAGTTCCCTTGCCAACTGCGGGTTCTCGTCGATGTCCAGTTCGAGGTCGCGGGGTGCCGGCAGCCCGTCGCCGGTGGCCGCGAGGTCGGCGACCACCTGAGCGACGACCCGGCGCACCGCGGCGCACGGTCCGCACCAGTCCGCGGAGAAGTGCAGCACCACCGGCGCACTGCCGGTGCCCACGCCCACCGCGGCCAGCAGGGGACCGGGCCCCGGCGCCGGGGCGGCCGCGACGGCGCGGACCTTGCCCGCGCGGGCCCGCAGGACGGTTCCGGTGATCAGGGCGGCAGCCACCACCACCAGCAGTACGACGACAGCGGTCACAGGCGCTGAACCTCCTCGAGGTCGATCGTGGTCTGGTGCGCCTCACCCTCGATCACGATCGTCGAGCCGCGAGCCTCGACCGCGGTCGGTCGCACCCCGAACGGCAGGTTCTGGGGTTCGATCGTGGTGGTGAACAGGCCCAGCACCGCCGGCTTCAGCGGATCCGGCACGGTGAAGTCCGCCTGTCCCTCCGGGCCGAAGTACAGGTCCGACGCGACGATGCGCACCGTGTCGCCCTCGAGCAGGAGGTTCGCCTGCACGCTGACCTCCGCGGAGACCGGGCCGACCGGAACCGTGCCGGTGAGGACGACCCCGCCCGCGGTGGTGCGTCCGGAGCCGCCGGACCCGCCGGTGCCGTCGGACTTGTCGGCAGGGGGAGCGGAGACCTGCAGGTCGGGAATGCCGTAGAGCTGACCGAGCTCGGTCGCGTCGATCATCACGCGCCCGTACAGCAGGTCCACCGGCACCGAGCGGATCGAACCGTCGAGCAGCTCGCCCGCGTCCGCATGGGCACCGATCAGGTTGGCCTCGATCGTGATGTCGCCGAGCGTCCCGCTGGGCACGCCCTGCGCCCGGATCTCCACGTTCTCGTAGCGGCCCGCCCGGGCCTGGGTCAGGAACGGGAATCCGTGGATGGTCACCGCCGGGTCCGCCGTCAGCGCCCCACCCTCCCGCAGCGCCCGCGAGACCCGGTACTCGGACCACGCCGCCGCGCCGAAATCGATCAGGAGCGCGACTCCGACGAGCGTCACGAGAGCGAGGATGAGTTTGCGCACCGCACCATTGTGACGGACGGCTCGCACCGCTTCCCGAGTGCGGTTGCCCGGTGAACGCCGTCGTGGCGTTAATCTGTAGCGCGTCGTTTACACGAGTTTCGCGCAGCCCGCGAAGAATGGAGGCACGGTGGAGCTGTTGCTGCTGACCTCCGACCCCAACCCGGACGCGGTCCTGCCCTCGCTGTCGTTGCTCGCGCACTCGGTGCGCCCGGCACCGACCGAGGTGTCCTCGCTCCTCGAGGCCGGTTCCGCGGACATCGCCATCGTCGACGCCCGCACGGACCTGGCTGCGGCCCGCGGCCTGTGCCGGCTGCTCGGCAGCACCGGGTCGGCGATACCGGTCGTCGCCGTGCTCACCGAGGGCGGTCTGGTGGCGGTGAACCCGGAGTGGGGGCTGGACGACATCCTGCTCACCACCACCGGCCCCGCCGAGCTGGACGCGCGGCTGCGATTGCTGGTCGGCCGGTCCGGCGGTGCGGCGGGCCCCGAGAACACCGGCAAGATCACGCTCGGCGAGCTCTCGATCGACGAGGGCACCTACACCGCTCGCCTGCGCGGCCGCCCCCTCGACCTGACGTACAAGGAGTTCGAGCTCCTCAAGTACCTCGCGCAGCACGCCGGCCGGGTGTTCACCCGCGCGCAACTGCTGCAGGAGGTCTGGGGTTACGACTTCTTCGGCGGCACCCGCACCGTCGATGTGCACGTGCGGCGCCTGCGCGCCAAGCTCGGTCCCGAGTACGAGTCCCTGATCGGCACGGTCCGCAACGTCGGCTACAAGGCGGTGCGGCCCACCACCAAGACCGGGAAGGGCGGCTCCACCACCATCGAGTTCGAGGACGCCGAGCTCGCGGACTAGGCTCGCTGTCGTGGAATTCGTCAGCCGACTGTCCGCCGAGCAGGCCGCCGAGGTGCAGGCGCTCGTCGCCCGCGCCCACACCGCCGACGGAACGGCCCCGGTGTCCGAGCAGGTGCTGCACTCCGTCACCGGCGACGGCGACGTCCGGCACCTGGTGGCCGTCGATGCCGCCGCGATCGTCGGCTACGCCAATCTGGTCCCCGGTCACGGGGAGCACCCGGCGATGGCCGAGGTGGTCGTCGATCCGCCGCACCGCCGCCGCGGCGTGGGGTCGCGGCTCGTCGCCGCGGCCCTCGACGCCGGTGGTGCCGGCACCCGGGTGTGGGCACACGGCGACCTCCAGTCCGCGCGGGCACTCGCGGCGCGGCTCGGCCTGACCCCGGTCCGGGAGCTCCTGCAGCTGCGGCGCCCCCTCGGGGAGCCCGAGCTGCCGGCCCTGCAGGTCCCCGACGGGCTGATCCTGCGGACCTACCGCGGACCCGAGGACGACGCGGAACTGCTGCGGGTCAATGCCGCCGCCTTCGCGTGGCACCCCGAGCAGGGCCGCTGGACCGAGCGCGACGTCGCGCAGCGCCGCAGCGAGTCCTGGTTCGACCCGGCCGGGGTGTTCCTCGCCTTCGACGAGCAGGACCCGGACCGGCTCCTCGGCTTCCACTGGACGAAGGTGCACGCCGCCACAGCGGACCAGCCGGCGATCGGGGAGGTGTACGTGGTGGGCATCGATCCCGGGGCACAGGGGCGCGGTCTCGGCCGGCTGCTCACGCTCGCCGGGTTGCGGTATCTGGGTGAGCGCGGGCTCGGCGCCGTGCTGCTGTACGTCGAAGGGGACAACGACGCCGCGCTGCACACCTACGGCCGGCTCGGATTCGAGCGATTCCACGTGGACCTCGCATACGCGAGAGCATGAGCGGAGCACGTACCGAACGAGTCCGACCCGTGAATGTCGTGTGACGTCGACCATACGGACTGCAGGTGTACTTTTCGCGTTCACGTCACGTTCACCTTCGGGCGCCCCACCGTCAACCCGTCCTCATTAACTTTCCATTACGGGCCGCAGCATGCCGGTCCGGCGCCGGGATCACCCCGCGCCTGATGCCGCCGCCCGTGTCGCGGGCGTGCCGGTCGCGAATTCCGGAGGAGTACGAGTGAACCTCAAGCGCAATGGCGCCCTGCTCGGTGTGGTGGCTGCAGGTGCCCTCACCCTGGCCGCATGCGGCAGCGACAACAATGCCGCCTCGACGGACGTGGACGCGTCCGCGTCGGCCGCGACGTGTGAGGGCAAGGAGACGCTGTCCGCCGCCGGGTCGTCCGCGCAGAAGAACGCGATGGACCAGTTCGTGTCCACCTACATCGCGGTCTGCCAGGAGAAGGGCAAGAACGTCAACGTCGCCTACAACCCGTCGGGTTCCGGTGACGGCCGCACCCAGTTCATCGCGAAGCAGATCGACTTCGCCGGCTCCGACTCCGCCATCAAGAGCGAGCAGGCCGCCCAGGCCGCCGAGCGCTGCGCCGGCAACCCCGCCTGGAACCTGCCGCTGGTCTTCGGTCCCGTCGCCGTCGCGTACAACGTCGAGGGCGTCGACAACCTCGTGCTCAACGGCGAGACCGTCGCCAAGATCTTCAACGGCACCATCAAGCAGTGGAACGACCCGGCCATCGCGGCTCTCAACGAGGGTGTGAGCCTTCCGGATTCGGCCATCACCCCGATCGTCCGCTCCGATTCGTCGGGCACCACCGACAACTTCCAGAAGTACCTCGAGGCCGCCTCGAACGGTGCCTGGACCACCGGCGCCGGCTCCGACTTCACCGGCGGTGTCGGTGAAGGCGCCAAGGGATCGGCCGGTGTCGCCCAGGCCGTCGCCAGCGCACCCGGCGCGATCACCTACGTCGAGAAGTCCTTCGCCGACCAGAACAGCCTGAACGTCGCACAGATCGACAACGGATCCGGCGCGGTGGAGCTGACCGCCGAGACCGCGTCGAAGGCCATCGAGGCGGCGACCTTCGCTCCGACCGGTGAGGGCGACCTGACGCTCGACCTGACCTCGATCTTCGGCACGAAGCAGGAGGGGGCCTACCCGATCATGCTCGCGACCTACGAGATCGTGTGCTCCGCCGGTTACGATGCCGACACCTCCGCGGCCGTGAAGTCGTTCCTCGTCAGCGCCGCCAACGAGGGCCAGGATGGCCTCGCCGAGCAGGGCTACGTGCCGCTGCCCGAGTCCTTCAAGGCGAAGCTCACCGAGTCGATCAACGCCATCGCCTAGCCGATGAGCGCCGCGGACCGTACCGTCAATCCCCAGCAGAGAGAGATCGCGAGCGCAGATGAGTGACGCGCCCACCAAATCCGCACCTCGCACTCCCGGGTCCGGCGACGATGCCGGGCCCGGGGCGGGCGGTCCGCACGGCAACACCCCGGAGGCCACGATTACCACCCCAGCGCGCGGCGACAGCAAGCCGCTGACCAGGCCGGGCGACCGGATCTTCCGTTCGCTGGCCTCCGGGTCCGCAGTTCTCATCTCGGTGATCATCGCGGCCATCGGCGTGTTCCTCGTCTGGCGTGCGGTGCCGGCGCTGCAGCGCAACACCGTCAACTTCCTCACCAGCCGCGAGTGGGTCACCCAGGACATTGCCGCGATGGCGTTCGGCGTCCTCGACCTGTTCCAGGTGACCGTGCTGGTGTCGTTCTTCGCGCTGGTGCTCGCGATGCCGGTCGCGCTCGGCATCGCGATCTTCCTCACCTCGTACTGCCCCGAGCGCATCAAGAAGCCCCTGGCGTACGTCATCGACCTGCTCGCCGCCGTACCGTCCATCGTCTACGGCCTGTGGGGCCTGCTGGTCCTGGCCCCCGCGATCCGGCCGCTGGCGACGTGGCTCAACGAAAGTCTCGGCTGGTTCCCGCTGTTCGCGTCCGGTTCGGGCTCCATCCTCGGCGGCGGCACCATCTTCACCGCGGGCATCGTGCTCGCCGTGATGATCCTGCCGACCATCGCCGCGGTGAGCCGGGAGGTGTTCGTGCAGACGCCGACGTCCCATATCGAGGCGGCGCTCGCTCTCGGTGCGACGCGCTGGGAGGTCGTCAAGACCACGGTGATCCCGTTCGGCAAGTCGGGCTACATCAGCGGCTCGATGCTCGGTCTCGGCCGTGCACTCGGCGAGACCATGGCGCTGTACCTGATCCTGCGCACCACGTCGCAGCCGTTCTCGTGGTCGCTGTTCGACGGCGGTGCCACCATCGCCTCGAAGATCGCCCTCGGTTACGCCGAGTTCAACAACGACATCCAGGCCGGCGCGTACATCGCCGCGGGTCTGGTGCTCTTCGTGCTGACCTTCGTGGTCAACGCCGCGGCGCGTGCGGTCGTCGCAGGAAAGAAGGACTGAAGCCATGACGACCACTCTCCTCGAGACGCCGGTCAAGGGCCCCACCTTCCGGGGCGTCGGCACCCGTCGGCGCGTCTCGGATCTCACCGCCACCGTCCTGGTCACCGCGTCGGTGCTGATCGCTCTCGTGCCGCTGGCATGGGTGCTGATCACCGTGATCGCCAAGGGCCTTCCCGCCCTGACCAGCGCCACCTGGTTCACGAATTCCTTGAGCGGTCTGTCCGCGTCCGCGATGGGCGGTGGCATCTACCACGCCCTCATCGGGACTCTGCTGCAGGGCCTGGTGTGCGCGGTGATCTCCATCCCGATCGGCATCTTCGTGGCGATCTTCCTCGTGGAGTACGGCGCCGGCACGCGTCTGGGCAGGATCACCACCTTCATGGTGGACATCCTCAGTGGTGTCCCCTCCATCGTTGCCGCGCTCTTCATCTACGCACTGTGGATCGCCACCTTCGGCTTCCCGAAGTCCGCCTTCGCGGTGTCCCTGGCGCTGGTCCTGCTCATGGTTCCCGTGGTGGTGCGCAGCACCGAGGAGATGCTCCGGATCGTGCCGCAGGATCTGCGCGAGGCCTCCTACGCCCTCGGTGTGCCGAAGTGGAAGACCATCGCGCGCATCGTGATTCCGACCGCGCTGCCCGGCATCATCACCGGCGTCATGCTGGCCCTGGCCCGCGTCATGGGCGAGACCGCTCCGCTGCTGATCCTCGTCGGCTACGCGCCGTTCATCAACTTCAACCTGTTCGGCGGCGAGATGGGCAGCCTGCCGGGGGTCATGGTGGCGGAGATGAACAACCCGACCGACGCGGGCACGATGCGGATCTGGGGCGCTGCCCTGACCCTCATCCTCGTCATCGCGATCCTCAACATCGTTGCCAAGGTGATCGGCCACTTCTCCCAGGTGCGCACCAAGTAGGTCACCTCATGTACACACCCTTCGATTTCGATACACCAGTAGGGAGCCGGTAATGGCCAAGCGTCTGGACCTCAAGGACGTCAACATCTTCTACGGCAAGTTCCACGCCGTCTCCGACGTGACGCTGTCCGTGCCGCCGCGGAACGTCACCGCGTTCATCGGACCGTCGGGCTGCGGCAAGTCCACCGTGCTGCGCTCGCTCAACCGCATGCACGAGGTGACCCCCGGTGCCCGCGTCGAGGGCTCCGTGCTGCTCGACGGCGAGGACATCTACGACTCGTCCGTCGACCCGGTCGGCGTCCGCAAGACGATCGGCATGGTGTTCCAGCGCCCCAACCCGTTCCCCACCATGTCGATCCGTGACAACGTCGTCGCCGGCCTGAAGTTGCAGGGCGTGCGCGAGAAGAGCAGGCTCGACGAGATCGCCGAGCGGTCGCTGCGCGGCGCGAACCTGTGGAACGAGGTCAAGGACCGCCTCGACAAGCCCGGCGGCGGCCTGTCGGGTGGCCAGCAGCAGCGCCTGTGCATCGCCCGCGCCATTGCGGTGCAGCCGGAGGTGCTCCTCATGGACGAGCCGTGCTCCGCTCTCGACCCGATCTCCACCCTCGCCATCGAGGACCTGATCGCCGAGCTGAAGCAGGACTACACCATCGTGATCGTCACGCACAACATGCAGCAGGCCGCGCGCGTGAGTGATCAGACCGCGTTCTTCAACCTCGAGGCCACCGGCAAGCCGGGTCGGCTCGTCGAGATCGACGACACCGAGAAGATCTTCTCCAACCCCACCCAGAAGGCCACGGAGGACTACATCTCCGGCCGCTTCGGCTGAGCCGGCTGCGACTTCGGCACCGCGGACGCGGAAAGGCCCCGCCCGGAAGCTCCGGGCGGGGCCTTGTGCCGAGTCGGGTTACTGGTCCTGCGCATACACCGTGAGCTTGTCGACGCGCTCACGCATCGCCCGGAAATCCTCGTCGGTGGGGAGCTTGCCGGTGACCAGGAAGATCACGCGACGACCCACCTCGACGGCGTGGTCGGCGAACCGCTCGTAGAACCGGCCCAGCAGCGTCACATCCACAGCCGCGGCCACGCCGTGCTTCCACTCCCGGTCCATGAGCACGGTGAACAGGTGACGATGGAGATCGTCCATCGCCTCGTCCTCCTGGTGGAGCCGGGCCGCCCGCTCGGGGTCGCGCGTCTCGAGGATCTCCTTGGTCGCTGCGCCGAGCGAGACTGCGATGCGGCCCATCTCGGCGAAGTAGCCGTTGACCTCTTCGGGCAGAACATGGTTGGGGTGCCGACGGCGCGTCGCCTTGGCGACGTGCAGTGCCAGCGCACCCATCCGGTCGATGTCGGCGACGATCTGGATGCCACTGACCACAGAACGCAGATCACCGGCGACCGGCGCCTGGAGGGCGAGGAGCGAGAAGGCCTTTTCCTCGCACTGGGTACTCAGGTCGGTGATCTTGTCGTGCTCGCCGATCACGGTCTCGGCGAGCGCCAGATCCGCCTGGAGCAGCGCCTGGGTGGCCCGCTCCATCGCAAGGCCCGCAAGGCCCGCCATCTCTCCGAGGAGATCGGCGAGCTCGGTCATCTGTTCGTGGTATACGACGCGCATAATGACACAGACTACGGCGCAGACAAAGCCGAGTCACGAGCAGCGGGTGAACGCCGGGTGAATGGACGGGCTCGAGGTGCTGCTCAGGCGCAGGAATCGTCGCCCGCGTTGGTGATCGACAGGTCGACCGGTAGCTCGTTCTCCTCGGCGGCCTGGATCGGCACCGCCGGCAGGACCGATCCCACCTCGGTCGGAGCAGCGATGCTGTCGACGAACCCGGTGCCGAGGACGAGTTCCACGATGCCGCCGAGGTCCTGGGACTCCTGCAGCACGGCCCCCGGAACCGCAGAGGCCAGCGTCAACGCCTCGGCTTCCTGCCCGGGCGAGAAGCGGACGACGGTCTCCTTGCTCGTGCCGGAGTAGTTGCCGACGCTGTAGATCGGGAAACCGTAGGCGCCGAGTTCTTCCGCGGTCCGGGCCGCGAGGCCGGATTCGCCGGAGGCGTTGGACACCTGCACCGACACCGTCGAGGGGTCCATCGCGGTCTGTGCAGGCAGGGGGGCTGCCGGCGGCGCGGACGATTCCGGCTCGGGAACGTCGCGTTTCTCGCCGGGGAGCGGTTCGTCGTCGATGATCGCGTTGAAGATCGCCTTGATGTCGTCGAGACGCGGAATCTCGTTGCCCCACTCGTTGGTTCCGGCCGTCGGCACGGTGAGGAAGGTGACGGCGCCGGCTTCGACCCGCTGCAGCGAGCGGCCGAGCCGGACGAGGGACTCGGTGTCGACGTTCTCGACGAACGTGGCGCGGGTGAACGCGTTGATGAACCCGTTCAGTTTGCCGGGGTCGAACAGGACCTTGTTCGACATGGCCGAGCGCAGCAGCGACGACAGGAACTTCTGCTGCCGGGTGATACGCCCGTAGTCGCCGTTGCCCTCCGACTCGACCTTGCGGGCCCGCACGTAGTCCAGGGCACGGCGGCCGTCGAGGGTGTGGGTGCCCGCGGTCTCGATGATGGTGCCGAGTTCCCCGTCGACCAGGGGGGTGGGTGTGCACACCTCGACGCCGCCGACCTCGTTGACCATGCTCTCGAAGCCGGCGAAGTCGATTCCGACGAAATGCCCGATCTTCAGGCCGGACAGCTTCTGGATCACCTTCACCAGGCACTTGGGCCCGCCCAGCGCGTAGGTGGCATTGAGCTTGTCGCCCTCGGCGGCGGGGAACGTCTCCGACGTGTACTCGCCGGTGGTGCTGTCCCAGCCCCGGCACACGGGCCGCGTCACGTCCAGGTCGCGCGGAAAGGAAACGGCGACGACGCGACTGCGGTCGGCGGGGATGTTGACGAGGATGACGGTGTCGGCGCGTGCGCCCTCGGCGTCGGCGACGGTGCCGGCGCCGATCGCGCCGCTCGCCCCGGCACGGGTGTCGGTGCCGATGATCAGGTAGGTCTCGTCGCCGGTCTGCCCGCCGGGGTCGACGATGTCGGTGGATTCGGTATCCAGCGCGGCGATCTGGGC
This sequence comes from Rhodococcus sp. 2H158, assembly GCF_053764755.1. Lineage (NCBI taxonomy): Bacteria > Bacillati > Actinomycetota > Actinomycetes > Mycobacteriales > Nocardiaceae > Rhodococcus > Rhodococcus sp. 2H158. The sequence goes on from NZ_JBSNCE010000002.1 coordinate 104,896, forward strand.
GAATCCGGCCTCGGTGGAACGCACGTAGCCCCACACCAGGCCGCTGCCGACGAGGGTCAGCACGGACAGCAGCGCCAGGACGGTGCGGCCCACGGTCACGAGGCGCCGGCGTTTGCGGCGCTTGTTCAGAGCCAGCCTGCTCAGGCCGTCGCCACCGACGGCCTGGGGCAGCGCGGGCGGCTGGTCGGGGTCGTCGTTCCGCCGTCCGGCCCGGTCGTCGCGCGGGGGTGGGGGCGGCGGGCTGCTCGGTGGGGCCGCGCCGACGGGCGGGATCTTCTCGGTGGGGTCGTCGTCGACCGCCGGCGTCCGCCGCGGCCGGGCCGGCTGCGGGCCCGGCACGGCCGGTTCGGGTTCGGGGTGTCGCACGGGCGTGCTGTCGCGCCCGACCTTGTTCATCAGCGCGGCGACGGTGACCTGATCGGGATTCTCGTCGGGAGCGGCCGAGCGGCGGGGGCGGCCGGTATCGGCGCCCCGGACCGACGGCGCGGGTCCGGCGTCGGCGGGCGGCACAAGATCCTCCGGACGCCGTCGCACCCGGCCGGAATGTGAGCTGCGATACCCGGAGTCGGCGATAGGACGTTCCCACGGAGCGCGACTGTCGGGCAGGCCCGAATCGTGCTCCTCACCCACCGATTCCCTCGCCTCTCCGCGGATGTTCCGCTCTCGTACGCATCCGCCACCACGGCGATCCCGTCATGATACTGGCGGCCTCGATCCGGATCGAGGCGTCCGCCGAGCGCCGGTCCGGTTCGTCCGGCCCGCACGGCGGACCCTGCGGTCAGCCGCCCGAGTGCATGACGTCGGCGCCCGCCGGCACCATGCAGTCCTCCGGGTCGTCGAGCCAGCCATCCGGCAGGGCGACGGTACCGGGGGAGCCCTGGCGCCCGCGCGGGCCCTCCGCGTCCTTCGGGAAGGGCACGGTCGGATCGAGCCGGCCGAGCAGGTCGTCCAGCTCGGCGAGGCCGGACACGCGCGCCAGGGCGTTGCGCACGTCGGATCCGGCCGGGAAGCCGCGCAGGTACCAGGCGATGTGCTTGCGAATCTCACGCATGCCGCGGTCCTCGCCGTGGTGGTCGGCGAGGAGTTCGGCGTGCCGGCGCATGATGGCCGCCACCTCGCCCAGGCTCGGTGGGGTGGGCATGGGGGTGCCGTTCAGCGCGGCGCTGAGCTCGGCGAACAGCCAGGGCCGACCGAGGCATCCGCGTCCGACCACGACGCCGTCGCAGCCGGTCTGCTCCATCATCTTCTGGGCGTCCTCGGCGGCGAAGATGTCGCCGTTGCCCAGCACCGGCACGTCGGTGACGTGCTCCTTGAGGCGGGCGATCTCGTTCCAGTCGGCCTCGCCCGAGTAACGCTGGGCGGCCGTGCGGGCGTGTAGCGCGACGGCGGCGGCGCCCTCGGCCGCCGCGATCCGGCCCGCGTCGAGGTGGGTGTGATGATCGGCGTCGATGCCGATGCGGAACTTCACGGTCACCGGGATGTCGGTGCCCTCGGTGGCGCGGACGGCGGCCGCGACGATGTTGCCGAACAGCCGCCGCTTGTACGGCAGCGCCGAGCCGCCGCCCTTGCGGGTGACCTTCGGCACGGGGCAGCCGAAGTTCATGTCGATGTGGTCGGCGAGGTTCTCGTCGACGATCATCTTCGCGGCCTGGTACGTGACGTCCGGGTCGACGGTGTACAGCTGCAACGACCGCGGCGTCTCGGTGGGACCGAACGTCGTCATGTGCATCGTGACGGGGTGGCGTTCCACGAGGGCCCGGGCGGTGACCATCTCGCACACGTACAGCCCCGACGTGCTCCCCGACCGCTCGAGTTCGAGTTCGCGGCACAGGGTGCGAAAGGCGACATTGGTGATTCCCGCCATCGGCGCGAGTACGACCGGGCTGTTCAACTCGAGCGAGCCGATGCGAAGGGGTGACATGAAAAAACCTCGAAGACGGCGTGAAGAAGAAGTGCGTGCAACTGTGCCCGGCACCGAATCCGGTACCGGGCACAGGATAGCTGTTCGGGGCCGCTGCTCCCGAATCACGGAACGGCCTGGATCAGGACGCGGCCTCGTTGCGCTCGCGGCGGGCGGCCTCGCGGGCGAGGGACCGATCGCGCATCTCCTCGAACTTCACCGCCTGCTTCTCGAGGTCCTCGAGGAAGGTGCCGAGCTCGTCGAGGATGCGGGCGCCCTCGGCACCGAAGTCCTCACGCTCGAAGATGCGCCACTTGCGGAGCACCGGCATGACCACCTCGTCGAGGTGCTGACGCAGGTCGTAGATGCCGTGCTTGGCCATCAGCACGCCGTTGCGGCGGAAGTTGGGCATACCGGCGCCGGGCATCTGGAAGTTCTTCAGCACGTCTGTGATCGCCGCGAGGGTCTGGTCCGGGGCGACGTCGAGGGCCGCTTCGCAGATGTTGCGGTAGAAGATCATGTGCAGGTTCTCGTCGGCGGCGATGCGCTGGAGCATCTTGTCGGCGATCGAGTCGTGGCACGCCCGGCCGGTGTTGCGGTGCGAGACGCGGGTGGCCAGCTCCTGGAAGGTGACGTACGACACCGAGTGCAGCATGCCGACCTCGTTGGGCGAGGCGAATCCGTTGGTCATGTGCTCCATGCGGGCGTTCTCGAGGGCGACCGGGTCGACGCCGCGGGTGACGACGAGGTAGTCGCGCATCACGATGCCGTGGCGGTTCTCCTCGGCGGTCCAGCGGCCCACCCAGGTGCCCCAGGCGCCGTCGCGCGAGAAGCTCTCGGCGATCTCGCGGTGGTAGGACGGCAGGTTGTCCTCGGTGAGGAGGTTGGTGATCATCGCGGCCTTGGCGACCTCGTCGAGCTTCGACTGCTCGGGCTCCCAGTCCACGCCGCCCATGGCGGCGAAGTTGCGTCCCTCGTCCCAGGGCACGTAGTCGTGGGGATGCCAGTCCTTGGCCATCGAAAGGTGGCGGTTGACGTTCGCCTCGGCGACGGGCTCCAGCTCGCGCAGAAGCTCCAGCTGAGTCAGAACTCGCGTCATTCCGTTTACCTCTCCATAACTGTGCGTGTCACGTACTGATTACAGCCTACGGCACCGTAGGTTCGGCACTCGTTTGTCTGTTACCTGTTCCAAGTTCGGCCGACCGGGGCCTACCCGCCGGTGGGATCGCTCACAGACGGCGACGTCGTTATCATACCGGGGCGCAAACGGCGTCCCGGGGCGACGCGCGGGGGCGGTCGTATCCCGCCGTGACCTCAGCGCTTGCCGCCGCCGAGAAGTCCGCCGAGCAGCTCGCCCAGGCCACCCCCGTTGCCGCCGAGAACGCTGCCGAGCACGTCGCCGAGACCGCCGCCGCTTCCCGTGCCGTTCGTCGCGCTGCGCAGGAGCCCGCCCAGCAGATCGCCCAGGCCGCCCTGGCCGCCGGAATTTCTGCCGACCTGCTCGGCCAGGTACGTCAGCACGATCGGGGCGAGGATGGGCAGCAGCCGTGCGACGAGGTCGTTGCCGCCCGCGCCGTCGGCCCGGCCCAGCGTCTGCACGACCCGGTCCTTGTTGTCGCCGAACACGTTCGCCACGATCCGGTCGCCGTCCGCGGTGTCCACGTCCGTCACGTCCACTCCACCGTCGAGCAGGGCCGAGTTCCGGTGCTGGTCGAGCGCGGACAGCAGGGACGAGGCGCCGTCCGGATTGCGTGTGTTCGCCTCGAGGCCGCCGACCAGCGTGGGCAGGGCGGCCCGCACCGCCGTTGCCGCCGTCTGCTCGTCCACGTCGAGCCGGCGGGCGATCTGGTCGACCGGAATCCGCGAGAGGAGATCGTCGAGGGAAGGCATGGGAACCGAGGGTAGCCACAGTGGTCGCCCGCCCCGGGATCCCGCGTCGGCGTTTCGGCTACGCGGATGCCCGCCGCCCCGCGATCACCGCGCACAGCAGGGCGACCCCCAACCCGCTGAGCAGCAGCACGAACCCCGTCTGGTTGGTCAGCGCGGTCGCGTGGTTGATCTGCACGTAGTCGCCGAACCGCTGGTAGACCCGCACCGCGAAGGCGCCGGCCGCGACGAGGCCGATCACCACCCCGGCCCAGCCGGCCACCGCCGAGTCGAACAGGGCGGCCAGGAGCAGCAGCACGGCGGCGAGCACGAGCGGCGCCGCCAGCGTCTGATGGACGGGCAGGTCGGCTGCGCCGAGGGCGGAGACGTCGCCGGCCGCGATCCCGTCGCGCAACTCGGTCAGCGGGACGTCGGTCGGCCGGGTCCCGGCCAGTACCGGAAGAAACGAGCCGATACCCAGGGCGACGGCGGACAGGAACAGGCCCAGATCCACGAAGCTGCGCACGCCACTCCCATCGATCGCCGGATCGGTTTTGTGAGCGACCACACCCTAACCACAATTCGGGTGCGGCAGCAGGGCGGAACCGACGATTCGGGCGCCGTGTCGGGCTCGCGGGTACGTAATCTGAGGGGAGCGGCACACCCGGACCCGGAAGGGGAACAACGCAATGGTGGGCAACGAGACGGTGCAGCGGTCGGGTCTTCCGCCGTGGGCCAAGAAGGCCCTGTGGAGCGTCGGGGCCCTGCTCGCGCTGGTGATCGCGTACTTCGTGCTGGCGGCATTCGTCCCCCGGTGGTGGGCGCAGCGTATCGCCGGGCTGGCCGACGCCGGCTTCGCCCGCGGGATAGCCTGGGGCCTGCTGTTCGGCCTCGTGTGCACCTTCGTGCCGTTGGCTCTGTTCGCCGCCGCGTGGCGGATCAGGACGTGGCGCCGGCACCGCGTCCTGCAGGTGGTGTTCGCCGCCGCCGCCGTGGTGGTGGCGATCCCCAACCTGATGACGTTGAGCATCGTGCTGGGCAACGGGAACGCGGCCCATGCGGGGGAGCGGATCCTCGACGTCGACGCCCCCGGCTTCCGCGGCGCGACGCTCGTCGGTGCCGTCGTCGGCGTGATCCTGTTCCTGGTGTTCGCGGCCCTGAGCTTCACGTACCGCAAACGCGGTCGTGACCTCGAGCGGGAGCGTAACGAGCGGGGCCGGCAGGAGCCGGAGTTACGAAGCGACCCGCCGGGCAAGGTGTCCGGCGCGCCGGAGTAACGAGCCGCGTCGTGCCGGTGCGCTCCCGTCCTTCCGGACGGGCGGCGATGTGGTGCCCCCACCAGGGCTCGAACCTGGGACCTGCGGATTAAAAGTCCGTAGCTCTACCAACTGAGCTATAGGGGCGTGGGCGCACAGTCTAGCTGCATCGCGCCGGACAACAGTATCGGACGCGCGGGCCGATCGAAGGCTCGGGTGCGCACCCCCTGCGGCGCACCCGAGCCGCGCAAAAGCATACCACTTGGTGTGTTCTCTGCGAAGGCCGGAGAAGGCCTGGCTGCGGCCATGGGGGCCGGACGGCGGCTACAGTGGCGTCCGGGGGGGGACCGCCGGTCACGTACGGAGGCACGAACCCCCCATGTCACGTCAGCAAGAGCGGGCGCGGCGCACACGCGCGGCGATCGTCGAATCCGCGGCGATCGAATTCGCCCGGCGTGGATACGGCGCCGCCTCGGTCAACGCGATCCTCGAGCACTCCGGGGCCACCAAGGGTGCGATGTACTTCCACTTCGATTCGAAGGAAGCGCTCGCCCGGGCGGTGCTCGCGGAGGGTCTCGAGCGCTACCGGGTGATCGTCGACCGGTGGCTGGACGCGCCGGGGCTCGATCCGTTCGAGCGGCTGCACGGCCTCGTCGGAGATCTCGCCGACGCCCTGCACGGCGACGTCATCATCCAGGCGGAGTTCAAGCTCGTGACCGAGCCCGAGTTCGACGCGGAGGCCAAGCTGCGCGGCAGCTCGGTGTGGGGGAAGGCCGGTCACCGGCTCGCCGTCGAGGCGCAGGAAGCGGGGCTGTTCCGTGCCGGGGTCGACCTCGAACGGTTCCTGGGTGTGCTCAGTGCGTGCCTGGCCGGGCAGCGCTACTTCCACGACCTCACCGCGGAGGACGTCGACGTCCGGGCCCGGTTCGCGGAATGCCTGGACGTCTGCCTCGAGGCGACGGCTGCGCCGCAGTGGCTCGAGCGGCGGCGCGGTGCGCCGGAGTTGCGCCTGGAAGGCGAACAACCGGCGTGACCTGCTGATTTGTGAATCCGGAAACCCGTGTCCTAAGCTATCCAAGCTCCCAACGGAACGCGAACCCGTTGAGGGTGCGGGTCGGAGTAATCCGGCGGGCCCCCTTCGTCTAGCGGCCTAGGACGCCGCCCTTTCAAGGCGGTAGCGCGGGTTCGAATCCCGTAGGGGGTACGCTTGCGGAAGCAGTATCACCGCATGCAGTACGGTTGACCACAAGTGAAGAGCATGGCCCTGTGGCGCAGTTGGTTAGCGCGCCGCCCTGTCACGGCGGAGGTCGCGGGTTCGAGTCCCGTCAGGGTCGCAGAGTTGGCAATTGGCATTCGGTTCGGGTGCCGTCCGGCCAGGTAGCTCAGTTGGTACGAGCGTCCGCCTGAAAAGCGGAAGGTCGCCGGTTCGATCCCGGCCCTGGCCACCACACAATTTCATACGGTAGACCCACCGCTCGGCGGTGGGTTTTCTGTGGAAACCCCTTCGGGGGTGCACACGGCCCTGTGGCGCAGTTGGTTAGCGCGCCGCCCTGTCACGGCGGAGGTCGCGGGTTCGAGTCCCGTCAGGGTCGCTTCACGGCGAAGGCCCGGTCCCGAAACGGACCGGGCCTTCGCCGTCTCGCCCGGTTCAGCCGCGGGCCCGGAGTTCCCGGCGAAGAAGCTTGCCGGACACGGTCTTCGGGATCTCGTCGATGATCTCCACCAGCCGCGGGTACTTGTACGCCGCCATTCTCTCCCTGGCGAAGGCGATCAGTTCCTCCTCGGTGACCGACTGCCCCGGACGGAGGCTGACGAACGCCTTGACCGTCTCGCCGCGGTAGCTGTCCACCACCCCCACCACCGCGGCCTCGCGCACCGCTTCGTGCTCGTAGAGCACGTCCTCGACCTCTCTCGGCCAGACCTTGTACCCACCGGCGTTGATCTGGTCCTTCTTGCGGTCGACGATGTAGAACCAGCCGTCGGCGTCCATGTACCCGACGTCCCCGGTGTGGAGGGCACCCCCGGGCAGCGCGGTCGCGGTCTCCTCGGGCTTGTTCCAGTAGCCGGCGACCACCTGCGGGCCCGACGTGACGAGCTCGCCCACCTCACCGACGGGAAGGTCGTTGCCGTCCTCGTCGACGATCCGCACGACGGTGTCGAAGGTCGGGACTCCGACCGACAGGGCGCCGGACGCCTCGTCCACCGGAGCCCGGGTGCCGAACGGAACCGCATGCGAGGGGGAGGTGGTTTCGGTGAGGCCGTAGATGTTGTGGATGTACGTCCCCGAGAACTTCTCGAACGCCGCGACGGTGCTCGGTGGTATCGGCGCTCCGCCGGAGAAGATCTTGGTCAGCGTCTTCAGCGACTCCCCGCGGGCGCCGGGAGCGTTCATCAGCGCGATGAACACGGTGATCGAGCCGACCGTGAACGTCGCCCGCTCCACCGCCACCGTTTCGAGGGTCACGCCGGGGTCGAGCCGGTACATCAATACCAGCGGCGCACCGGTCAGCAGGGCGACAGCGATGTGCCCGACGAGCCCGGTGATGTGGAACAGCGGGGCGATGCCCAGCACGACGTCGTCCGCGCCGAGTCCCACCCATTCCCGGTAGGTGCGGGCGTTGAACACCACGTTGCGGTGAGTGGTCATCGCGCCCTTCGGTGGTCCGGTCGTACCGGACGTGTAGGTGAGGAACGCGATGTCGTCCGGGCCGAGGGTGTGCGCGGGGACGGGCCGTCTCCGGAACTCGGCCAGGAGGGCCTGCAGGTCGAGGGTGTCGGGCAGATCGAGGCGTTCGATCCCGGAGAAGATCCGCTCGTCTCCGCGGGTCTGGTATTCGAGTTCGGACGTGGTGATCACGATCCGGACGGCGGTGCCGGCGACGACGTGCCGTGCGACGTCCCGGTACAGCCCCTGGAGTGCGACGAGCACGGTAGCCCCCGAGTCCAGGAGGATTTCGCCGAGCTCGCGTTCCTTGTTCATGGGGTTGACGGAGACCGGGATGCCGCCGGCCTTCCAGACACCGAGCTGCGCCACGACGAACTGCGGGACGTTCTGCAGGAACAGCGCCGCCCGCTCGCCCGGGCAGAAGCCGTGGGCCGTCAGTGCGGCCGCGAACGCGTCGGACTGCTCGTCGAGTTCGCGGCGGGTCAGGCGCCCGTCGAAGTATCGGATGATGTCCGCGTCCGGGTCGCGAGCGACGGTGGCGCGGAACATCTCCAGCGCGTCGGTGTACTCCGGCTCGATGTGGGTCGGCAGGCCCGGCGCGTAGCGTGCGAGCCAAGGCTTGCTGTCGTAGACGCCCGTGCGTGCGTCGCGGGCTCCGGCTGCGCTCATCGGATGACGACCGGATTGACCGGGGCGCCCGTGCCGCCCACCACCTTCAGTGGTGCCGCGGTGTACAGGAAGGTCCAGCGGTTGTCGGCGGCGCACGCGTCGGCGAGGTCCTCGAGCCAGGCGATCTCGGTGAGGGCGACGCCGAGATTGCGCATGAGCGCGCAGTGCAGGGGCAGCGCCACGCCACTGGCCGGGTCGGTGGTCACCTCGTTGGCGATGGTGTCCGTGACCAGGTTGGGGATCTCCCGGTTCCGGAACCATTCGACGAGTTCGCGGCTGTACGTCAGGCCGGGTTCGCAGAAGTCGGTGTAGAACTCGGTGGTGTCTTCGAGGCTGTACCAGTACTTCAGCCAGCCGGTCCGGATCACGAGGATGTCGTGCGGTTCGATGGTCACGCCCTGGGCGGCGGCGGCCGCCTCGAGGTCGTTGTGGTCGAAGGTCTCGCCGGCGCCGAGCCAGTCCTTGCCCCGGTGGCGGGCCATGTCGATCAGGATGCCCCGGCCTACGACGCCCTTCTCGGCGATCGGCAGCACCGAGGCCTTGTCCATGCTGCCGACGGTGCTGCGCGCGTCGTATCCGTTCCAGAGTTTGCCGTCGTACCAGACGTGGCCGAGGGCGTCGTACTGGGTGGAGCCCTGCAGGAAGAGGGTGGCTGTGTCGTCGGCGTAGTGCAGTCCGCCGGGGAACTGAGGAGCGTCCTCGCCGTCCCACGACGATTCGTCGAGGGTGTTGCGGCGATCGATGCCGCTGCGGCTGGGCCACAAGGGATCGCCGGGGGCCTCCTTGCGGCCCATGTGGATCTGCAGGGTGAACACGTCGCCGGACTTGACCTCGCCGATTCCGCCGAGAACCTCCTTGGTGCCGAGGAAGTTCAGAGCTCCGAGCTCGTCGTCGGCGCCCCAGCGTCCCCAGTTGCTGGGGGCGTCGTCGCCGAGCAGTTCGCGCATGGACGGGGCGTCGGACATACCGTCTCCTTTTCGGGTGAGGTGCACTCGTTGCTCACCGAGCGTTCGTACGGTAAGCGTGCGCTTATGGTGTACGTCACATCGCCGGGTGTCAACCCGCGGAGGACGAGGGCGCGCCACCGGTTCGCGAGGTGCACCGCAGGCCCGGGTCGGTGTCGTCTCGGCGGGTCTTCGACGGCGGAACGGCCCGCCACCCTGTACGTTCAGTTTGCACTGGACCTGGTGCGGTTCCGGCGCTGATCCGCAGGGCTGCGCCGGGTTGCACGTCGGACGAGAACATGTTCTAGAGTGAGTTCGATCTTCTGGACGGACCCGCTCCGGCGACACGACGAACGAGGTGATCTGTGCGAATAGCTCTGCTGTCGTACCGCAGCAAGCCGCACTGCGGTGGTCAGGGCGTGTACGTTCGACACCTCAGCCGCGAGCTCGCGGCGCTCGGCCACGACGTCGAGGTGTTCTCCGGCCAGCCGTACCCCGAGCTGGACGACGGGGTGACCCTGGTGAAGGTGCCCAGTCTCGACCTCTACCGCGAGGACGATCCGTTCCGCTTTCCGCACCCGCGCGAGATTCGCGACGGGATCGACCTCCTGGAGCTGGGCACGATGTGGACGGCGGGTTTTCCGGAGCCGCTGACCTTCAGCCTGCGCGCCGCCAGGCTGCTGCGGGCCCGGGCCGCCGAGTTCGACGTCGTGCACGACAATCAGTGCCTCGGCTACGGCCTGCTCCGCATCGCGGACGCGGGCCTGCCACTGGTCGCGACGATCCACCACCCGATCACCCGCGACCGGGAACTGGACCTCGCGAGCGCGCCGACGCTGCGCCGCAAGCTCACCCTGCGCCGTTGGTACGGGTTCCTGCGCATGCAGGCCCGGGTGGCGCGGCGCATCCCCACCCTGCTCACCGTCTCGAAGTCCTCCGAGGAGGACATCCGCACCGCCTTCGAGATCCCCGACGGGCGGCTGCGCACGATCCCGCTGGGCGTCGACACCGAGGTCTTCGCCCCGCCGACGGCCGAGCGCGTGCCCGGCCGCATCGTGTGCGTGGCCAGCGCGGACGCGCCGCTCAAGGGCGTCGCCAACCTGCTCGAGGCGGTGGCGAAGCTGCGCACCGAACGGCGGGTCGAGCTGGTGCTCGTCACCCGGCTCGCGCCCGGCGGGGTCACCGAGAAGCTGATCGAGCAGCTGGCCATCGGCGACGCGGTGCGCACCGTCTCCGGGATCGACGACCGCGAGCTGGCCGAGCTGCTCGGTTCGGCGCAGGTGGCCGTGGTCCCGTCGCTCTACGAGGGGTTCTCGCTGCCCGCGGTCGAGGCCATGGCCTGCGCGACCCCACTGGTTGCGAGCCGCGCCGGCGCGATCCCCGAGGTGGTCGGCGACGCGGGCATCCTCGTGCCTCCGGGGGACAGCGAGCAGCTGGCCGCGGCACTGGCGCGCGTTCTCGACGATCCCGCCGAGCAGACCCGCCTCGGGTCGGTGGCACGGGCCCGCGTGCTCGAGCGATTCAGCTGGGCGGCCGTGGCCGCCCGGACCGTCCGGGCCTACCAGGACACCGTGGCGGCCCAGGCAGGAAGGACGAACACCTGATGCTGACAGTCGATTTCGACCGGCTCGGGGTCAAGCCCGGCGACCGCGCCATCGACATCGGCGCGGGCGCGGGCCGGCACTCGTTCGAACTCTACCGTCGGGGCGCCGACGTGGTGGCGTTCGACCGCAGCGCGGAGGACATGAAGGCCGTCGGCGACATGTTCGCGGCCATGGAACTCGAGGGCCAGGTTCCCGAGGGTGCACTCGCCCGGGCCGAGGTGGGCGATGCCCTCGCTCTGCCCTACGACGACGAGACCTTCGACGTCGTGCTGATCTCCGAGGTGCTCGAGCACGTGCCCGAGGACGACCGTGCCATCGCCGAATTCGTGCGTGTGCTCAAGCCGGGCGGCGTCGCGGCCGTCACCGTGCCGCGGTGGCTGCCGGAGAAGATCTGCTGGGCGCTGTCCGACGCGTATCACGAGGTCGAGGGCGGGCACGTGCGGATCTACAAGGCCGACGAGCTCGCGGCCGAGCTGACCGCGGCCGGCCTGACGGTGCGCGGCCGAGACCACGCGCACGCCCTGCACTCGCCGTACTGGTGGCTCAAATGCGCTGTGGGCGTCGACAACGACGACAACCCCCTGACGAAGGCGTATCACCGGCTCCTCGTGTGGGACCTGATGCAGGGGCCGTGGCTGACGCGCACCGCGGAGTCGTTGCTGAACCCGGTGCTCGGCAAGAGCGTCGTGTTCTACCTCGAGAAGCCGACGGTTCCCGTTGCCGGCCGCTGACTTCCGCCCCGGCGGGGCACGGCCGGCGGTTCCGGCCGTGCCGGGAGTACTGTCCGAGGAACAGTGCCTGCACACCGCCCGCGCGATCGCCGACATGCAGGAGTCCTCCGGAGCGATCCCGTGGTTCCCCGGTGGTCACACGGACCCGTGGGACCACATCGAGTCCGCGATGGCTCTCACCGCCGCGGGGTTGCTCGAGGAGGCGGAGGCGGCCTTCGACTGGTCCCGTCGCACCCAGCGGCCGGACGGCTCGTGGCCCATGCAGTTCCGCGAGGAAGCCGTCGAAAACCACGACGCGGACTCGAACTTCACCGCATACATCGCGGTGGGAGTGTGGCACCACTACCTCGTGACGGGCGACGTCGACCACGTGGAACGGCTGTGGCCGACGGTGCGGACGGCCCTCGACCATGTGCTCGAGTTGCAGGCGCCCGGCGGCGAGATCTACTGGGCACGAGGCGAACACGGCGTGGCCGACGAGGCCCTGCTGACGGGGTGCTCGAGCATCCACCACAGCCTGCAGTGCGGCCTGCGCCTCTCGGAGGTGGTCGGCGATCCCCACCCGGACTGGGAGGTCGCGTGGTATCGGCTCGGGCACGTGCTGCGCCGGCACCCGGAGGCGTTCGCGCCGAAGCCGGAGTATTCGATGGACTGGTACTACCCGATCCTCGGCGGCGCGGTGCGCGGTGCGCCGGCCCGGCAACGGATCCGGGAGCGCTGGGACGACTTCGTGGTCGGAGGTCTCGGAATCCGCTGCGTCGACCACCGGCCGTGGGTGACGGGGGCCGAGACCTGCGAACTCGTGCTCGCACTGGACGCGATGGGTGAGGCGACGACGGCCCGGGATCTGCTCGCGGCCATGCAGCATCTACGCGATCCGGACGGGTCGTACTGGACCGGAATGGTTTTCACGGACGGTAAGCGCTGGCCCGTGGAGAAGAGCTCCTGGACCAGTGCCGCCGTGATCCTCGCCGCCGATGCGCTCTCACGCAGCACCGCGGGCAACGGCGTGTTCCGCGATGCCGCCGCACCCTCCGGATGGGTCGCGACCGAGAGCTGCCACGAGGACTGCCGGGTGACGGTCTGAGCCGTCAGCCCGGCAGCACTCCGACGGTGCCGCCGGTGCGTTCGAGCACCCGCAGCGACCCGGTCACCGACACCTCGGTGAACTCGCCGCTCCCGAGCGCGCGCAGGTAGACCTCGTACGGGGGTCGTCCGCCGTCCTTCGGGTCGGGGAACACGTCGTGGATGATCAGGGCGCCGCCGACGCGCACCCAGGGAGCCCAGCCCGCGTAGTCCGCCTGCGCCGCCTCGCTGCTGTGACCGCCGTCGACGAACACGAACGCCGCCGGGGTCCGCCAGAACGCCGCGACCTGGCCCGATCGCCCCAGCACCGCCACGACGTGGGATTCGAGGTCCGCGTCGGCGAGGGTGTGACGGAACCGTCCCACCGTGTCGAGCCGGCCGGTGTGCGCGTCGACGAGGGCCGGATCGTGGTACTCCCACCCGGGCTGATGCTCCTCGGACCCGTGATGATGGTCGATCGTGACGATCGTGCCGCCGGTGGCCTTCGCGGCGGCACCGAGATAGACGGTCGAGCGCCCGCAGTAGGTGCCGATCTCGACACCGACTCCGTCACCGAGATAGTGCACCGCGGCGTCGTGCAGGGCCGTGCCCTCGTCGATCGGCATGAAACCCGGTGTTGCCTCGGCGAGTTCGATCATCTCCCGGGGCAGGGTGGTACGGGTCATGACGGCGGTCTCCGTTCGCTGCGGTCCGGTGGCGGGTGCTGAAGCGGCGTGTACTGACGAGCACATTACCCATCGCCGGTTCCGGTGCGGTACCCCGCGCACGGTGGGCGCCGGTCACGCGCTGTAACCGCCGTCGACGTCGAGTGTCTGCCCGGACACGAAATCCGCGCGGTCCGAGGCGAGGAACGCGACCGCCTCGGCGATGTCATCGGCGTCGCCGAAGCGGCGCAGCGGAATGTTGTTCCGCGCGACCGACAGTGCGTGCTCGTCGAGATCGCCGGACCCGATCAGCCGGGCGGCCGTGCCGTCGGTGAGCATGCCCGGCCCCACCGCGTTCACGCGCACACCGAACCGTCCCTCCTCGGCCGCCAGGCCCCGCACGAGGGCCTCGATCGCACCCTTGGGCCCGGCCGACAGACCGTCCCGGACGGGGAACCGACGGGTCGCGGCGGTGGTCACGGCGACGATGCTGCCCCGCGACTCCCGCAGCCGGGGCAGGGCGGGATGGACGAGGTTGAAGAACGCGCCCGCGTCGCCCACGAGCTGGTCGCGAAACTGCGCGGGCGTGACCCGGCTCAGGTGCAGCATCGGCACGTGCGGTCCCGCCGCGTAGACGAGAGTGTGCAACGCACCGAAGGATTCGATCACCGCGTCCACGCCGCCGGCGACTGCGGCACTGTCGCTCAGCTCCACCTGCAGCGACAGCACCTTCGCGCCGAGCGCGGACAGCTCGGTCGCCAGGTCTGCGGCGGCCGCCCCGCTGCGGCGGAACATGAACGCGACGTCGCTGCCGCGCTCGGCCAGCATCCGGCACACCGCTCGGCCGATCCCGCCGGTGCCGCCGGCCACGAGGGCCGCGCCCGGCCGGTCCGCGAAGTCCTGCACTCGTCACTCCCTGTGTTCTCGTGTTGCACGGTGAGCCGGTGGGAAGCTCACTTCGCCGCCTTGCGGCGTTCGGCGAGCACGCCGCCGATCATCGAGTCGAGCTTGGTGCCGAGCGGCCACCCCACGTAGTGGCACAGGAACAGGGCGATCTCCTTCAGCTGCTGTTCGTCGAGTTCCTCGTTGTGGAGGGCGGCGCCGACCTGGATCTCGGCCACGTCGATCAGGCCCTGTGCGGTGAGCGCACCGAGCAGCAGCAGCCGCCGGTCGCGGATACTGAGCCCGGGCCGGGACCAGATGTCGGCGAACAGGTGGTCCGCGGTGACGGCGAAGTGGTCGCCGGGCCCGTCCTGCATCTCCCAGCCGTACACCTTCGACATCATGTCCAGACCGCGGCGGCGGCGATCGTCGGTCATGTGCGTTCCTCCTGTCGGTTCCGGCTCGCGAGGTCTCCGGTGCCGACGCCGAGCCCGGGTCCCAGGCCGGTCAGTGCCCGCGTGGCCAGGGGCAGGTCGACGCCGAGACGAGCGCCGAGGCCGAGGGCCAGCGACAGGTCCTTCTCGCCCAGGGCGCGGACGTGGTCGAGGATCGGGAACCAGAAGTCGTCCGGCGGGATCGGTGCGGTGGTGTCCCGGAGCATGATCGCCCCGGCGCCACCGGTGATCGCGTCGGTGTGGCGGACCACCGTCCCGAGCGCGGTGATGTCCAGCCCGGCCGCCTCGGCGAGGCGCTGCGCCTCCGCGGCCGCGGTGAACGACACGAAGTGCAGCAGATTCCGGGCCAGCTTCATCCGGGTGCCCGCGCCGACCGGGCCGGCGTGCACGACGAGCTCGGCGAACCGCGAGAACGGCTCGCGTACCGCGTCGAACGCCGCGTCGGAGGCGCCGACCATCACCGCGAGCCGGCCCTGCTCGGCGCCGGGGGCCCCGCCGCTGACCGGAGCGTCGACGAGTTCGACGCCGCGGTCGGCGCATTCGGCGGCGAGCTCGACGGCGGTGGTGTCGGCGATGGTCGAGTGGACCGCGATCACCGTGCCGGGCCGGGCCGTGTCGAGCAGCCCGGCGACGACGGTGCGGACCTGCGCGTCGTCTACGACGGTGACGCAGACGACGTCGCAGTCGCGCGCCAGGTCGGCGGGGTCGCCGGCGGCCCGGGCGCCGGCCGCGGTGAACGGCGCGACGGCCTCGGGCCGGGCGTCGAGAACGGTGAGCCCGCCCGGCCGGTCCAGCAGCCGCGTCGCCATCGGCGCGCCCATGTTGCCGAGGCCGATGTAGCCGAGCCTGGTCACGAGCGGATCACCTGGCCGCCGTCGACGTTGAAGATCTGCCCGGTGATCCAGTTCGCCTCGTCGGAGAGCAGGAACAGGCACATTCCCACCAGGTCCCCGGGCGTGCCCATCCGCTTCAGCGGCAGTTTGGAGACCATGTCCGCCACCATGTTTCCCGGCGTGACGGTGCGGGTGGCCTCGGTGTCGATCGGACCCGGGGCGATCGCGTTGATGCGGATGTTCGAGCCCCCGAGTTCGACGGCCAGCTGCTGGGTCAGGCCGTTGACACCGACCTTGGCCAGGCCGTAGAAGCCGGAGTACACCCACGCGGCGGTCGAGGACTGGTTGACGACGGAACCGCCGCGTTCCGTCATGTGCGGCCACGCCGCGCGGGTGATGTTGAGCGCGCCGTCCATGTTCACGCTCATGAACTTCTTGTAGTAGTCCCACGGGACGGTGAGCAGCAGGTCGAGCTTCATGCCCCCGTAGATGGCGGCGTTGTTGACGACGTGGTCGATGCTGCCGAACGTTTCGACGGTGAAGGCGGCGAGCTCGGTGGCCGAGTCGGGATCGGAGACGTCGACGGTCTTGAAGACGGCGATGCCGCCGTCGGCGACGATCTGCTTGGCGACCTGCTCGCCGCGCTCGGTGTCGATGTCCGCGACGACGACGGAGGCGCCCTCGGCGGCAAGGGCTCTGGCATACGCCTCGCCGATCCCCTGCGCCGATCCGGTGACGATCGCGGTGCGATCGGCGAAACGCGTTGTGCTGCGGGTCATGTTCGTCAGCCTCTCTGCTTCGCCGCCGGTTCGGCGACGAGCTTGGTCTCCAGGTATTCCTCGAATCCGGCCACACCCATCTCGCGGCCGATTCCGGACTGCTTGTAGCCGCCGAAGGGAGCGTCGGCGGCGTACCAGATGCCTCCGTTGACGCTCAGGGTGCCGGTGCGGACCCCCTCGACGACCCGGCGGACCCGGTCCTCGTCGGTGCCCCAGACGGCCCCGGACAGGCCGTAGGGGGAGTCGTTGGCGATGCGGATCGCCTCGTCGTCGCCGTCGTAGGGGAGGATCACGAGGACCGGCCCGAAGATCTCCTCCCGGGCGACGCGAGCGGTGTTGTCGACCCCGGCGATCAGCGTCGGTTCGACGAAGAAGCCGCGCCGGTGCTCGGCGGGGCGGCCGCCGCCGACGACGATCGTCCCGCCCTCCTCGACGGCGAGCCGCAGGTAGCCCTCGACCCGTGCGCGCTGGCGCTCGGAGATCAGCGGACCGCACACCGTGCCGGGCTCGTTCGGGTCGCCGGGCCGGATGCCGCGCAGGGCGTCTGCGGTGACGCGGACCGCCTCGTCGTAGCGGATCCGGGGGACGAGCAGACGGGTCGTGATGGCGCAGCCCTGCCCGGCGTGGGTGCACACGGTGAAGGCGGCCATCGAGCATGCGGCGCCGAGGTCGGCGTCGTCGAGCACGATGAACGCCGACTTTCCGCCGAGTTCGAGGAACACCTTCTTCAGGGTCTCCGAGGCGGCGCGCATCACCGATCGGCCGGTGGCGGTGGAGCCGGTGAACGACACGAGGTCCACGCGCGGGTCGGTGGCGAGCAGGGCGCCGACGGCGTGGTCGCTCGAGGTCACGATGTTCACGACGCCCGGCGGGATGTCGGTTTCCTCGGCGAGAATCCGGCCCACGACCGCGGCGCACCACGGGGTGTCGGGCGCGGGCTTGAGTACCACCGTATTGCCGGCGGCGAGCGCGGGACCCAGCTTGGCGAAGTTGATCTGGTGCGGGAAGTTCCACGGTGTGATCGCCCCGACTACACCGACCGCCTCGCGGAGCACGTAGCGGTGGGTGGGGATGCCCATCGGCGCAGCATTTCCGAGATCCTGTTGCCACGAGTAGTTCTCGGCCAGGTCGGCGAAGTACCCGAGATCGTCGACGGGGCCCTCGAGATGGGCGGCGGAGGTGAGGAACCGGGGTGCGCCGACCTCGGCGATGGTGATCGCCCGCAGTTCCTCGATGTGGCCGCGCAGCGCATCGCGGAGCTGACGCAGGCAGCGGGCGCGGAAGGCGTGGTCGCGGGACCAGCCGGTGGTGTCGAAGGCGCGACGCGCCGCCTCGATCGCGGCGTCCATGTCGGCGGCGGTGCCGTCGGCGGCGGTGCCGAGCACCTCCTCGGTGGCCGGGTTCACGACCTCGAACGTGCCGCCGGAGCCGGGAACCAGCTTGCCGTCGACGAGCAGAGCCGAGCTGTCGCCGGGAATCAGGGACATCGGACGTTTCCGTTCTGGAGATTGGAAAGTGTCAGGTGTAGTAGGAGATTCGGATGCGCACATGGCGGGGACCGGTCGGTACGCGATGCTGACGCCTTCGCTGTGTGCCTCGGGTGCCCCTTGTCTGGACAGTTGTCTGGACTATAGTTCGGACAAGTGCGTGACGCAATGCCCCGCGTCGCCCGGCGAAGCGGCACGCGTGCGGTGGGGCCGGACGATGGGACTGGGCACGAGTCGGCGCACGGCATGACGGTCGGTCCCCGGCGTGGGTACACCGCGGCCCCGAGCCTCTGCGGCTCCTCCGGGGCCGGCTCCCCACGGGGTCGAGTGAGCGGCCCGGAGCGGGCGGGGAACGCCCGATCGCGCGGCGTCGATGGGGAGTGGTGGTCCCGCGGGGTCTACGGGCGGGCGAGTAGCGACGGCACGACGAACGCGTACAGCTTCGCCCTCAACCGGTCGAGCGAGCCCGCACTGGCGCCGAGCGCACTGATGTAGTTCATCTCGATCTCCGACAGCCATTCGTAGAGCAGGTCCAGATCGACATCGGCGCGAAGCTCTCCGGACTCCCGGGCCTCGAGCAGAATCGGCTCCCATAGTTCGCGGGTGAGTTGGACGGCACGGCCCGAGGTCGCGAGCAGAGTTGTGGCGAGTGTTGCCTCGGCAGGGGAGACGAGGAGATGGATCATCGGGTCGCGGAGGCCTCGGCGGATATTGGCGCACAGGCCCTCGACGATCCGTTCGCCGAACGTCGGGTACTTCCGGATGCGCACTCGCCACGGCTCCATGTTCATCCGTGCGCGGCGGACGATCGACGCCACAATGAGCGATTCGCGGTCCGAGAAGTAGCGGTAGACGGTCGCCCGGGACATGTTTGCAGCTCGCGCGACGTCGGCCATCGTGGTCTTCGTGATACCGAACTGTTCGAAGCATGATTCGGCGGCGACAAGGATCGCTGCGCCGACGTCCGTGGTCTCGGTGTCCGTCTTGTGTGCCACGCATGCACCATACCGTCGGGTAATCTGGATAAGACACTAGACGCCAGATGTCTCATGTGCCACGCTGAGGTCATGCAGCGTGAAGACAAGATCGACCTCACTCGGCGCCTGATCGCGCACGTCGACAACAACAGCACCGACTACGCGGACGAGATGCTTCGTGTTCCGTTCTCCGTGTTCAACGACCCCGAACTGGCGAGCCTCGAACGTGACGCCGTGCGCCGATTCCCGCACATCGTGGCGCACATCGACGAGCTGAAGAAGACCGGCGACTTCGTCACCACCGAGCTCATCGGCACGCCGCTGCTGGTGATCAGGCAGTCCGATGGCAGCGTCAAGGCGTTCTCCAACGTGTGCCGGCACCGAGGTTCCAAGGTCGAATTCGAGGAATCGGGATGCAAGCGCCTCTTCAGTTGCCCCTACCACAACTGGGCGTACGGCCGCGACGGTGCGCTGCGGGGAATGCCTCACGCCGAAGGGTTCGACGGCCTGGATCGATCGCAGTACGGGCTGGTCGAGTTCCCATGCGAGGTGCGGCACGGGCTCGTCTGGGTCGTGCCGACCGTCGGTGCCGAACTGGACATCGCGAGGGTGCTCGGTGAGAAGCACGACGCCGAGGTCGCCGACACCGGTATTGCCACGTCGTTCCAGGTCCGCAAGGAGACCTGGAAGCTCGACATGAACTGGAAGATCGCGGTCGACGGCGTGCAGGACTCCTACCATCTGTGCCAGCTGCACACCAAGACCGTGTGCAACTTCCTCGAGGGCAACATCACGGCCTTCGATCTCGTCGACAGGTCGTGGCGAATCGTTGTGGCGCGCAAGGCGATCACGGAGGTTCGCGACGCCGATCCGGATTCCTTCGATGTCCGCGACTACTCGCTCGCGAACTACACGATCTATCCCGGCACGATGCTGGTCACCGAGCCGAATCACTTCGAGGTCTGGACCATCGTCCCCGACGTCGACGATCCCAACGTCTCGTACTGCACCATCCGGTTGCTGTCTCCGGCCGAACCCACGACTCCCCGTGAGAAGCGGGTACTCGAGAAGAACTGGGAACTCCTGATGGAGACTCTCCACGCGGAGGACTGGTTCGTCACGAAGACGATCACCGACAACGTCGCGCACGGGCAGGTGGACGAACTCGTCTACGGACGGAACGAATTGCCTGGGCAGGTCTTCCACAAGATGATCTCGGGCGATGCCGCTGCGATCGCGGAGGAGCGGCGGAAGAAGGCCGGCGTGACGACATGACCTCGCGTGAGTTGCTCGAGTCGTCTCCCGCACCGGGTGTACTGCAACTGACGTTGAATCGTCCGGAGGTGCACAACGCGATCTCGCTGTCGCTGCAACGGGCACTCGACGAGACGCTGACCCGTGCAGCATGTGACGACGCCGTCCGGGTCGTGGTGATCGCCGGGTCCGGTGATCGTGCCTTCTCGGCAGGGTACGACCTGCAGGAACTCGCGGCACTGTCGTCGGACGCGAACCTGGAGGCGATGCTCGAGCGCGAGGAGCTGCTCTGGCGGTATCTCGAATTCGCCAAGCCCACGATCGCGGCAGTTCAGGGCATGTCGTACGGCGCCGGGACACTGCTCGCTGCCTGCTCCGACCTACGGGTCGGCGGATCGTCGGCCCAATTCACCGTGACTGCGGCGAAGTACGGTGGTGCGAACCTGACCTGGATACTCGACACCTTGATCGGAGCCGGGCAGACGCGAGATCTGCTCATGACTTCGCGTGCCGTCGCCGGCGACGAGGCGTATCGCATGGGCCTGCTCACCCGATACGCGGGCGACGGTGACGTTCTCGAGACCGCGTTGGGGGCCGCGGCGCAGATCGCAGCGCAACCACCCGAGGCGGTCCGGGAGATCAAATCGCTCCTGCTCGCCGGGCATGGTAAGGATCTGCGCAGCCGCTACGACCGCGAGAACGCGGTCGCACGCACCACGCTGCGCCCTCGCCCCATCGGCGACATGTTCACGGAATTCTTCGGTGCCCGTGCGGGAACCGACTGAAAGGGGCATCATGGACGTCTCGCTACGCCCGAACGCACCGGTCGATATCTGGAATCCGGACTGGAACGATCCGTTCGATCCGACAGTCGAGGCCGGCGACGAGTTCGCCGAGCTGGTCGCCGCAGTACGTGCGGTACAGGAGGCATTCACGCGGTCGCGTCCCGACCCTGCCGCCGCGTCGAGTATCGCCGGGGCACTGCGTTCTGTTGCGCGAAGATTGGAAGAACTCGAGGTAGGCGAGGACGATCAGATCGCGGGTCATCGCTGGGATCTGGCCGGTCGGGGCCAGGCCCTGGCGCCGCCGCTGCACATCGACGCGGTGACGGAAACCACCGCTCGTGGGCGGGTCACGGTCGGGCGCTTCCATGCCGGTCGTTACGCGATGAACGGTGGTGTCACACCGCTGATCTTCGACGAGATCATGGCCCGGCTCGCCAATGATTCCGGACGTCCCTGGGCGCGTACGGCTTATCTGAACGTGAACTTCCGGGCGCCTGCCCCACTCGACGTCGAACTCCGTGTGGAGGCGGAGTACCTGCGACAGGACGGACGCAAGCGGTTCATGCGCGGAACCATGTACCACGGCGATGTGCTCGTCGCCGATGCGGAAGGACTGTGGGTGGAACTGAAACCCGAACAGACGCTCAATATTTCCGAAGGAGGAGACGTATGAGTGGTTACTCGTTGCTCGAGGGCATGCGTATCCTCGAGGTCGCACAGCTGGCGCCCGCATCGGTCGGTGGGCACCTTGCCGACCTGGGTGCCGAAGTCATCAAGATCGAATCAGGGCCGCTCGGCGATCCGGTGCGCATCGGCGGCAGCCGCGCGATCGGCGACCAGGACGGTCCGTCGTTCATGCATCTGAGGTGGAACCGGGGTAAGAAGAGCGTTGCACTCGACCTGCGATCCCCCGAAGGCGCGCAGGCTTTCCTCGATCTCGCCCGGACGTGTGACGCGGTCGTCGAGGGCATGCGCAGCGGTTACCTCGACTGGCTCGGCGTCGGCTACGACCAGCTGCGAGAGGTCAATCCGAAGATCGTCTTCTGCACGGTCTCGGGTATGGGATCCGATGGCCCGTACAGCCGGCTCGGGACCGGGGGTCCTGTGTTCGATGCGTACGCGGGGCTGCGCGATGTGCGCACACCGGGGGAACCGCCGACCGATGGGATCGCGGGGTCCACGACTGCGCCGATCGCGATGTACGCGCTGGGTGCCTACGGCGCGATGGGCCTGCTCGCAGCGGTACATCGTGCCGGTCGCACCGGTCGCGGCTGCAAGCTCGAGGTGGCGGGCATCGACGTGGCCGCGTCGTGGATGCCGGACCTGGTCGATGCCGAACTCAACAAGGAGCGATCCATCCATCGCCCCACGTGGCTGCCGGACGGACGGCTGCCCGATTGGCCGCGACTCGAGGCGTACCGCACGAAGGACGACGAGGCCGTGCTGTTCGGCTCGCACGTCGACAAGTTCTGGCGCAACTTCTGCATGGCCGTCGACCGGCCGGATCTGCTCGAGATCGATCTGGCAGGTACCGATCCGGAAGCGCCGGCGCGCGCCGACCGTGTGTACCGCGAGCTTCGCGAGATCTTCCTACAGCGCACCCGCGACGAGTGGGTCGCGCTGTTCCTCGCGCACGACATCGCGGGTGGACCGGTGAACAGCGTCCGAGACATGATCGCCGATCCACACTTCGCCGGTCGCGCGAACACGTACCGCGTCGAATACGAGGGAGTGGGTGAGCTCGAATTCGTGGTGAGCCCGGTCCGGGTACAGGGTGAGAAGTTCGCGCCGTCGCTACCGCCGGAGCTCGGGGCGGATACGGAGGATGTCCTCCGAAAAGTGTTTACACGCAGTGTATCCGACCATTCCGACGCGATGGGACCGATCTCGCGCGGGTAGGGGCGGCAAGGTCGGAATCCTCGCAGGCGGGTGTGCGAATTCGATGCCGCATTCTGTTGTGCCAACTATCTACAGATGTTAGATTAACTGCGACCTCGGTGACGGCGATCACACACCACCTCGGTGGGTGATCCGGCCCGACGGTCGCGCAGCAACTCCAGACGCGCCGCCCGACGGAGGCGCGTCCGAATCGGGTGGACGGGCCCGGCGCGGGCCGCACCCCCACCGCCGTGAGCGAGAGCGGGGCACGCCCCCACGGCGAGCATGAGGAGACGACAATGAATCTGACCGATCTGGTTCGATACTGGGGCAAGACTCGTCCCGCCCAGCAGGCGATCGTGTTCGGCAACACCTCCCAGACGTGGTCCGAGGTGGACGCAGTCACCGACGCGCTGGCCCGTGGCCTCGCCGCCCGGGGCGTTCGTAAGGGTGACCGCGTCGGGGTGATGATGCTCAATCGCCCGGAACTGGCGCACGTCATCCTCGCGACACTCAAGCTCGGTGCGATCAGTGTCCCGCTCAACTTCCGACTGCTAGGCAAGGAACTGGCTCCGATGCTCGTGGATTCGGCGCCACGGGTCGTGATCGTGGAGAACGAGCTGGCTCCGTTGCTCGAGGAGGCAGCGGCCGAAACCGAGTTCGAGATCTTCGCGATCGGGGGAAGCGACCACCGCGCATACGAGACGCTGCTCGACCCCGGAGACGTGCCGGACGTTCACATCGAGGCGTCCGATCCGGCATTCATCTGCTACACCTCGGGCACCACGGGTATACAGAAGGGTGCGCTCGTCACACATCGCAGCGCACTCGCGCCCGGTATCGCGCAGGTGCTCAGCCACGGCATTTCCCGCCGCGACCGCGTGATGTGCTCGGCGCCGCTCGTCTACACCGGCTCGGTCCTGTCGATCTTCATGCAGCTCGTGGTGTTGCCGGGATCGACGATGGTGCTGCTGCGCGAGTTCGATCCGGCGATCGCCCTGGACACGTTCGAGCGTGAGCAGGTCACCGCGACCACAACGGTGCCGGTGATCTGGGAGCGCATGGCCCAGCTCCCGGACTTCGGAACGCGCAAGCTCGCGAAGTTCACGTTCGCCGGCGCCGGTGGCGCACCCGTGAGCCTGGACCTGCTCGACTTCTACAACAGCCGCGGCGTGCCGCTCACCCAGGCATACGGACTGACCGAGGCGTCGGGAATGGTCTCGACGCTGTACTACGAGGACGCTCGTACCCGGCCTGGCTTCGCCGGCCTGGCCCTGGCCGGCACCCAGGTGCGCATCGGCAGCATCGACGGTGGCTTCGCCGCACCGAACGAGGTCGGCGAGATTCTGGTGCGCGGCGAGCACGTCATGCGGGAGTACTGGAACAAGCCCGAGGCGACGGCGGACACGCTTGTCGACGGCTGGTTGCGCACCGGCGATCTGGGCCTGCAGGACGAAGGCGGCTTCCTCAAGGTCGTCGACCGCCGCAAGGACATGCTCATCTCCGGTGGACTCAACGTATACCCGGCCGAGATCGAGAAGGCGCTGCACGGCATCGACGGCTTGGTCGACCTCGCGGTGATCGGCGTCAAGGACGACCGATGGGGTGAGGTCCCGATGGTGGTGTTCCACAGTCAACGGCCGGCGGACGACATCGTCACCGACATCGCGTCCGTCGCGAGCGGGAACCTGGCCAAATTCAAGCGCCCCGCGGTGGCGGTCGCCCTCGACGAACCGCTGCCGCGCACCTTCTCGGGCAAGCTCGCGAAGGCTGTTCTCCGAGAGCGCTTTCAGGCGCCACCGGCCCATGCGATCCCGGTGCCCCGAGAGGTGCAGTCGGCGGATGCCGCGACGTCCCGGTCCTGAGGTTCATTTCCCCTTCTCCGAGAGGACACGCACCGTGAGCAGTACCCGCGATGTGGACATCACCAAGATCATCGACGACTCGCCCCTGTCATCCCTGCAGAAGCGTGTCCTAGCCCTGTGCCTCGGTCTCGCGATCCTCGATGGCATCGACGCACAACTCATCGGGTTCGTCATTCCCGCCATGTCGGCGGACTGGGGACTGTCGCCCGCGTCCTTCGGCTTCGCGCTCGCGCTGAGTACCGGCGCGATGGTCGTGGGCAGCCTGCTGTTCGGGCCGCTGGCCGACCGCTACGGCCGCCGCAAGATCATCATGGTGTGCACCATCATCTTCGCGGTGTTCACGCTCGCCACCGCGCTGGTGACCTCCATGACGGCTCTGATCGTGCTGCGCGTGATCGCGGGTCTCGGTCTCGGCGGTGTGACACCGAATCTCATCGCGATGGTGAGTGAATACAGCCCTGCCCGTATGAGGGCGACGATGGTGACCGTGACGGTCGCGGGCATGTCGCTGGGTGGCTTCGTCGGTGGTTTCGCGGCCGCGTTCCTCATCCCGAAGTTCGGGTGGCAGGCGCTGTTCGTCGTCGGTGGCGTGTTGCCGCTGATCTTGATGGCTGTGGCGATGCGGTGGCTGCCGGAGTCTGTGAAGTTCCTCGTTGCCCGAGGCCACAACGAGGAGGCCGCGCACATCGTCGACGAGATCGCGCCCCACGCACGCGTCACCGCCACGGCCAGGTTCGTGCAGGACACGTCGACCGTGACGAAGTCGCCGGTGAGCGTCCTGTTCCAGGGCGGCCGCGCGGTCGACACGGTCCTGTTGTGGGGCGTGTTCGTCATCAACTTCCTGGTCATCTATTTTCTGCTCAGCTGGATGCCGACACTGTTCGGCGAAGGTGGTCGGAGTGCATCGACCGCGTTGCTCGCCGCGTCGCTGTTCAACCTCGGCGGGATGACGGGTGCGCTGACATTCGGCCGGATCACCGACCGGATCGGCAACGGCTTCGTCGTGGTGATGGCGGGCTACACGCTCGGAGCCGTGTTCACTGCGCTGGTCGCAATGCTTCTCGGCAGCGGATGGTTGCTGCTGCTGGCGGTCTTCTTCGTCGGATTCGGCATGTCTGGTAGTTCGGCCGGCATCATCGCGATCGCAGCCACGGTGTATCCGGTTGCGGTCCGCGCGACGGGTGTCGGCTGGGCAATGGGCATCGGGCGAATCGGCTCGATCGCGGGTCCGGCGGTCGGCGCGCTTCTGATCGCGGCGGGGTTGGGTGCGCAGAGCATCTTCCTCCTCACGATCGTGCCGACGCTGCTCGCTGTCGTGACTCTCGGGGTCATGTCCATCCGAAATCGCCGAGTGCAGAGCAACCGCCGTTCCGAGACCGCTACGACACCCCACACCATGGCTGCAGCCGAATAACCCTACGCGGTAGACGGTTATTCACCGCATGGAGTTCTGCTGGTGAATGACCGTTTGCCGTTCGTGGCCGACGCAACAGGCTCATGTTGTGCCATTTACCTACAGATGTTAGATTGCGATGATGTCGGTGACGGTCATCACATCCTGCAGAGCCCATCGCCTCTGCCGAACAGCGGACGGAGCGGACAGTGCCGGTGAAGTTGTCCTATTGCCGCCTGTGCCCCGCCTCGTGCGGGGTGCGGGTGGAGGTCGACGGCGATCGGATCCTCAGCATCGTCGGCGACGGACTGCACCCGTTGTCGGGCGGCTACTCGTGTCCGAAAGGACGTCGTGGTGGCGACTTCCATCAGGGGCCGGATCGGCTCACCACCTCGATGCGCCGCACCCCCGGCGGCAACTTCGAGCCCATCCCGGTGGAGGTCGCGATCGCGGAGATTGCCGAGCGCCTCGAAGCGATCACGGGGGAGCACGGTCCGGACGCACTGGCATTGTTCATGGGAACCCAGCAGAACTTCGCGGCGCTGACCGGCCCGATGGCGCGGGCGTGGTTCCGCACCACCGGATCCCGGAAACTGTTCTCGACCATGACGATCGATCAGTCCGCCAAGTGGATCGTGCAGTCGCGGATGGGGGAGTATCTCGGCGGGCGCCAGCGCTTCGACACCGCGGACGTGTGGCTGCTGGCCGGCACGAATCCGATGGTGTCGCTCAACGGCGGTGACGGGGACGGCGCGATCACCCAGAACCCGTCCGTGACGATCCGCAGGGCGCGCGAGCGAGGGCTGAAGCTCATCGTCGTCGATCCTCGGCGCACCGAAACTGCGGTTCGTGCGGATCTGCACCTGCAGCTCCGCCCCGGCACCGATGCCGCACTGTTCGCGGGACTGCTGCACGTGATCCTGTCCGAGGGTTGTCACGATCACGGGTTCTGCGAGCGCTTCGCAGACGGCCTCGAGGAGCTCGGCGCGGCGGTCGCACCGGCGACACCGGCGCACACCGAAACGGTGACGGGCGTGCCGGCCGCCGATGTCATCCGCGCGGCCCGGATGTTCGCGGCGGGGCGGCGGGGCATGGCGACAACGGGCACCGGGGTGTGCATGGGCCCGCATTCCAATATCGCCGAACACCTGGCCGCGTGCCTGAACGTCGTCTGCGGTCGGTACCTCCGCGAAGGCGAGGTGACACCCAACCGCAACGTTCTCGCACGGACGACCCCGTTGAAGGCGGAGGTTCGTCCGCCGTACCGGACCTGGGAATCCGGGTTCCGCAGCCGCATCGGCGGGATCGGCACGATGAACGGCGAGCTGCCGTCGGGCATTCTTGCCGACGAGATCCTCGAGCCGGGCGCCGACCGGGTGCGGGCACTGGTGGTCTCGGGCGGGAACCCGGCGCGGGCCCTGCCGGATCGGGAGAAGGTCGAACGTGCACTGAGCGAGCTGGAGCTCTTGGTGTGCGTCGACACGCGAATGTCCGACACCGCCCGGCTGGCCGACTATGTGATCGCGCCGACGATGGCGTACGAGCGACCCGACCACACCTTGCTGATGGAGTTCTTCTTCGCCCGGCCCTTCGCGCAATACACACCACGACTCGTGGCTCCGCCCGCAGGCGTGATCGAGGACTGGGAGTTCTTCTTCCGCCTTGCCTCTGCGGCCGGGCACACGGTGAAGTTCGCCGGGCGGGTGCTCGATCCGGACGCGCCGCCCACCTCGGACGAAATGCTCGCGATGTTCGCAGAACGCGGGCGCGTTTCCATGGACGAAGTGATGTCGGCACGACGCGGCACGCTCGCGCCTCCGGGGGAGAAGGTGGTCGGTCCGCCCGCAGAAGGAGCGTCCGAACATCGCCTCGCCCTGTGCCCGGACGATGTGAGCGCAGAACTCGCTGCTGCACTGGGTGAGTCGACGCCACAACGCGGGCTCACCATGCGGCTGACGGTGCGCCGCATGCGGGAGCTGATGAATTCGGTGGGCCGGGATGTCAGCGGGCTCGCACGCTTCGGCTACAACCCCGCACACGTGAATCCGCAGGACCTGCGGCAACTCGGCATCGAACACGGCGACATCGTGCGCATCCGCTCGGCCCACGGCCGCATCCGGGCTGTCGCACACACCGACCCCACCGTCCGACAGGGCACGGTCTCGATGACCCACTGCTGGGGTGCATCCGACGCCGCCGCGGACCCCCGCGGAGTCGGCAGCAATGTCAACGACCTGACCGGCTACGACCGAGTCCAGAACATCAACGCGATGCCGGTGATGACTGCGGTGCCGGTGGCCATCGAATCGGAGGTCCCCGCCGGTGCTCACTGACACTTCCGCCACGACGGTAGGCGCACGCATCTGTCCGCTGTGCGAAGCGACGTGCGGCCTGCTCTTCGAACTCGGCGGACGCACCGTGACGTCGGTGAGGCCGAACCCCGACGACGTGTTCACCGCAGGGCACAGTTGCGCGAAGGGGCTGGGCCTCGGGCAACTGGAGAACGACCCCGACGTCATCCGCACTCCGTTGATCCGCGACGGGGACGATTTCCGTGAGGCAACGTGGGACGAGGCGTTTGCCGAGATCGGTCGGCGACTGCCTCCGATCATCGCGGCGGACCCCAACAGTTGCGCTGTCTACTCGGGCAACCCGGCCGCGCACCACCTGGACCCGTCGTTCTACACGTTGCCGCTGATCTCGGCGATCGGCACCCGCAATGTCTACTCGCCCGCCAGCATCGACACCCTTCCGAAGAACTACGCGAACGCATTGCTCTACGGAACCGGGCTCGGGATTGCGGTCCCCGATATCGACCGCACGTCGTATCTGCTGATCCTGGGGTCGAATCCGCTCGTGTCGAACGGCAGCACTGTCACCGCGCCGGGAATCGGGAGGCGTTTGGAAGCGCTGCGAGAGCGCGGTGGCACCCTGGTGGTGGTCGACCCGGCGCGCACCCGGACGGCGGAGGTCGCCGACCTCCACCTCGCCATCCGGCCCGGCACCGATGCCTTTCTCCTGCTCGCACTCGTCTCGGTGATCGCGACCGAGGGGCTGGCTGCGCCCGGGCGCCTGACCGGGTACGTCGACGGATTGGACGACGTCCTTCGGCTCACAGAACAGTTCACCCCGGACGCGGTCGCGGAGATCTGCGGTATCGACGCCGACGTGATCCGCCGGATCGCACGGGATTTCGCCGCTGCCGACTCGGCCGTTGCCCATTCCCGGATGGGGTCGTGCACACAGGAGTTCGGTTCGGTCGCCAACTGGATGGTCGAGATCCTCAACATCGTGACCGGCAACCTCGATCGGCCGGGGGGCGCGATGTTCCCGGTGCCACCGGCAGGCGGTCCGACCACCTGGCCCGCCAACCCGACGGCTCCGCTCGTGTTCGACCGATGGCGGTCGCGGGTCCGGAACATGCCGGAGGCGATGGGAGAGATCCCCGCGGTCTGTTTCGCCGAGGAAGTCCTGACCCCGGGCCCGGGACAGGTGCGGGGCCTGATCACGGTCTCCGGCAACCTGGCACGGTCGTTTCCGAACAGCCACGCTGTCGAGGCCGCGCTGGCCGACCTCGAATTCATGGTGTGCATCGACGGGTACCTCAACGAGACGACCCGCTATGCCGATGTCATCCTGCCACCTCCACCGCTGACGACGCGGGGCCACCACGACCTCGCGCTCACCCACTTCCAGGTGCGCAATGTGGCCCGGTACACGGCCCCGTTGCTCGAGCCGAGTCCGGGCCAGGTCCCCGAGTGGCAGATCCTGCTGCGCCTCACGGCAATCGTCCGCGGCGAACCGGAGCGGCCGGTCACCGAACTCGACGACGAGGTCGCCACCACAGCGATCCGTCGCGCAGCGAAGCTCGCGGGCTGCGAACTCGACGACGTCGTACGGGCGACCGCGGGCCGCACCGGCCCGCAGCGGCTGCTGGACCTGCGGTTACGCAGCGGCCCGTACGGCGATCGGTTCGGTACCGTTCCCGGCGGACTGACCCTCGAACTGCTCGAACGCAATCCCAACGGCATCGACTACGGGCCGTTGCAACCGCGAATCCCCGAGGTGCTGCGCACCCCGAATGGACGGATCAACCTCGTCCCCGATGCGTTGACCGCAGACCTGCCGCGCCTGCGTGACGCGCTGGCACAACCCGTGCCGGAGCTGGTCCTCGTCAACCGGCGACAGCATCGCGGAATGAACTCCTGGCTGCACAACGCGCTGCCACAGCCCGACGCAGGTCAGTGTGCGCTGTTCATGAATCCGTTCGACGCTGCCGAACGCAACCTCGTCGACGGCGACGCGGTGCGTATCGCATCGAAGACCAGCGCTGTCGTCGCCGAACTACGCATCACCGACGCGATGCGTCAGGGCGTGGTGAGCCTGCCGCACGGGTGGGGTCACGACGGCCGTGGCCTCCGCACCACTCGCTCGGCCGCTGCACCCGGTGCGAACGTCAATGCCCTGGTCGACGACACCGTGGTCGAGCCGCTGACAGGCGCCCCGATCTTCAACGGTTTCCCCGTCGACGTCACCCGCGTGGAAAGGCCGCAGTCATGATCGGGTGGTCGGGGGCTCTGACCGGCACCACGATCGGTGTCGTCGGCGCCGGGATGATGGGCTCGGCCCTCGCGTACACGTGCGCGCGGGCCGGCGCCGACGTCGTGCTGGTTGCGCGGACCCTCGAGGGTGCGCGCCGCGGAAGGGCGTACGCCGACCGGCGCGAAATGCGTGCACTGCAGGCCGGGACGACGGATACGGCGGTCTCACAGGCGTTGCTCGCCCGCATCACGCCGACCGAGCGGGTTTCGGACCTCGCGCCGGCCTCGTTGGTGGTCGAGGCCGTGGCGGAGAACGTCGCCGCCAAACAACAGGTCCTGCAGTCGGTCGAGGCCGTCACCGACCCGAGCACCTTCCTCGCGTCGACGACGTCGACCCTGCCGATCGCAACCCTCGCATCCACGCTGGCACGTCCGGAGAACTTCGTCGGGATGCACTTCTTCTCGCCCGTCGACCGGATGTCGTTGGTGGAGACGATCACCGGTACGCGCACGTCGGAGGCCACTCTCGCGGCATCCTTGACGTACTCACGGAAGCTCGGGAAGACGCCCATCGTGGTGCGCGACAGCCGGGGGTTCTTCACCAGCCGGGTGATGCAGCCCTATCTCGACGAGGCGATGGTCGCGGTCGGGGAAGGAATCGATCCGGTCCTCGTCGAGCGTGCGGCGCTCGACGCGGGATACCCGGTGCCGCCATTGCAATTGCTCGACGAGATCACGTTGACCCTCAACCGCGCGGTACAGCGAGAGAACCGTGCCGCTGTCGGGACCGCCGGCGGCGCGTGGCGGGCGAATGATGCGGACCGTGTCCGCGACCGGATGATCGACGAGCACGGTCGAGGCGGTCGATCGGTGGGACGCGGATTCTACGAGTACGACACCGACGGCACGCGAATCGGGTTGTGGCCCGGCCTTCGCGACGTATTCGGGACGACCCGGAGTATCCCGGTCGACGACATGCGCGACCGGTTGCTCTTCGTCGAGGTGATCGAAGCGCTGCGTTGTCTCGACGAAGGTGTGATCGGTTCCGAGGCCGACGCAGACACCGGATCCGTTCTCGGCATCGGATTCCCCGCGCACACCGGTGGGGTCGTGTCGTTCCGGCGGTCCTATACCGGTGGTGCGGAGGGATTCACGGCTCGCGCCCGCGAACTTGCCGACCGCTACGGCCACCGCTTCCTCCCGCCGGAACAGAGTTCGGAAGCACACGATCAACCGGAGTATCCATGACATACGTAGTCACCCAAGCCTGCTGCAACGACGCGACGTGTGTCGCGGTGTGTCCGGTGAACTGCATTCACCCGACTCCCGACGAAGCGCAGTACGCGCGCACCGAGATGCTCTACATCGATCCGGACACCTGCATCGACTGCGGGGCGTGCGCCGACGTGTGTCCGGTGGAGGCGATCGTGCCCGACAGCGATCTCACACCCGAGACCGAGATCTACAAGGATCTCAATGCCGCATACTTCCTGGGGAACCCGACCGTGTCCGGCCCGACGGAGGTGCCGAGGGAGCCCGTCGTCGTCGCCGAGCGGCCCGGTCCGCTGCGAGTGGCGATCGTGGGTTCCGGTCCGTCCGCCTTCTACGCTGCCGAGGAATTGCTGAAACGGCGCGACGTCGACGTCGAGATCTCCATGTTCGAGCGGCTCCCCGTCGTCGGTGGGCTCGTCCGCTTCGGTGTGGCACCGGATCATCAGACGACGAAGGCCGTCGAGCGGGTATTCGCCCGTACCGCCGGCCGCAACGGCTTCCGCGCATTTCTCGGTGTGGAGGTCGGACGTGACCTCAGCGTCGACGAACTGCTCGACCACCACCATGCGGTGATCCACGCGGGCGGCGCCTCCGACGACCGGAAGCTCGGTATCCCGGGCGAAGACCTGCCGGGCAGCTTTGCCGCGCGTGAATTCGTGGCCTGGTACAACGGGCATCCGGACTACGCCGACCGTACGTTCGATCTGTCGGGGCGTCGCGCCGTGGTGATCGGCAACGGCAATGTCGCGTTGGATGTAGCGCGGATCCTGGCACGCGATCCCGAGCGGCTCGTGCCCGGCGACATCGCGGAGCATGCTCTGGATGTACTGCGCCGCAGCGCGATCGAGGAGGTGGTGGTACTCGGGCGCCGCGGCCCCGAGCACGGGGCGTTCACGACCCCGGAACTGCTCGCGCTGGGCTCGTTGCCCGAAGTGGACGTGACCGTCCACGGCGGTTACGACGCGCCGGAGGGCGCCTCGATCAAGCTGCAGACGATCGCCGAGTACGCGCATCGGCGTCCGCAACCGGGCAGGCGGAGGATCACGCTACGCTTCCAGGCCGCGCCGGTCGAGATTCTCGGCGGCAATCGCGTCGAGGGTCTGCGGATTGCACCGTACGGCCAGGCGGGGCCCGGCGAGGACCTCGACGCGTCTCTGGTGTTGCGGTCGGTGGGGTATCGCGGCCGTCCGGTGCCGGGTCTGCCGTTCGACGCGGCCCGCGGAACGATACCCAACGTCGCAGGTCGCGTCGTCGATCCGGCCCTCAACCGTCCGATATCCGGTGTCTACGTCGCAGGCTGGATCAAGCGGGGGCCGACCGGCGTGATCGGGACCAATCGATACTGCGCAGCCGAGACCGTCGAAGCGATCGTCGCTGACCACGAACGCGCCCTCCTGCCGCGGCCGAGCCGCACCGGCGACGATCTGGCGGTGATCGTCGAGACGCGCTGTCCGGACGCGTTCGGCTTCGACGGCTGGCGGCGCATCGACCGGTACGAACGTACCGAGGGGCGTCGCCAAGGCCGGGCCCGTCGGAAACTGGTCGAGGTCGATGCGATGCTCGCCGTCGCCCGTGGTGCAGACGTCCATTCGTACTTGCCGCAATAAACAACAACCTTTAGATTTGACAGGCGGGTGTGATCTGCGCCTCACCGAGGTGGGCCCGCATCGACGACACACATTCATGGAGGGCTACATGAGCGGCACCGTTGTAGACGCTTTGACCTACTGGTCTCGGTCGAAGCCGGATCTGCCCGCGATCGATTTCAACGGCGATGTCGTCAGCTACGCAGAGCTGTCGAGCTGGGCAGACGGTGTCGCGCACGACCTCGCCTCCCGCGGCGTCGCGCCGGGTGATCGAGTGGGCTTCCTCGGCGCCAACAGCCTCGAATGGGCCGTGGCCTCGCTCGGCGCCATGAAGGTCGGCGCCATCGCCGTGGGTTTCAACCAGCGTATGCTCACCGGCGAGCTCACCACCCTCGTCGACGACTGTGAACCCTCCGTGGTCTACTGCGAAGAGGCACTGCTGCCGCGACTCGAAGAGGTCCAGCAGGCGCGCAACACCTTCTCGATCGCCGTGTTCGAGAAGGATGTGCGCCCGCTGCGCGGCCGCGAACACGCGAAGTACCGCTCTCCGGTCGTCGATCTCGACACTCCCACTGCCATCGTGTTCACCAGCGGCACCACCGGGAAGCCGAAGGGCGTGATCTTCACGCACGCCACGATTGCCGGTGAGATGCACGAGTGGTCGCTGATGGAACCGATTCAGCCGAACGGTCTGCGCCCAGTACTGGTCCTGCCGCTGTTCACCGCCGCCGGCATCGTCTGGGGCATCTCGCGTGTCGTGCTGCACGGCGGAACCTTGTTCCTGCAGCCGGGATTCGACCCGTCGTCGGCGCTGCGCGTCCTCTCCGAGGACAAGGCCAACACCCTGACCGGGCCCCCGATTCTTTTCGAACAGATCGCGAAGGTGCCCGGATTTGCCGACACGGATCTGAGCCACATGATCACCGCACACGTCGGCGGTGCCCGCGTGCCTGTCGACCTGCTGCACAAGTGGCAGGCCCAAGGGGTGTCCCTGAGGCAGATCTACGGTCAGACCGAGATCGGCGGATCGGCCACCGCAATGCCGCGGGACGAAGCCGCGGAACACCCCGACAAGTGCGGGTGGGGCGGCATCTTCACGAAGATCCGGGTGGTCGACCCTGAAGGAAACGACCTCCCGCCCAACGAAACCGGTCAGATCCTGCTGCGCGGCCCAGGCATGATGCCGGGATACTGGCGCAACGAGGAAGCCACCCGTGCGACTCTGATCGACGGCTGGCTCCAGACCGGCGACCTCGGCAAGCTCGACGAGAACGGCTACCTCACGTACGTCGACCGCCTCAAGGACATGATCATCTCCGGTGGCCTGAACATCTCGCCCGCCGAGATCGAGACCGTCATCAACCAGATCCCAGGGGTCGAAGAGGTCGCGGTGATCAGCGTCCCCGACGCCAAGTTCGGCGAGACCCCGGCAGCGCTGGTCAGGACGAGCGCGCAGATGAAGGAATCCGAGGTCGTCGCCTTCTGCAACGAGCGCCTCGCCGACTACAAGGTGCCGCGCTACGTCGTCTTCATGGACGAGCCGCTGCCCCGGATGCCCAGCGGGAAGATCGCGAAGCGCCAGTTGCGCGACACCTTCGCGGATGTGCCCGACAACTACGAGAAGGTCCGGTAATCCAGTGGTGAACCCGCAGAAAGTTGCTGTCGTTACCGGCGGGGGGCGCGGCATCGGCGCGGCCATCTCGCAGCGGCTCGCCGCCGATGGATTCGCCGTCGCGGTCAACTATTCACGTAGTGCGCGCGATGCCGAGGACGTAGTCGCGAAGATCGTCGCGGACGGCGGACAGGCCGTGGCAATCCGGGCCGACATCTCGAAAGCCGCCGACGCGGAACGGCTCATCGCCGACACGACGGCCCGACTGGGTGCTCCCACCGTGCTCGTCAACAATGCGGGCATGAACAAGGCCGGTGCGGCCCGTAAGCAGTCCCCCGACGAATTCGACGAAGTCATCGCGGTCAATCTCAACGGCGCGTTCTACTGCACGCACTTCGCATTGCCCGCAATGTACGACGCAGGTTGGGGCCGTGTGGTGTTCGTGAACAGCCCGTCGGGCGGGCGCCGGCCGTCGCCCGGCATGAGTGCCTATTCCGCGGCCAAGGCCGGACTCGTAGCCATGACCAAGACGATGGCGGTGGAGGTGGCCCGTCGCGGCATCACGGTCAACTCTGTGATGCCCGGCTTCGTCGCCACGGACATCGTGTCGTCGGGAGGTGAAGCCGGCGTGGAGGCGCTGACCAGGCATTGGCCGTCGATTCCGCCCGAGTCGATCGCCTCGACGGTGTCGTTCCTGGTGAGCGACAACGCCGCCGACGTCTCCGGTGAGGAGATCGGTGTGTGGCGGGGTGGTCCGGTCGGCGTCTGAGATTCGACAACAATGCGACCCGTGCCGATTCGATCGGCACGGGTCGCATTGTTGTTGCGTCCCCCCTGCACCCGTGCGCGTTTCTGGTAGCTCTCACTACCAGAAACGCGCACGGTGTTGGGTAGGTGTTACACCGACACCGGGGCTCGGTCGTCCTCCTGCTTCACGACGGACGACGATCGGGTACGGGACAGGACGGTTGCCGCGAAGCCGAGCAACGAGACGACGCAGACCAGGAGGCTGAGCCACACCGTGGTGTCGTCGAACGCCAAGGCGACTGCGATGACCGGGACGATTGCCGCGCCGAGCGCGTTGCCGGCCTCACGACCGAGGCCGAGGCCACTGTAAGCGTGCTGCGTATGGAACAACTCGATGACGTACGCGCCCATCGGACCGAAGATGGCGGCGACTCCGACCCCGTTGCCCAGTGCCATGACGACCCAGTACAGCAACGGAGGAGTTCCTGCCCCCGACAGGAGAGAAATGCCCACCCACGCGAACACGGCGCTGTAGAGGAAGCCGAATATGATTACAGGTTGTCGTCCGACACGATCCGACAGTGCTCCGAAGAGCGGGATCAGAACGGTATTCGTGAGTTGCGCAGCAATCAGACCGACCAGTACTTCGGTTCTACCGAAACCGAGCTGGTTGGTGCCGAAGGTGCCCATGAACACGATGTAGAAGTAGCCGATACCGGTCTGTCCGATGGTCATCACAAGGACGGTCAGGAGGGCGCGCGGCTGCTGTCGGATCACATCGAGAATGGGGCTCTTCGACAGGGCATCGGATTCCTTGATCTCACGGAACGCGGGCGTCTCGGGCAGGGCGCGACGGAGCCACAGGCCATAGGCGAGGATCACGACGCTGAGCAGGAACGGAATGCGCCAGCCCCACGCGAGGAAGGCCTCTTGGGACATCAGGGCGGACACCAGGAGGAGCGACAAGGTTCCGAGCACGCCACCGAGTGCCGCGCCCATGCCGGGGAGGGAGCCGAGCAACCCACGCCTCTTCTCGGGTGCGAACTCGACAGCGACGAGGGCGGCACCGCCGTACTCGCCGCTGGCCCCGATACCCTGCAGAATGCGCAGGAAGACCAGCAGAGCCGGTGCAGCCCATCCGATCTGCGCGTAACTGGGCAGAAGCCCGACGAGGAGGGTTGCCCCTCCCATCAGCAGCATCGTGAAGACCAGGATCTTCTTGCGTCCGATGCGGTCACCGAGGCTGCCGAGAATCACGCCACCTACCGGGCGGACGAGGAAGCCGACCGCGAACGTGGCGACCGCCTGTAGTGTTCCCAGGAACGGGCTCGAGCCGGTGAAGAACACGCTGGCGAAGACAATCGACGCCGCCGAGGCGTAGAGGCTGAAGTCGTAGTACTCGAGCAGGGTTCCTACGAAGGCGGCACGGCTTGCGCGTCGTGAGTCCGCGCGGGAGGGCCCGGAGGTCGTATTCGGAGGAGGGCCTGCAGCCGCGGTCGTACGTTCGGTCATGCGAAACCTCGATGTGAGTGGTGGGCGATCTGCCCGAATGATGTAGTGACGTAAACCACTTTAAGCTATAGGTATTAGGTGTGTCTATCGGGGTCCGTTGTGCCCCCGCCGTGTGACGTCGACGTTGATACCGGTGAGGTGCGACTGATTGCTGAGGACGTCGTATCCGTCTTTCCCGTTGGGGGACAGTCTGTTCACGTTCGCACCGGGGTGGCGCCGTGCCACCTCGAGGCTGCAAGCGGAGCTCTGACCCCATCCGTGTGTCATCGCGACTACGCCCGGCTTGAGGGCCTCGTCGTATGCCAGTACCGCGTCGACCGACCCGTAACGGTTGTGGACGGTGACATCGTCACCGGCGACCAGTCCGCGCCGATCCGCGTCGGCCGGGTTCATCCACAGGGGATTATCCTGGTGCACTCCTTGTTTCAATACCGGAAGGTTGTGCAGCCAGCTGTTCACCATGTACAGGGTGCGGCGTGTGATGAGCTTGAGCTGGTCGGCACTCTCGGTGGACAACTCCTCGAGAATGTCCTCGGCGGTGCGGTATGCGCGCCGGAAAATTGCCGGGCAGCAGTCGATCAGGCCGTCGTCGTGCTGCACCGCGATGGTGAACACGTGCGACGGGACCGCCTTCGGCAACACCGCGGTCTGGCACGGCATTTCTTTCAGCCGCTCGATACTCAGGCCCGCATCGCGCATGGCGGCATCCGCGTTGGCGAGGGGGTTGGGATCGGGACTGTCGAGCAGCGTCTCCACGCCCATCTCCTGCTGAATTCGTGACAGGATCCACCAGTCGTCGCGCCGGTCGCCCCTCGGCGGTACCACCGCGGGGGTGTACTGCACGTAGGGCTCCATCGCGACGCCCATCGTGTTCAGGAAGTTGACGTCCTCGTGTTCGAGCCAATCCGTGGCGGGGAGAACGTAATCCGCCATCTCGCCGGTGACCGTGCGGTACAGGTCGATCGTCACGATCAGTTCCAGGTCTTCCAGGGCGCGGCGCAGGCGCTCTTCTCCGCCTACCGACAACAGCGGGTTACCGGAGATGACGATCAACGCTCTGATCGGATCATCCCGATTCTCGATGTACTCCGACAGCATTGCTGCGGGCAGATCCCCACTGACAGTGCGGACCTCGCCCACGCTGCTGTGGAAGAACGGATCCTCGCGCTTGCGCTTCGAATTCTGCACGACGTCGGTCATGCCGCGGGAGTAGATGTTGCCGCCTCGGCGGCCGAGGTTGCCGGAGAAGAGGCTGATCATGTTGAGCATCCAGTACGCCAGCGTGCCCTGGCGTCCCTGGTTCACGCCGGTCGCCATGTAGATGCTGGCGGTGGGGGCGGTGCAGAAGTCGTCGGCGACCTTCCTGATGACGTCGGCCTCGATGCCGGTCGCCGCCGTTACTCGCTCGACGGGATACCCCCGGACGAAATCGAGCAGCCCGTCGATGTTGCGTGCATGCTTCTCCACCGCGGTGCGGTCGTACCCGATCCGGAACACGATCTCGTGCAGGATCGCCGCGAGGAAGTAGAAGTCGGAGTCGGGTTTGATCAGCAGCACGTCACCGGTGTCCGGTCCCGACGACTCGATCCGCCGCGGGTTGACGAACAGGACGGTCCCTCCGCGCTGCTTGACCGCCTTGATCTTGGCCATCGGGTTCGAGATGTGCATGAGGGTCATGTGCGAGACGAGGGGGTTGCTGCCGAGACACAGGAAATAGTCGGTGTGCAGCAGATCCGGGATCGGATGCGCCATCGACGCCCCGTAGATCGCCTCGCTTGCAGCGTATTTTGCAGAGGTATCCTGGGTGCCGGCGCTGAAACGCATCCTGGTGTCGAAACCACGCGCGAGTGCCGCCGCGTTGGCGTAGTAGGTGCCGTTGAACGCCGACGGGTTGCCTTGGTAGACGGCGAGCGCGTTGCGCCCGTACCGCCGGCGAATGTCCCCGAGCTTGTCCGCGATCTCGCGTACCGCATCGTCCCAGTCGATCGGTACGAAGTCGCCGACCTCCTCGTGGCGAGGATTCGTGCGCTTGAGCGGGCGGTCGAGGCGGTTCGGATCGTTGTGGACCTGGAGGAAGTGCACACCCTTGTGGCAGGCGAATCCCTGGTGGATCGGGTGATCCTTGTCCGGCTGCAGTGTGACTACCTGGTCGTCCCGGACGTCTGCGACGAGACCGCACCCCGGTTCGCAGATGCGGCAGAACGTGTGGACCCGGCGCGTCGTCACCTGGTCAACCGCCCACGGCGGCTGCGCGAGTCGATGCCGCCTGCGCCTCGTCCCGATAGTTGGACGGCCACCTCTTGCCCAGGGTCAGTCCCCCGTCGACTCCGAGGGCCTGACCCGTGACGAACTCGGAGTCGTCCGAGGCGAGGAACGCCGCGGCGTGCGCGAGGTCCTCGGGTTCGCCGGCTCGCGGGATGGGCTGGAACGTCGTCAGGCTGCCCCGTACGGCGTCGACGCTGCGGTCGAGTGCTTCGTCCTCGAGTCCCGCACCGTGGCCAACGATGCGGGTGGCGACTCCTCCGGGGACCAGTGCATTGACGCGGATCCGGAATTCGGCCAGCTCCACGGCCGCGGTCCGGGTCAGTTGGAGCACGGCGGCCTTCGCGGCGCTGTAGGGATGCGGTCCGAATCCGGTGCGCACGCCCGCGACGCTCGAGACGTTGACGATGCTGCCCGAGCCCTGGTCGCGCATCACGCGCGCGGCATGCTTGGTTCCGAGGAACACGCTGCGTGCGAGCACGGCGAACCCGTCTTCCCATTCCTCGAGGGAGGTGTCCTCGAGGAAGGTCCAGGCACCGACGCGGCCCGCGTTGTTGACCATGCAGTCGAGCCGTCCGAACCGGTCGACCGCCAGCGCGACGGCGGCCTCGACCTCGGATTCGGTGCGTACATCGGTGTGCAGGTAGGTGCCGCGGGGACCGAGGGCGGCAGCAACGGTCTCCCCGCGAACGTCGTCGATATCCGCGACGATCACACGCGCCCCGCGCTCGACGAACACGTGAGCAGTGGCTGCGCCGATTCCGCTCGCGGCTCCCGTCACCACGGCAACCTTGCCGTCGAGGTTCGTCATGGTGGACTCCTTCGGTTGTGCTCGCCGGTTCCTCGAGCTTTAATCTAAAGCCATTAGTCTTCTTCTGTCGAGTCCTTCGTCCCTGGGGAGAGCCATATGTCCGATGCGACACCGATCCTGACCGAGCGGCCGCGGCCGGGTATTCTCCTGATTCGCCTCAATCGCCCGGACGAGCTCAATGCCATGAACGTCGACCTCATCGACGCGCTGCACGAGGTGCTCGCGGAGGTGCGGGACGATTCGACCACCCGCGCGATTGTGCTCACCGGTGAAGGACGTGCCTTCTGCGCAGGTCTGGATCTGCGCGGATACGGAATCCCGCAGGGTGCGACCGAGGGGGAGGGTCGCGCGCAACTCGGACTGCGGGTGCAGAAGCACATCGCGGGTCTCGTCGATGCATTCCGCGGTGCGCGGCCACCGATCATCGCGGCGGTCAACGGGGCCGCGGCGGGCGGCGGAATGTCGCTCGCCCTCATGTCCGACATACGCATCGTGTCCGAATCCGCGGTGTTCCACGCCGCGTTCATTCGCCGCGGCCTGTCCAACTGCGACATCGGAATGAGCTGGCTCCTGCCCCGCATGATCGGCTTCTCCCGGGCTGCGCAGATCATGCTCACCGGCAGGTCCATCGACGCCGCCGAAGCCGAACGGATCGGGCTCGTCTCGTCCGTCGAACCCGCCGACAAGCTGCTCGACGTCGCGCTGGACACCGCCGGGGCCATCGCGCAGAACAGCCCGTTCGGCGTCTGGATGACCAAGGAAGTGATGTGGTCGAACCTGGAGGCGCCCAGCATGCGCGCCGCAATCGACCTCGAGAACCGTACGCAGATCCTCGGCTCGTTGACGCGCGATCACAAGGAAGCCGTCGTCTCGTTCCTCGAGAAGCGGCCGCCGGAGTTCCAGAATCACTGACCGGCACCGATTGATTCGACGACACACCGAAGAGGCAGTGAAAGCAGCATGAGAGTTGGAATCGCCGCAGGGTATTGGGGTTCGGGCCCGCCGCGCAATGTCGAACGGATGCTCGCCGAGGCCGAAGCGCTCGGGGTCGACAGCTTCTGGACCGCCGAGACCTACGGGTCCGACGCGCTGACACCCCTCGCGTGGTGGGGTGCGCAGACGTCGAGGATCAAGCTGGGGACGTCGGTGTGCCAGATGTCGGCGCGCACACCGACGGCGCTGGCGATGGCCGCGCAGACCCTCGATCACCTCAGCGGTGGTCGCGTGATCATCGGCATCGGCGCGTCCGGGCCGCAGGTCGTCGAGGGCTGGTACGGGCAGCCCTACCCGCGACCTCTCGAACGCACCCGCGAGTACATCGAGATCATGCGGCAGGTGTGGGCGCGTGAGGAACCGGTGACCTACTCGGGACGGCACTACCAGCTGCCGCTCCGGGGCGGCTCCGGACTGGGGAAGCCGCTCAAGTCGATCGTCCACCCCCTGCGTAACGACGTCCCCGTCTACATGGGCGCCGAGGGCCCGAAGAACGTGGCGCTCGCCGCCGAGATCGCCGACGGCTGGACGCCGCTGTGGTTCTCGCCCAAGAGCGACGAGTTCTACCGCACGGCACTCGCCGAAGGCTTCGCGCGTGAGGGAGCGCGCCGCACCGCCGACGACTTCGAGGTTGCGAACGTGTGTTGGCTCCTCGAGAACGACGACGTGGAGAAGGCCGCCGCCCGGCTCAAGCCGACGGTCGCGCTCTACGCCGGCGGTATGGGGGCCAAGGGTGCCAACTTCCACAACGACGTGTTCGCCCGCATGGGGTGGGGCGAAGTGTGCGCCGAGATCCAGGAGCTGTACCTGAGCGGGCGGCCCGAGCTCGCCGCACAGGCCGTGCCCACCGAGATGGTCGAGGACGTCGCCCTGGTCGGTCCCGCGGACAAGATCATCGAAGAGATCGAAACCAAGTGGAAGTCCACGTGCCTGACCACCCTCATCCTCGGTGGGTGGCCGAAGCCGGAGAACCGCGAGCGCATTCTGGAGGCAGTGCAGTCGTGACCCTCGATCCGAGAACCCCGATCCTGGTCGGCACCGGCCAGGTCGACGAACGCGGCGGCGGTGTGGAGCCCGTCGATCTCATGGTGCGCGCGGCGCGCGAGGCCGCTGCCGATGCCGGGTCCGCGCGCCTGCTCGAACTGGTCGACTCCGTCCGCGTGGTCGGGCTCCTGTCCTGGCGTTACCGCGACCCGGGCGCACTCGTCGGCGAGCGCATCGGCGCGAGCGTACGGCACACCGGTTACTCCGGAAACGGTGGGAGCACGCCGCAGGTGCTGGTCAACGGTGCCGCCGAGGACATCGCCGCTGGCCGCGCCGACGTCGTGCTCATCGGTGGCGCCGAATCCTGGCGGACCCGCATGAAGCTGCGGGCGCAGAAGCAGCGACCCGAGTGGAGCGTGCAGGACGAGTCGGTGCCCGCCGCCGAGATCATGGTCACCGATGTGCCGATGGTGGACGAGAGCGAACGCCGGATCGGTCTGGACCGGCCCTCGTACGTCTATCCGCTGTTCGAGCAGGCGCTGCGGGTCTCGGCGGGACGCTCCCTCGAGGAGCACCGCGAGTTCATCGGGGGCCTGTGGTCGCGGTTCAGCAAGATCGCAGCAACGAACCCGAATGCGTGGGTGCAGCGGGAGTACACCGCGGCGGAGATCGCGACACCGTCGCCCGAGAACCGGATGATCTCCACGCCCTACACCAAGCTGCTGAACTCGAACAACATGGTCGATCAGGGCGCGGTGCTGCTGATGTGCTCGGTCGAGACGGCCGCCCGGCTCGGTATCCCGCGGGAGAACTGGGTCTTTCCGCAGTCCGGCACCGAATCGCACGATACGTATGCGATCGCCGAACGGGGTGCCCTCGACGGGTCACCGGCGATTCGCATTGCGGGGGCGCGGGCTCTCGAGCTCGCGGGTATCGGGCTGGACGATGTCGCGCACGTCGATGTGTACTCGTGTTTTCCGTCGGCGGTACAGGTTGCGGCGAACGAGCTGGGGTTGGCGCTGGATGATCCGGGTCGGCCGCTGACCGTGACCGGTGGTCTGACGTTCGGTGGTGGCCCGTGGAACAACTACGTGAGCCATTCGATCGCGACCATGGCGAAACGGGTGCGTGAGTCACCGGGTTCGTACGGTCTGGTGACCGCCAACAGCGGCTATCTCACGAAGCACGCCATGGGCGTGTACCGGACGGAACCTCCCGCCGGAGGATTCCGGCGGCTGGACGTGCAGGCCGAGGTGGCGGGGCAGCCCACGACCGTCGCGCTCATGTCCTACGCGGGCACGGCGTCGGCGGAGTCGTGGACCGTGGTGTACGGCCGCGACGGTTCGCCAGAGCGTGGTTTCCTCGCGGCACGCACTGCGGCAGGGGCGCGAACCCTCGCGGCGACCACGGACGCCGAGGATCTCGCGCGCCTCACGGAGGGCGATGTTGCAGGTCAGCACGTTTCGATCACGGAGGACGGACAGTTCCACTTTGCGCGGCGTTGACGGCATTTATCTAACGACATAAGGTTATTGCACTGACGGACACGACAGGCTCGTGTCACGAATCGAGGAGTTCACAGATGTCTGTCGAAGACTTTCGTGCACTGTACGAACAGCATGTCGGCTACGTTGTCGCCGGAAACATGAAGGCCGCTCTCGCCGACATGGTGCGAGAGAACATTCCGGAGGTCTTCGACGGAATCGACACCCCCCGCGAGGCCACGAAAGGCTTCGAGATCAAGGACGTGCGCGCCGAGGGCGACCGGATGGTGGGCGAGACCGTCTACGACATGGGCGACCGTTCGATCGGGCTGCGCTCCATCTGGGAGCTCCACGACGGACGCTGGCTCGCGGCGAAGCTCGAGAACTTCCCCGCCGGAACGGAGGCGAACGCATGACCGCAACAGAACTCGCGACCGAACCGTGGGGACCCGCGCCGGACGGACTCGATCAGCCGTACTGGGACGGTCTCCTTGCCGGTGAGCTGCGCCTTCAGCGCTGCAGCGATTGCCGCACGTGGATCTGGGGTCCGCAGGCCATTTGCGGTCACTGCCACAGCTTCGACCTCGGATGGGAAACCGTCGAGCCGGCCGGCACCGTCTACAGCTGGAATCGCAGCTGGTACCCGTACATGGACGAATATGCCGATCGGTTGCCGTACGTGACGGTGCTCGTCGAACTGCCGCACGCCGGTGGCCGGCGGGTGCTGGGCATTCTCACCGACGACATCGACGCGAACCCCGAGATCGGCGACCGGGTCGTCGGAGTCTTCGAGCGGACCGAGGGCGCCGCCTGGCCGTTGCTGCGCTGGCGCCGGGCCGATTCGATCGTAGAGGGAGAAATGCGATGAGCGCCAACATCATGCGCGGCGCGACGGCCGTCGTCGGCGTCGCCGAA
Source organism: Rhodococcus sp. 2H158 (assembly GCF_053764755.1). NCBI lineage: Bacteria > Bacillati > Actinomycetota > Actinomycetes > Mycobacteriales > Nocardiaceae > Rhodococcus > Rhodococcus sp. 2H158. The sequence continues at coordinate 149,568 of NZ_JBSNCE010000002.1, forward strand.
CAGCATTACAAGCGCGGCGAAGCCCCGCACAGCGAGAAGCGCATGACTCTCGAGGTCATCCTCCGGGCGTGTGCCGACGCGGGTATCAACCCCCGCGAGATCGACGGCTTCGTCTCCTACGCGGGCGGCGCCAACGACGGCGCCATCATCGGCGGCGCACTGCTGATCGACGAACTGCGTTGGTCGAACATGATGTGGGGTGGGGGCGGCGGCAGCGTCGCAGCGGCCATCACGAATGCGGCCACTGCGATCGCCACCGGTCAAGCCGAGTGTGTTGTGGTCTATCGCGCGATGACGCAGGCGGATACGGGTCGGCTCGGATACGCGAAGTACCACTACGGCAGTCACTTCCTCGCGCACGGCATCGGCTCGCCCGCGCAGATCTGCGCGATGCGCACCCAGCGGATGCTCGAGCACGGCGGGGTGCCGCGGTCGGCCATGCGCTCGCTCGTCCTCGCGTCGTACCAGCACGCGCAGAGCAACCCGACGGCGCAGGGTTACGGACGCCCACTCGACGAGGAGACCTACGAGGATTCGCGATTGATCGCAGAGCCGTTCCACCTGTTCGACTGCTCCCGTGAAAGCGACGGTGCGGTCGCGCTGGTGCTCGTCTCGGCCGAGCGGGCCAAGACCTTGCGTCCCGACCCGGCGTATCTACTCGCAGGCGCGCAAGGTGCACCGGGCGGATACTCGGAACTGATCGACAACGATCTCGGCGAGCAGTACATGAGCGCCGGATTCGGCCCGGCCAACAACGGAAAACCCGGTGTCGCCGAAAGACTCTGGTCTGCAGCCGGTCTCGGACCGGATGATGTCGACGTGGTCCAGGTCTACGAGAATTTCAGTGGTCCTGCTGTCGCGGCATTGATCGATCACGGCCTGTGTCCGCCGGGGGAAGCTGCCGGCACCTTCATGACCGTCGAGAACCTCACCGCGCCGCACGGCAAACTGCCCATCAACACCAGCGGCGGCAACCTCGCCGATTCGTTCATCAACGGTCTGAACCTCGCGGTCGAAGCGGTCCGGCAGATCCGCGGCACGTCGACCAACCCGGTGGAGGGCGCGAAGACATCCCTGTTCATCGGCGGCCCGATGGCGCCGCTGGTGAGCTCGGTGCTGCTCGGCCACGAAGACACCCTCTGACCGCCACGTCCGAAAGGCACGACATGAACGACCGTGACACCAATAGTCTGGACCGGAGCGAGCTGTTCATCGGCGGACGGTGGGTAGCGCCGAAGTCCGGTGGCAGCGTGGACGTCATCGAGGCGGCCACCGAGAAGGTGCTGGGTACCTCCGCTCTCGCGTCCGACGCCGACATCGATGCGGCCGTCGCGGCCGCGCGTACCGCCCTGACGGGTCCGTGGAGCAGGCTGACCAACGTCGAACGGGCCGACCTGCTCGACACGTTCGCGGCCGCCCTCAAGTCACGTGGTCGCGACACGTCCCGGCTGGTGAGCCGCGAGAACGGCATGCCGATCGCGCTGTCGGGCGGTGTGAACGGTTTCGGCCCCGCGGCGATGCTCTCGTACTACGCAGGTCTGATCCGCGAAGCGTCCAACGAGGACGTGCGGCCGAGTGCATTCGGCGGTCGCACCGTCGTGCGCCGCGAGCCCGTGGGCGTGGTCGCGGCAATCACGCCGTGGAACTACCCGCAGCCGCTCGCTGCGATGAAGCTCGCTCCCGCGCTCGCGGCGGGATGCACGGTGGTGCTCAAGCCCGCCCCCGAGACCGCACTCGATGCGTTCGCCTTCGCCGACGCCGCGCTCGAGGCGGGTCTGCCCGACGGTGTGGTCAACGTCGTCCCCGCCGACCGCGACGCCGGTGCCTACCTGGTTTCGCACCCGGGCGTCGACAAGGTGGCGTTCACCGGGTCCACCGCGGCAGGTCGCGCGATCGGGGCGGTCTGCGGTCGGCTGCTGCGGCCGGTCACGCTCGAGCTCGGCGGCAAGTCCGCGGCGATCGTCACCGAGCACGCCGATCTCGACGTCTTCGCGAAGAACCTGCTCGAGGTGTCGCTGGTCAACAACGGCCAGACCTGCCACGCGAGCACCCGGATCCTCGCCCCGCGCTCGCGGTACGACGAGGTCGTGGACGCGGTCACCGAGACCGTGCGGGCACTGACCGTCGGTGATCCGCTCGACAAGGCCACCAACGTGGGTCCGCTGGTCTCGGCCGCGCAGCGCGACCGCGTCCTCGGCTACATCGCTTCGGGCCGCGCCGACGGCTACCGCATCACCACCGGCGGCGGCGTCCCTGCCGACCAGCCGCTGGGGTGGTTCGTCGAGCCGACCGTGTTCGCCGATGTCGACAATTCCGCGCGCATCGCGCAGGAGGAGATCTTCGGTCCGGTGCTGACCATCACCGCGTACGACGGTGAGAACGAGGCAGTTGCCATCGCCAACGACTCGGAGTACGGACTCGGCGGCACGGTCTGGACCACGGACGAACAGCACGGCCTCGACCTCGCGGCGCGGATTCACAGCGGCACAGTCGGAGTGAACTACTACGCCCTCGATCTGGACGCGCCGTTCGGCGGTGTCAAGTCGTCGGGGCTGGGCCGCGAGCTCGGCCCGGAGGGACTGGCACCGTACTTCACCGCGAAGTCGGTGTACTTCGGAACTCGCTGACCAGAGCCAGGTCTCGCGGCGATCACACACTATTGGAGCACAAGATGGCACTACCTCTGCATGGTGTCCGGGTACTGGAACTGACGGACGGATTCGGCGACACCGCGGGCCGGTTCCTCGCCGACCTCGGGGCCGAGGTCGTCCGAGTCGAATTGCCCGGAGGCTCGCCTTCGCGCTCGGCGCAACCGGTCCGGAACGGCGTGAGCGTTCCGTTCGCGCTGCGAAACGCGAACAAGCTCGGCGTCACGCTCGATCTCGAGGAGGACGAAGGCCGGGAACGGTTGCGCGCCCTCGCGCGGCGCTCGGACATTCTGCTGGAGTCGTTCCCGCCGGGCTTCCTCGCTGCGCGCGGCGTGGGTACTGCGGACCTGTGCCGGGCCAATCCCGCGCTCGTGGCCGTGTCGATCACCGGTTTCGGTCAGGACGGTCCGTATCGCGACTGGGCGGCGACTGAGCCGGTCCTGTATGCGCTCAGCGGTGTATTGTCGCGCTCCGGTGAGCCGGGGGAGCAGCCGCTGCTGCCGCCCGATGGGCTGATCGACGAGTCGGTAGGCGTGCACACGGCGTGGTCAGCGCTACTCGCCTACTTCGACCGGTTGCACACCGGACGTGGCCAGACCGTCGACATCTCGGCGTTCGAGGTCATCGTGCACGGCTTCGATCCCGGATTCGGTGTGCAGGGCTCCGCTGCCGCCGGCCGTTCCGAGGACTTCCCGCGGGGCCGGCCCGACGCCGCCAACTTCTACCCGGTCTATCGCTGCGGCGACGGGCAGGTGCGCATCTGCCTGCTCGCGAAGCGGCAGTGGCGGGCGATGTTCGAATGGCTCGGTGAGCCGGAGGAATTCGCGGATCCGACATACGACACCATTCCCACGCGATTCGCTGCGTCCGCTCGCCTCAATCCGCTCATCGAGCAGTTGTTCAGCACCTATACCCGCGACGAACTCGTCGTCGAAGGTGCGGCCCGGGGCATCCCGATCGGTGGTCTCAACACCGTGTCGGAGGTCTTGACGACCGAGCATTTCGATGCGGCCGGTACGTTCGTCGATACCGAGATCTCACCCGGCGTCACCGCGCGAGTCCCGTCCGGGTACGCGAAGGTCGACGGGCAGAGAGCCGGAGTGCGCATGCGTGCGCCAGAACTCGGTGAGCACAACGACACGGTGTTCGGGTCCGACATCGACGGGGATCACGATCCGATTCCCGCACTGCAGCGCGAACCGGGTGGGCGGCCGTTCGAGGGTCTTCGGGTCCTCGATATGGGTGTCGTGGTGTTCGGTGCTGAACTCGGGCGCCAGTTCGCGGACAACGGCGCCGACGTCATCAAGATCGAGAACTCGAACTTCCCGGACGGATTGCGCCAGTCCAAGCGGGGTGCGGCCCTCGCCGCGTCCGTGGCGTGGGGCCACCGTAACCGCCGCAGCCTCGGACTGAACCTGCGCAGTCCCGAAGGCATCCGCATCTTCAAGCGGCTGGCCGCCGAAGCGGACATCGTGCTCGCCAACTTCAAGCCCGGCACTCTCGCCTCGATGGGGCTCTCGTACGGCGAGCTCGCCGCGATCAATCCGCGCATCATCGTGTCCGAGAGCAGCGCCTTCGGCAGTGTCGGCCCGTGGAACAAGCGGCTCGGCTACGGACCGCTGGTACGGGCAGCCTGTGGTGTCTCGGCGCTCTGGCGGTACTCGGACACCACTGATGGACTGTGCGACGGCTCGACTGTCTACCCCGATCACATCGCCGGACAGGTCACCGCAACCACGATTCTCGCCACGCTGATCCACCGGCTGCGGACCGGGCGTGGCGCCGCGATCGAGGTCGCTCAGGCCGACACCGCGATCGTGCAACTGGGTAGCCAGCTCGTCGCGGAACATCTCGAGCCTGGGTCGATCGGCGCACCGGGAAATTCCGATCCGTACTCGGCGCCCTCCGGGGTGTACCCGTGTGGAGGTGACGACGAGTGGTGTGTCGTCAATGTCCGCGACGACACGGACTGGGCGAGGCTGTGCGGTGTAGTCGGCCGGCCCGACCTCGCCGACGACCCTCGTTTCGCCACCGCCGAGCTCAGGATCGACCACCGCGCCGAGGCCGACGAGGTGCTGGCGGAGTGGCTGCTGCGGCACACGCCGACCGAGGCGATGGAGACTCTGCAGGCGGCTGGAATACCGGCCGGGGCCATGATCCGGTTGCCGGAGCTGCTCACCAACCCTCAGCTGATCGCGCGCGGTGCGTACACCGAGCTCGAACACGAGTTGCTTCCGGCGCCGCTCCCGACCGCGAAGCAGGTGGCGCACTTCGCGACGTTGCCGGACTGGCCGCTGCGGCAGGCGCCCCTGGCCGGTCAGCAGACACGTGAGATCTGCGCGAGCGTGCTCGGGCTGAGCACAGTCGAGATCGATTCGCTCGTGCGCGACGGCGTGCTGCAACCGCCCGCCGACGATCCGGCGCTGTCGCCGGTTCCCTCCACGGTGTGACACAGCCGAGAAGGTCCCCGGAGCTTGCTCCGGGGACCTTCTCCTGTTCGGACCGACTTCCTGCGACCGGGTCGAGCGGGATCAGCGCGTCGACGGCGTGAACATGATCGGCAGCTTCTCGCATCCACGGACCTGGGACGAATGGAAGACCGCGGGATTGTCCGGAACGAGCGCGTAGTCGGGAATCCGCTTGTGAATCTCCTCCATGGCGAGCCTCAGCTCGAGCCGCGCGAGATGGGAGCCGAGGCAGCGATGCGGGCCGGCGCCGAACCCGATGTGGCGGTTGGGGTGCCGTTCGATCTGTAGCTCGTCAGGGTTGTCGAACTCGTCGTCGTCACGGTTGGCGGAGGTCATCAACACCAAGAGTTGGTCGCCGGCCTTGATCGAGACACCACCGATCTCGGTGTCTCGGGTCGCACGCCGGCCGCCGCTCGTGGCAGTCTCGATCCGCAGGATCTCTTCCACCGCCGACGGAATCAGCGTCGGGTCGTCAAGGATCGCCTCGCGCTGCTCGAGATTGCGAGACAGGTGGATGAGTCCCCAGGCGAGAGCGCCTTGGACGGTGTGGAGTCCCGCGACGAGAAGCAGGAAGAACATCCGGCACAGTTCCTCGTCGGTGAGCTGCCTGGGTGTTCCTTCGACGTCGAGTGGGGTGTTGATGATCTGCGCCGTGAGACTCCCGGAGTTGTCGTCGCCGGAGCGGACCCGGGCGACCACCTGCCCGAAGTACTCGTAGATCTCACCGGCGGCCTTCGCGCGGGCCTCGGCCGATTCCTCCTCGCTCGCGCCGGGGATGCCCTGGAGCGTGATGTCGGTCCACTCCGTGAATTGCGGTGCGTCGCTCAGTGGCCACCCCATGAGCGCAAGGAAGATCCGCGTCGGCAGTTCGTGTGCGAACTCGGAGATGAACTCGCACTCGCCCTTTTCTGCGAAGTCGTCGATCAGCGCGGTGATGATGCCCCGGATCTCGGGCTCGAGCGCCTTCATTTGCTTGGGACTGAACAGCGGCTGAAGTGCCTGCCGATAGTAGCTGTGTTCGGGCGGGTCGAGTTCGAGTGGAAGGAATTTGCCCTGCGCGGCATTGAGCAGGTTGTTCGGGAAGCTCGAGAACGTCTCCGGATCCTGGAGCACCTGGAGTGCCTCGCTGTATCGGGTGACGACCCAGTGTCCGCCGTGATGTGGGGAGTAGAGGACCGGCCCTTGCTTGCGTAACGCAGCGACACGCTCCTGGAACACATCGGCCGGCACGGCCAGGGACGGGTCGTACACATCGAAGTCGGTGATCAGATGTGCGGGAAATTCGATCTGTGTCGTGATCATCGGCGATCCTTCGCGAGGGGAGTGATCCGGAGAGCACCTCGGCGGGGAGGGGTCTTCCGGGGAGCCAGGTGATGTGGCGCTGTGACGAGCGCGGGCTGACGTGGGGAGGGACGATTGCCTTGGGACGACGGTAGATCAGTCGTTTCCGACCGGTCAACAGCGTATGTGCTCATGTCTGCGTTTCGCAGGGGAATTGCTGTCGCGCAGTCGGTGCCCGCTTGACCGATTAACCGATAGTATTTAGATTGATCGGTGTGATGCGCAGCACTCGCGTGCTGCGGGTGGGGCGCGTATCACACGTAGCACGCGGTACTTCCCTGTTCGTGTCCGTGAACTGAAATCTGTTGTGGGACAGAACGTACTGCCTGCCATCCCGGCGCCGTTCGTCGTCACTGAATTGTCTCCCGGAGGGGCAAACATGGGCTTTCGTCGCGTAATCGCAGTCGAACGCAAGGGCGCGGCCGTGCTCGTCGCCGACGAGCAGATCGAGAGGCTGGACGCCGCCGGCATCGACCCCATCTGGCGAACCGACTCCGATCCCGAGGTCCCCAATTCCGGTGAAGTACCGGACGCCGTCGGATTTCCGGATCCGGGCGGAGTGTGGGTGATCGGCTGGGTGCTCGAGCCTGGTCGCATCGGCGACAGCGACAACGGAATCGTCGTCATGGACGACGAGGATCCGGGGTTTCATCGGACGGATTCCGTGGACGTGCACGTCCTTCTCGAGGGTTCGCTCGTGCTCGAACTCGACGACGGTGTGGAGATCGAGCTGAATCCCGGCGACACGGTGGTGATCAACGGGAACAGGCACCGATGGCACAACCGCGGAGAACGGACCGCTCGGGCCATCGTCACCATCTGCGGCGCGTCACGCAATGACCGACAGGAGAACTGAAATGGAATCGGAAACCGAGAACACCGGGTCGAACGTGAACTATGCGCCGGCTGCGAGGAAGGCCCCGCTCCGGTGCGGAGTGTTCCTTCCGCCGTACCACAATCCCCGCCGTAACCCCACGATGGCAATCGAACAGGATCTCCGCCATGTCGAGGATCTCGATCGGCTCGGTTTCCACCAGGTGTGGTTCGGCGAGCATCACAGCGGTGGATACGAGGTCGGTCCGTCGCCGGAACTGATGATCGCGGCAGCTGCACAGCGCACCGAGCGCATCGAGCTGTGCAGCGGTGTCATCTCTCTCCCGTACCACCATCCGTTGATGGTGGCCGACCGAATCACGTTCTTGGATCACATGACTAGAGGACGCATCAGGATCGGTGTCGGGCCGGGCGCGCTCGTGGCCGACTCGCAGATGATGGGCATGGATTACAACCTTCTGCGGCCGCGGATGGAGGAATCCCTCGACGCCATCCTGGAACTGCTCGAGACACCGGGGCCGGTCGACCGGAAGACCGAATGGTTCTCCCTCGAGGATGCCCGAGTGCAGCTGGGCCCCTATTCGTACCCCGGCGTGCCGATCACCGTCGCGGCGGCGATGTCCCCGTCCGGGCCCAAGCTGGCCGGCAAGTACGGACTCGGTCTGCTGTCCATCGGTGGCACCAGTGACAAGTCGTTCGAATTGCTCGAGCAGACGTGGGGTATCACGACCCACGAGGCGAACGAGCACGGGCAGACGGTCGACCGCGGTGACTGGGCGATCGTCGGCAACGTCCACATCGCCGACACATTCGAACAGGCCGTCGAGGACACCCGGTACGGGCTGCGCGACTTCATGGATTACCGCCACGTCGTCACCCCGATGAAAATGATCGAACCCGGCGAGGAAGTCGCGCACGAGGAACTGGTCCGGCGCGTCAACGAGTCCGGATACGGCTGCATCGGCGATGCGAACGACGCCATCGACTACATCCAGACGATCATCGACCGCACCGGCGGCTTCGGCACCTTCCTCGCGACAGCACACGACTGGGCCGACACCGAGGCCACCTCACGCATGTACCGCATCCTCATGCGCGACGTCATGCCGCGCTTCACGGGCACCTGCGAACCGCTGCTGAACTCCTATCACTGGACCCAAGCGCGCAAGGACGGCTTCAGTGAGCGATTCGCGACCGGCATCAGCCAAGCGACGCAGGACTACGAGCGCGTGAAGAGCGCACGGTAGTCGATCCGGCAAGACCCCGCTCAACACCGTTATTCGAAAGCAGGAGAATCGATGACCTCACTCGACGGAAAAGTAGCAGTCATCACCGGCGGAGCTCGCGGCCAGGGTCGCTCCCACGCGCTCACGCTTGCCGCTGCCGGCGCCAGGATCGTGGTGTGTGACGTCGCCGCACCGATCAAGGATGTGCAGTACGCACTCGCGACACCGGGGGATCTCGAGGAGACGATCCAGTTGGTCAAGGAAGCCGGGGGTGAGATTGCCGGCATGCAGGCGGATGTGCGAAGCAGTGCGGACATGAAGGCTGTCGCAGATCTGGCGGTATCGCAATTCGGACGGATCGACATCCTGCTGGCGAACGCCGGTATCCACGATCACTGCGAGTCGACGATCGAGATCGAAGACGACGCGTGGCAGACGATGCTCGACGTCAACCTCACCGGAGCGTGGAAGGCGTGCAAGGCTGTCGTACCGGTGATGATCGAGGGTGGTCGAGGCGGATCGATCGTGATCACCTCGTCGGTCGACGGACTCGGCGCTTCTCCCTCGTGGGGGCACTACGGCGCCGCGAAGCACGGACTCCAAGGCTTGAAGGACACACTCGCGTTCGAGCTCGCCGATCACAACATCCGCGTCAACACGGTCAACCCCACAGGGGTCAATTCGCCCATGGCGGAAGGACTGTCGAATGTGTTGCCACACGTGGTGCGGAAGTGGCGGCACAACGACCGCACGAATCTGCTGGACGTGGTGATGCTCGAACCACAGGACATCTCCGACGCCGTGCTGTGGCTCGTGTCCGACGGCGCGAAGTACGTGACCGGGATCGACCTGCCGATCGATGCGGGCTACCTGACCAAGCACTGACCGACCAGACTTCTGCGACACCCGCCCGTAGGGCGAAGGAGCGATATGCCGATTCACGAAAGCGGTGCGATCCGATGACACCGGGTCCCGGGGTGGCCCGCGAGTTCCCGGCCACCGTCCTGGCCGGTCCGTACGCGGACGGCCTGGACCTGCCGTACTGGGAAGGTCTGCGGGCGGGTGAGCTGCGGCTGCAGAGATGCGGCCGGTGTGGACTGTGGATCTGGGGACCACGCTGGATGTGCGGACAGTGCCGGGCGTTCGACCCGGCATGGGTCGCCGTGGAACCGGTCGGACGGGTCTTCTCGTGGTCGCGGACCTGGCACCCCTTCATCCCGGAGCTGGCCGGCGAACTGCCGTACGTCACGGTTCTCGTCGAGCTCCCGCACGCCGGGGGGCGACGAGTGCTCGGTCTGCTGGCCGAGAACGACGATGCAGATATCGCCATCGGTGATTCGGTTGCGGGAATCATCCAGCAGCCTGCCGATTCGGCTTGGCCGGTGCTCCGCTGGCGCCTCGCGAGCACTGCGAACGGGACCGAACGGGGAGACGGGCGATGACCGGCTCCTTTCTCCGCGGTGCCGCAGCCGTCGTGGGCGCCAGCGAATTCCACTACAAACGAGGCGAATCGCCCGACAGCGAACTTCGGATGACGTTGCGCGCCATCGTCGAGGCTGCTGCCGAGGCCGGGGTGTCGCCCCGCGAGATCGACGGTTTCGTCTCGTACGGCGGCGGCGACAACGACGGCACCGTCGTGGGTGCGTCACTGATGTCGCACCGGATCCGCTGGTCCACCATGATCTGGGGTGGTGGCGGTGGTGGTGCCGCCGCGGCGATCACCAACGCGGCGGTGGCCATCGCAGCGGGCCAAGCACAGTGCGTGGTCGTGTACCGCGCCATGGCACAGCGGGATTCCGGCCGCCTCGGATATGCCAAGCACCATTTCGACGGTCACATGCTCCCGCACGGAGTAGGATCCCCCGCCCAGGCCTGCGCACTGCGCACCCAGCGGATGCTCGAGCACGATGGCGTCCCGGAATCCGCGATGAGGTCCCTGGTTCTCGCCGACTACCTACATGCGCAGCAGAATCCGGGTGCCGCGGCGTTCGGGCGTCCTCTCGACGAGTCGACCTACGAAGCCTCGCGGATGATCGTCGAGCCGTATCGGCTGTACGACTGTTCTCGTGAGAACGACGGAGCCGTTGCGCTGATCCTGGTCGCTGCCGATCGCGCCGAGAAGCTCCATCCGAATCCGGCCTACGTGCTGGCCGGCAGTCAGGGCGCGGTAGGGGGCTACGCCGTCGACATGGAGAACGATCTCGACTACACCTCGGCGGGATTCTCCGGGGCGGCGGGGGTCGCGGAGAGTCTGTGGGCAGATGCCGACCTCGGTCCCGACCAGGTCGATGTCGTCCAGGTCTACGAGAACTTCAGTGGTTCCGGGGTGGCCGCGCTGATCGATCACGGGCTGTGCCCACCCGGTGCCGAAGCCGGCAAGGTCATGACCCTCGAGAATCTGACGGCTCCGCACGGACTGCTCCCGGTGAATACCAGCGGGGGCAATCTCGCAGATTCGTTCGTCAACGGGATGGGGCTGGCAGTCGAGGCCGTGCGCCAGGTGCGCGGAAGCTCGGCAAACCAGGTGCCCGGCGCGAAGGTGTCCCTGTTCATCGGCGGGCCCATGGCCGCACTCTCGAGTTCGGTCCTTCTCTGCACGCGCGACGTGCTGTGAGCTGAAAGGAAGCAGGACATGAGCACCGACACCGACACCGACATCGATGGCGTCTCGATCGCCCAGCGGATCGTCGGGGCCTGGGAACTCGTCGAGTACTCGACAACCTCCGATACGGGAAAGGTCGACTACCCGCTGGGTCCCGAGGCTCGCGGACTGATCATCTACTCGGCGGACGGGTTCATGTCGGCACAGATCATGCGTTCCGGCCGAACCCTGTACCGGTCGCGCAACGTGCACAGCGGCGAGATGGGCGAACGAAGCGAGGCCGCCGGGGGATACCTCGCCTATTCGGGTCCCTACCGTGTCGACGAGGACAACTCCGCTGTCTGGCACGAGGTGGCGGTATCGCTGTATCCGAACTGGATCGGCGACGACCAGAAGCGGTACGTGCGCTTCGAGGGTGACGTGATGACCCTGTCGTCGGATCCGCTCGTGTTCCGCACCACCACCACGCTGTCTCCGGCACTGGTCTGGCGACGGATCACACCCCGCGCGGTACGGACGGCGCCATGAGCCCGATGCAGCTCGTTCCTGCAGGCGAGATCCGGGTGCACATCGCACCGGGCGAATGAGAGGACGACACGTGTCGACGCGATTGGACAGCAGCACCGGCCCGGCAACGGACACTCGGGCGCTCCGCGACGTCTTGGGACATTTCTGCTCCGGTGTGACGGTGGTGACGGCGATGGTGGGCGACGAACCGGCCGGATTCACCTGTCAGTCGTTCTCGGCGCTGTCGCTGGATCCGCCCCAGGTCCTGCTGTGCCCGAGTCGACGTTCGACGAGCTGGCCGGCGATTCGTACCGCCGAGACGTTCTGCGTCAACGTACTTTCCTCGGGCCAACACACTCTCAGCGACCGCTTTGCGAAATCGGGGGGGCGGAAATTCGACGGAGTGCATTGGCGCCCGGCCGAGCGCGGCGCGCCGATTCTCGAGGGTGTGGCGGCGTGGTTCGAGGTGGCGCTGGCTGCGGAGCACGACGGTGGCGATCACCTCATCGCGGTTGCCGATCTCCTCGACTTCGGGTCCGATTCGACCACGCAGCCACTGGTATTCCATCGGAGTCGATACGGCGGGGTTGTGGAACTGAGTCTCGGGTCGATCGAAAGTGGGAAGTGATGGGACGACCGGCAAAGCCTCTGATCAGCCGGAGCTCGACGATCGCGGCAAGCATCGAGATCATCGACACCGAAGGTATGGCTGCGTTCAGCCTGCCGCGCGTGGCCAAACACCTGAACGTGAAAACCTCGTCGCTGTATCACCACTTCGCCGATCGCCGTGAGCTCATGACAGAGGTGGCGAAGGAGCTCATGACCGGGGCCACGGTGCCCGAGTATTCGTCGGGTACCGACTGGGTGGAATGGTTCGTCGAACTCAGCCTCAACTACCGCGACGCGATTCTCCGCCATCCCAATGCCGCTCTCGTGCTGGTGCAGTTTCTTCCGCGCGACGTCCTCACGAGAACGTACGAAATGTGTGCCCGAATCCTCGAGGACGGGGGCGTACCGGCGCGCCTGCACGTGGTGATACTGGACGGACTGGAGAAACTGGCACTCGCCACCACTCTGAGCGATCTCATGCGCGACCCGGTCGGCAGCACGGAGGTCTTCCCGAATGTCGACGAGCGGAGACACCCGACGCTCACCCGCGCGCTGGCAGCCAACCGATGGTCGTCGCGCGAGCTCTTCGTGGTAGCAATCCGAGGATTCCTCGCCGGTGTGATGGGTGTGGCCACCGCACCGGTCAGCGACGAAGGTCTGCGGGACCTCGTCGGATCGTAAGCGGTAAGCCGTTGCTTCTTATGCCTTCTCGGTGACCGAGCAGCTCGGTGTACCGGTGAATTCTGTCAACTCGATGATACGGAGTAAGCCATCGTGACCCTTGATCTGTACGTGGACGGCTCGTGGAGTGCCTCCACGAGCGCGGAGCGTATCGACGTCGTCAACCCGACCACCGAGGAACGCATAGGGGCCGTCCCCGCCGGTTCCTCCGAAGATGTCGATATCGCGGTGGCTGCGGCGAGACGGGCCTTGGAGCAGTGGTCGCACACTGCGCCGAGTGCACGGGCCGAGCTCGTTTCCCGCTTGGCCGACGAACTGGAACGGCGACAGGAGGAGATCACCGATATCGTCGTCGCCGAGGTCGGCACCCCACGCAGGGTGGCGCGTTGGGCCCAGGTCGGACTGGGTATCGTCGACCTGCGTGAGGCCGTGACCGCAGCGAAGGACTTCCCGTGGGAAGAACAGCTCCGCAACTCCCTGATCGTGCGTGAGCCTGTCGGGGTGATCGGGTGTATCACGCCCTGGAACTACCCGTTACACCAGATCACCGCCAAGATCGGGGCTGCGCTCGTGACCGGCTGCACGGTGGTCGTCAAGGCCAGCGAGGTTGCCCCGTTCACCGCCCACGCCCTGGCGGAAGCGGTCGACGCTGCCGGAGTTCCGGCCGGCGTATTCAATCTGGTTCACGGGTACGGTCCGATCGTCGGCGAGGCCATCGCCGTTCATCCGGACATCGATATGGTCAGCTTCACGGGATCGAACTCGGTCGGCAAGCGAGTCCTCGAACTGGCCGCCGGGACAGTGAAGCGGGTGTCGGTCGAACTGGGTGGAAAGAGCGCCGCTGTGCTGCTCGACGACCTCAGCGACGAGGAGTTCGCGAAGGCCGTGCCGCACACCGTGCGTGCCTGCTACATGAACGGCGGACAGTCCTGCAATGCGCAGACTCGTTTGGTCGTACCGCGCTCCCGCCTGGCCGAGGCGGAGAAGCTCGCCGCGAAGGCGGCCGCGGCCTACGCGCCCGGCGATCCCGCCGACGGCGACACGAAGCTCGGACCCATGGTTACCGGAGCTCAGCGTGAGCGGGTCCTCGACTACATCCGTGCCGGCGTCAAGGAGGGCGCAAAGCTCGTCGCCGGGTCGGTCGACGCACCGGCCCGTACCGGATTCTTCGTCGAACCGACCGTGTTCTCGGAGGTGGACCCGGACGGCACGATCGCTCAGGAGGAGATCTTCGGTCCGGTGCTGTCGATCATCGCGTACGACACACCCGAGCAAGCGATCGAGATCGCGAACGGCACGATCTTCGGTATCGCCGGCGCTGTGTGGTCCGGCGACCCCGAGCGCGCGAAGTCGGTTGCGCGCAGGATGCGTGCAACGCAGATCGAGGTCAACGGTGGAAAGTTCAACGGCGCTGCGCCTTTCGGCGGATTCAAGCAATCCGGCCATGGGCGTGAGGGCGGGGCATTCGGCCTAGAGGAGTTTGTCGAAGTCAAGAGTCTGCAGCTCTAGCGACGTTCTTGCGGGGACCGCCGCGGTCCCGCGAAGGAGTGAGCACGATGGTCTACACCGATCTTCCGTACGACGAGGCGACGAAAGCGGGTTTTGCCCGGGCGTTGTTCGATCACCTCGACCACGACACCACCGATATGGCGCCGGAGATCCTCGAGATCGATCCGCGCGTCTACACCGATCCGGAACTGGCGGCCCGCGAGCGCAGAGAGCTGTTCGGATATGTGCCGATCATCGCGGCGCACAGCACCGAATTGCCCGGCAACCACGACTTTGCGACGGTCCAGTTGCCGAACAACGAGATTGTTCTCGTCCGGCAGGCGGACGGTGGGGTTCGTGGGTTCGTGAACACCTGCCGGCATCGAGGCGCCCGGCTCGTTCCCGAGGAGAGGGGTTCGAAGCGCATCTTTTCGTGCCGCTACCACGGGTGGGCGTATGGGAGCGATGGCAGTCTGCGGTCGATCGCGGACGAGCCGACGTTCGGGAGGATCGATCGTCGCTGCATGAGCCTGCTGGAGGTTCCGGTCGAGGAGCGGCACGGTTTCGTCTGGGTCGTCGACTCCGCCGCGGGTGATCGCACGATCGACATCGCGGAGTGGCTCGGCCGGGAGTTCGACGAGTCCCTCGCCGCCATGGAGATGGACAAGTACCACTGCCATATCGCCCAGAACTTCGATGTGGACATCAACTGGAAGGTCTTGATGGATGCCTTCGTCGACGGCTACCACATCACCTCGACCCACGCCGGAACTGTTGCGCCGTACTTCTACAACAACGCGCAATCCTGGGAACCGATGGGCAGGCACGGACGAATGGTCACGGCACGCAAGAGCATCGACACGGTGCGAGATGTAGCGCCCGAGGACGCCCCGATCGACCGGCACATCACCGTTGCGCACTTTCTGATGCCCAATATGTCGGTGCTGCGTCAACCGGATCATCTGGAGGTGCTCAACTTCGTCCCTGCTCCGGGCACGCCCGTCGGGACTCGGATGCAGATGCGTCTTCTCGCTCGGGAACCTGCCGTGACGGTCGAGCAGAAGGCGCGTTGGGACAAGAACTGGAACATTCTGATGGCCGTACTTCGAGACGAGGATCTCGTCGTCAACGAGGGCCTGCAGAAGGCCGTTACGAACACGGACATCGGACCGATCTACTTCGGACGAAACGAGATTGCCAACCAGCATTTTCATCAGTGGATGGCGCGTGCGTTCGAGGATCCGAGGAAATGGGGCTGAGCTCCGAAGTGCTCATTCCGGGCTTGTCGCTAGTACCGATAGGCATTAGATTATTGCCCGTGTGATGTACGGCATACCGCGGTGGTAAGGGACGTATCCCGCAGCCCCGCACCTCGACGGTCGCGATGAGCTTGCAATCGAACGATTCTGCCCCGTTGTCGACACACGTTGACAACCGCCACTCGCGCGTTCACCGGCATCGAACCCAGATACCCCACAACCCGAAGGAACCAACATGTCGCAGATCTCCGGCCTGGGGAAGGAAAGGGCCGTCTCGGGTGCCCGATCCGTGGTCCTCACCTGCTTGGCCATCACCATCCTCGATGGTGTCGACCTCATCATGTTCGGCGCAGTACTTCCGACGTTGCTGGAAATCGAACAGTGGGGGATCACCACCGCCTCGGCAGGGTTGATCGGCAGCCTGTCGCTGTTCGGAATGATGGCCGGCGCAATGCTGGCCGGCTACCTTACGGACCTCGTCGGCCGGCGACCGATCGTGCTCGCCTGCATTGTGAGCTTCAGTCTGTTCACCGGGTTATGTGCCATTGCGCCGAATCTGGAGACCTTCGGCCTCTTCCGGTTGCTTGCCGGCCTCGGCTTCGGCGGAGCCCTCCCCACGCTGATTGCGCTCACCCAGGAATACGTCAAGGTCGACCGGCGACAGTTCTACAACGGCGTCATCCAAACCGGTTTTCCCATCGGCGGGTGCGTGGTTGCCATCGCCGCCATCTTCATGATCCCTGCCTTCGGCTGGGAATCGATGTTCGCAGTGGGTGGCCTCCTTGGGGTCGTGTTGTTTGTCATCGCATACCGAAGCCTGCCCGAATCGATCGCTTTCCTCGTGAGCAAGGGCCGGCACGATGAGGCCCGCGCGTTGACGCAGCGCTACTCGGTTGACGACGGTGCCGAATCCGGCCTGGCCCTGGAGGAGTCGAAAACCGCGAATTCCGGTTCCAAGTCGGGTCTGAAGCTCCTGTTCGCACCCGGATACAGGATCGCGACGATCATGTTCCCGCTCATCACCTTCTTCGGCCTTCTCGTCTCGTACGGCATGAACACCTGGATTCCTCAGATGCTGAGGGCCTCCGGCTACGATCTCGGGTCCGCGTTGACGTTCCTGCTCGCCTTCAACATCGGTAGCGGGTTCGGCATGGTGGTCATCACCGGTCTGGCGGATCGACTGGGATCGCGTCCGGTGATCTCGGTGGGCTTTGTCGGGGGAGCGATCGCAGTGTCCGCCCTGACCCTACAGCCGGCACAGGCACTCGTGTTCGGGTTGGTTCTGCTGATCGGCTTCTGTGCGTCCTCCACGACGGGCGTTTACGGATTCGTCGGGGTCTTCTACCCGGCCGCCGCGCGTGGCACAGCGCTCGGACTGGCGGTGGGACTGGGCCGGTTGGGTGGTGTCTGCGGGCCCATTCTCACCGGAATGATCATGAGCTCTGCGCTCGGAGCGGACTGGGCCTACTACGCCTTCGCGTTCGCCGGAGTGGCTGCCGCAGTGCTGGTGTCGTTGGTTCCCCGAAGGACCAATGCCATGCATCGGACGGACGCGCCTGTCGAAAAGACCGCGGAGCCTGCCTGAGCGATTCCGATACGTGAGGGGACTGGGAGACGGAGGCGCGCACGTAGCCTTCATCTGCGACCTGAGCTTCGCGACGTTCCTGCTGTGTCGCACTGGGCGGCTCTATCGACAGCAGACGACCGGCATCAGGGCTCCGGCGGTTGTGTAACCTACGTACGTTAGATATTGTGGTGTGATGTCGCCCACATCCGGCCCGGCGCTCCCGAGCCTCTCGGTCGACGAGGGCGGACAGGGGTGTCACCGACCGTACCGATGGCGCAGAAGGGCCGACCGCTATGAGAATGAAGACGAGATTGACCTGCCCGTGTGGAGCCGTGGTCACGGGCACGGATGAAGACGACCTGGTTGCGAAGGCCCGGTCGCACCTGAGCGAGTCACATCCCGGAATGGAGTACTCGCGCGATGAGATTCTCTTCATCGCGTACTAGCAGTGTCGCGTACCAGCAGTGTCGCGTACGGGCAGTGTTTCGCGAATGGTCAAGCGGCTGTTCATCAACGACATCCATGCGGTGAAGAGTCGATTCCGGCGCAAGGGTCCTCGACACGTCGATCCGGCTCGGCTGATTTACAAAGAACGATTGACGTATCACTTCTCATGTATGTAAGCTGGATCACATGACGGTGCGAACCCTGTAGGGAAGTCGCCGTCCTCCAGCATCTTCCATCCCTCTGTTACATGTTCGAGCTGAGGAGCTTTGATGAAACTTGAAGGTAAGGTCGCGCTGATCACCGGTGCCGGGTCCGGATTGGGGCGCGAGGCGTCGCAGTTGTTCGCGTCGGAGGGCGCAAAGATCGCGGTGGTCGATATCGATCCGGAGCGTGCGAAGGGCACGGTCGAGTTGGTCGAGCAGCAGGGTGGTTCGGCGATCGCGGTCACCGCGGATGTGCGGGTCGAGCAGCAGGTGGTCGATGCGGTGGCGGCGACGGTGGCGGCGTTCGGCAAGCTCGACATCGCGTGGGCCAATGCCGGGATTGTCTCGCGCGGTGGTGTGCCGTCCGTTGCGGGTGGTGAGCAGGTCGAGTTCCAGGATCTGACGGACGCGGACTGGCAGGACGTCATCGGGGTGAACCTGTCCGGCGTGTTCTACACCGCGAAGGCGGCGGTGCCGGCGTTGCGGGCCAATGGTGGCGGTGTCATTCTGGCGACCTCGTCGGCGGCGTCGTTCGTGGCGTACCACAGCATCGCAGCGTATTCGGCGACGAAGGCCGGTGTGAACGGGATGGTTCGCGGTCTGAGCCTGGATCTGGGCAAGTACGGGATCCGGGTGAATGCGATCGCCCCGACGCACGGGATGTCGCCGAACTTCCTGGCGCCGGCCGGTGCTCCGGTGGTGGGGCAGTCGTACGAGGAGGTTGCCGGTCCGTGGGACCCGAGTGTCTCGCCGATTCCGCTCAAGCTCAATCGTCCGCCGTCGCTGAAGGACAATGCGCGGGCTGCGTTGTTCCTGGTGTCGGACGAGTCGGCATACATCTCCGGTGTCACCCTGCCGACCACCGACGGCGGCACCTTGTCTCGTGTGGCGATGATGTTCCCCGAAGACGGGAACAATCCGCCGCCGATGGTCACCGGCGAGGACTGACGATGACTGCCCACGACACGGAAGCGCAGTCAGGCACGCGCCGACTCGTCGTGGATCGGTCGGCGTGCGCCGGGCACGGCCTCTGTTACGGCCGCGCACCCGAGCTCATCGACTGCGACGATGCCGGATACCCAGTGCTCGTGCAGGAAACGCTAGGGACCGAGGAGCACATCGTGGCGGCCGAGGAGGCCGTCGCGATGTGCCCCGAACGAGCCCTGAGCCTCGAAACACTCTGACTTCTCGAGCAACACAGACCCTTCGAACGGGGCGATCAGCATGACCATCACCGACGAAATGTCGACACCTGTCGTCGACTTCGACATCTACGACCCGTCGCTCACGGACCCGGTGGACACCGTGCAGGAGAAGGTCGCCGAACTCGCGGCCAACGGCCCTGTCGTCTACTCGACCGCGCACGGCGGCCACTGGATCGTCACCCGGTACAAGGAGCTCCACGAGGTCCTCCGCGACCCGGAAACCTTCTCGAGTTACCCGAACAACCTCGTCAATGCCGGGGACGGCAAGTTTCTGCCGCTCGAGCTCGACCCGCCGGAGCACACCGGATATCGGGTGGCCCTGCAGCCGCTGTTCTCCCCGAACCGGATGAAGGCGCTGTCCGAGCAGATCCGGGGCGTGGTCAACGAACTGATCGACAGATTCGCAGGCAAGGGTGAGGCGGAGTTCATCGCCGATTTCGCGCACGAGCTGCCCACCCGCGTCTTCCTCGCGTTGATGGACTGGCCACTCGAGGACGCCCCGATACTCACCGAGGCCACCGACACCGCCCTGATGGGCAAGCCCGGCGCCAGCGAGGAAGAGTCGGCGAAGGCACGCGCCGAGGCAGCCCAGCAGATGTTCGCCTACTTCCAGAGGATCGTCGACGAGCGTCGCGCGAACCCCGGTGAGGATGTCACCTCCGCACTCATCCGCACCGAGGTCGACCTCGAGGACGGCAAGCGACTGCTCACCGACGAAGAGCTGACCCGCATGTTCTTCCTCCTGCTCATCGCAGGTCTGCACACCGTTCAGGGATCGCTGGCCTGGGCCGTGATCCACCTGGTGAACAATCCTCGTCAGCGCGCCGCGCTCATCGAGGACGACTCGCTGATCCCGAACGCCGTCGAGGAGGTCCTGCGGATCGAGGCTGCAGTGAGTATGGGCCGCCGTGCGACCCGCGACGTCGAACTCGGCGGGGCGAAGATCAAGGCCGGCGACCAGTTGCTGCTGATGCTCTGTTCGGCCAACCGCGACGGAAGCGAATTCGAGGATCCCGACGAGTTCGTGATCGACCGGTCGCCGAATCGGCACCTGACATTCGGTGCCGGTCCGCACCGGTGCCTGGGCTCACATCTGGCCCGCATCGAACTGTCGATCGCGCTCGAGGAACTGCACCGCCGGATTCCGGACTACGAACTCGTCGAATCCGATCCGCCGATCCTGCACGCAACGCAGGTGCGGGGCTGCTTGCGGCTTCCGATCAGGTTCACGCCGGCGACCTGAGCGTCGGATCGGTAGGTTCCATGGATTCAGAAGGGTGCAACGCGTTGACTGCCAGTAACGTATCCGAGGATCTGCTCGTCGACTTCGACGTGTACGACCCAGCTCTCGCCGCTCCGGTCGATGTCTTCCAGGAAAAGGCCGCCGAACTCCGTGCCCGCGGACCGATCGTCTACTCCCCGCACTACGGTGGGCACTGGATCGTCACGCGCTACGCGGACATCTTCCGCATCCTGCGCGATGCCGAGACGTTCTCCAGCTATCCGAACAACCTGGTCGATGCGGGCCAGGGCAAGTTCATCCCGGTCGAGATCGATCCGCCCGAGCACACGCAGTATCGTCAGGCGCTCCAGCCACTGTTCGGTCCGGCGCGGATGAAAGAGCTCGAGCCGAGGATCCGCGAGATCATCAACCAACTGATCGACGGCTTCGCGGCCTCCGGCCGGTGCGAATTCGTTGCCGAGTTCGCGCATGCGCTGCCGACTCGTGTCTTCCTCAGTCTCATGGGCTGGCCTCTCGACGATGCCGAACAGTTCACGGAGTGGACGGATATTGCGCTCCAGGGGATTCCGGGAGCCGGCGAGGAGGAATCCGCCCGTGCCCGGGCAGAAGCGGCAACGAACGTGTTCGAGTACTTCGGTGCATTCGTGGATCGGGTGCGTTCCGGGCAGGAGGACGCGGAGAGCGTCACCGCGCAGATCATCGATACCCCGATCCGGATGGACGGAGTCGAGCGGCACCTCACTGACGAGGAACTGCGCCGCATGTTCTTCCTGCTGCTCATTGCCGGACTGCACACGGTGCAGGGTTCACTCGGTTGGGCCATGGTGCACCTTGCGAACAACCCGGTGCAACGGCAGGCGCTCATCGACGACAGCAGCCTGGTGCCGGACGCAGTCGAGGAGATCCTCCGCATCGAAGCGGCAGTCAGCATGGGCCGGCGGGCCACCCGCGATGTCGAGATCGCCGGCGTCAACATCAAGGCCGACGATCAATTGTTGCTCCTGCTGTGTGCGGCCAACCGCGACGAAGCCGAGTTCGACAATCCGGACGCGTTCGTGATCGATCGTGGCCCGAACAGGCATCTGTCGTTCGGCGCCGGGCCGCATCGGTGCCTCGGGTCTCACCTCGCCCGCCTCGAGCTCACCTTGGCGATGGAGGAGATACATCGGAGAATCCCCGACTACGCGCTGGTCGACAGTGATCCGCCGTTGATGCACGGCACGTCGGTGCGTGGTTGCGTGCGGCTACCGCTCACGTTCACACCGGAATCGCGAAGCTGACACGAGGAAGGGGACCCGATTCGATCGGGTCCCCTTCCTCGTGTGCCGGGGCTCAGGCCTTCAGCAGATCACGGTGGATGATTTCCTTCATGATCTCGTTGGTGCCACCATAGATCCGCTGGATGCGGGCGTCGATGAAGGCCTTCGCGACCGGGTATTCCATCATGTAGCCGTAGCCGCCGTGGAACTGCACACCGGCGTCGATCACACGGCCCTGCAGCTCGGTGGCCCACAGCTTCGCCTTGGACGCGTCGACCGCGGTGAGCGTGCCCTTGTTGTGTTCACGGACGCAGCGATCGAGGTAACTGCGTGAGACCTCCACCGCCGTCTGCAGTTCCGCGAGAGTGAAGCCCATTCCCTGGAACTCGCCGATGCGCTTGCCGAACGCGGTGCGTTCCTTGACGTAGTCGAGTGTCCAGCTCATGACGGCCTCGGCGGACACCTGCGCGGCGATGCCGATACCGAGCCGCTCCAGCGGAAGGCTCTGCATGAGGTAGCCGAAGCCCTGCCCCAGCTCGCCGAGCACATTCTCCTTGGGAACGCGGACATCCTCGAAGAACAACTCGGCCGTGTCCTGGGCGTGCAGACCGACCTTGTCGAGCTTGCGGCCGCGGGAGAACCCGGGCGTTCCGTCTTCGACCACGAAGAGGCTGAACCCTCGCGAACCGGCTGCGGGGTCGGTCTTGGCGAAGACGATGACGAGGTCGGCCAGGATGCCGCTCGTGATGAACGTCTTGGACCCGTTGAGGACCCAATGGTCGCCGTCGCGCACCGCGGTGGTGGTGATGCCCCGCAGGTCGCTGCCCGCGGCCGGTTCGCTCATCGCGATCGCGCCGATCGTCTCGCCCGTGACGAATCCGGGCAACCACCGCTGCTTCTGCTCATCGGTGGCATGGCGGAGCAGGTAGTTGAGGACGATGTCGTCGTTGGTCGAGAAGCCGGACTGCAGCGCGGACGCGCCCACCCGCGCTATCTCGGACTGGATCACGACGCGAAAGCGGTAATCGAGCTCGCCGGGCCCACCGTACTGCTCAGGGACGCTCAGGCCCAGCAGTCCTTGCTTACCCGCGGCGAGCCAGGTTTCCCGGTCGATGAGCCGGTCGGCGTCCCACTTCTCGAGATTTGGGACGACGTGCTTGTCGACGAAGCTCCGCACGGAGTCGCGAAACAGTTCGTGGTCGTGTTCGAAGAGATCGCTCTCCATGTAGTCCTCCTGTTGCGGGGCGCCCGCAGGCGCCCCGCTGTGGTGTTCGGTGTCAGTTCTCGCCGACGAGTTTCTGGATCTCGCGGCGGAAGACCTGGTTGGCAACCTCGTTGCGGCCCAGGAGCATGTTGCCGGCGTTCGCGCTGTCCATGGCGACCTGCGAACCACGCAGGATCGGGAAGTCCTCGTTGTGGAGGACCGCGATCAGGATCTCGACGTTCTTGTCCCAGATCCGATTCCAGCGCTCCTCGGTCATGCCGCTGTCTTCGAGCGTCGGTGCGATCAGGCGGATCTCCATGTGGCAGCGCTGCGGATCGCTCCGGTGGGGGCGGAAGGTGAGCAGTTGGAAATGGTCGGGCTGCTTGAGCAGGGTGCTGTTGGGACCCACCAGGTGGCTTTCCGTCACGTGCTCGGCGAGGCTGCGATCGCCGGGGTCTTCCTCGATCCACCGGTCGATGGTCTTGCGGAGATTGAGGAACCGGCAGTGATGTCCGAAGTCCTCGAAGGCCATGACGTTGGTGTGGATGTGCTTGGCGGCGGTGTTCGGGTGCGCGTACTGGATGTGGTAGCCGTCGAGGAACGCGTCCTGCATCAGCTTCCAGTTGACGGGCTCGTCGAAGCGCTGAACTCGGGTAGTCACCATTTTGTCCATGCCGTATGACCCCATGATCGAGTCCATCTCGGGGCCGAGCCAGTCTGCGACATCGATGGTGGCGTCGGCGTCGTCGACAACCCAGACGAATCCGTGACGTTCCTCGGTCGGGAGTTGCACGAGGTTCCGTTCGGAACGGTCGGCGTCACCGAACGTGTTGTCGCGGGTGATGGTGCGCAGCGCGCCGTCGGTGTCGTAGGACCAGCGATGGTACGGGCAGGAGAACAGGCGGCAACGGCCCTTCTCCTCCTTCTCGACCATCGCGCCGCGGTGACGACATTGGTTCACCAGGGTTTTGACGCTGCCGTCGCGCTGACGGACGACGATGACATTGTTCCGCGGCAACTGGAGGGTGACGAAATCGCCCGCGCGGGGGATCTCGGAGCCGTGGATGATGATCGACGGAACCCGGCCGAAGACACGCTCGCGTTCGAGTTTGGCGATCTCCGGATCGGTGAACTCGACGGGTTCGAACCACGTGACGTGCTCGAATTCGTCGGTGGTGTCGTTGCGCAGATGGTCGAGAGCGCGGCGAATGCGTTCCTCGCGAGGAATTCCGACCTCTGTCATGGCTGCCCTCCAGGCGGTGGTTCGGATCGATGACGCTAAATCTAACTCAAGTAGTTTTAAGTGTAAACCCCGGACCGGTTGCGGGTGGCGCTTCGGCCGTTGCGGCCCTATACCGATCGACATTAGATTTATGAGAACTGACCCGCAGATGAGGAGCGAACAGGATGATCTCGTATCAGTGGTGTTCGGAACTGGATTCCGGCGATCGGGACGAGGTGCTGGCTCTTGTCGCCGCGGCCGCCGAGTACGACGAGGAAGCCGGGTTCTCGCGGATCCACCCCGGTGATGTGACCTCGACGAGTCGCGACGGCGTCCGCGTCTCCCATCTGCCGATCAAGGCGCGCAAGGACCTGAGCGCGCACGACGATGCGCCGCTGGTGATTGTGGCGTACCTGCACCTGCAGGTGGACGGCGAGGGGCTGGGCACCGTGCAATTCGTCGTCCATCCGGACTACCGGTCGCGCGGTGTGGCCACGATGCTGGTCGAGGAGATCGGCCTGGGCACGACAGCGGACGGCGGCTGGGAGCGCACCGGTGCGGTGGCTCTGCGCTGCTGGGCGTACAGCACGCACCCCGCGTCCGAACGTCTCGCACGACGGTTCGGCATCCCGGCGGTGGGCAGGCTGTGGACGTTGTTCCGCCATCTGTCCGGCCCGTTCGCGATCCCGCTCGACGAGGTCGCGGCGCCCGAGGGCATCACGGCGGGCGACGCGCGTCCGCTCGGTGATCCGGCGGTGTCGCGGGCGATCGACGAGGTGCTGGACGCGGCGTCGCTCGTACCCGCGCAACGCGAGCGCCTCGCCGACGAGATCCGCCTCGGTTCCGGCAATGTGCTGGTCGCAACCGACTCTTCGGGAGCGAAGGTGGGGTTCGTGTGGTCCGATCCGGCGCTGTCCACCCACCTCGAGTTGGATGCGGCGTCGGTCCGGGCGCTCGTGCTCACGGAGACCGCCCGCGGGGCGGGCCTCGGGATGACGCTCCTCACGATGGCACTCGGGGCGCTGCGCGACGCGGGGGCCCAGATCGCCCTGATTCGTATCGACCCGGACGACGCGGGGGCGGTGCGCATGTGCCGGTTGATGGCATTCGAGCAGGAGGGGGAACATTCCTGCTACCAGGTGGGCGAGTGGGCCGAGGCGCCCAGCTTCTGAGCCCGCCCGGGTGAGACGAACGACGAATCTTGTCCGGCGTTGACCTAAAGGGTTTAGGCAACTACCGTCTGTGGTGCGCCTCACACTGATGTGTGGGTCCCCAACTTCACTACGTTCCCACGCACGGGCGCTTGCCCGCCCGGAGCTGGGGCGTGCAATCGGAGGAGAACACTCATGGGTCGACTCGAAGGCAAGGTCGCTTTCATCACCGGTGCCGCGCGAGGCCAGGGGCGCTCGCACGCCGTCCGGCTCGCCGAAGAGGGGGCATCCATCATCGCGATGGACATCTGCGACCAGATCTCCACGGTCTTCTATCCGATGGCGACCAGCGACGACCTTGCCGAAACCGAGCGGCTGGTCAAGGAGGCCGGAGGCTCGATCGTCGCGTCCATTGGAGACGTCCGCAACATCGAGGATGTCCAGCGGGCCTACGACGCGGGCATCGCACAGTTCGGCAAGGTCGACATCGTGCTGCCGAACGCCGGCATCATGCCGGTGATCGGTCCCGGTGAACAGCGCCAGGCATGGCACGACGCGATCGACACCATGCTCACCGGGGTATGGCACGTGCTCGAGGTGACGGTGCCGCACCTCGTCGAACGGGGGGAGGGCGGGTCGATCATCATCACGAGTTCTGCAGCCGGCCTGACGAGCATCGGGCTGAACACTCTCCCCGGTCAGGTCGGGTACAGCGCCGCCAAGCACGGTGTTGTCGGTCTCATGCGGATCTACGCGAAACAGCTTGCCCCGCACAGCATTCGGGTGAACACTGTGCACCCGACCGGCGTGAACACGCCGATGGTGGCGAACGCGGAGTACGGCGAGTTCATCAACTCCCATCCCGAGGTTGCCGCCGACGAGTCGTACAAGAACCCGATGCCGGTCGAATTGATCGAGGCCGTCGACATCAGCAACGCGATCGTCTACCTCGCCTCCGACGAGGCTCGTTACGTCACCGGTGTCACGTTCCCGGTCGACGCCGGCTACACCATCCGCTGAAGCGAAGGAGCTTTCACATATGACCACCACCGAAGCCTCGACGGGTACCATCCCGTCGATCGCCGACCGCGAACAGGTTTTCATCGGCGGCCGCTGGGTCGATTCGACCGGCGGCGAATGGGTCGACGTCGTCGACTCGTTCACCGAGGAGAAGGTCGCGCGGGTGCGCACCGCCACGGTCGAAGACGTCGCCAAAGCGGTTGCCGCAGCGCGTGAATCGTTCGACAAGGGCGAGTGGTCGTCTCGCAGCATGGCAGAGCGCGCCGATGTCGTCGACGCCATCGCCGACCGCCTCGAACGGCGGGTGGACGAGCTCACCCCGATCGGGGTCGTCGAGGTCGGCGTGCCCGTGAGCGTCAGCCGGCCGACCCAGGAGATGGTCGGGGGGTTGTTCCGTGCGGTGGCCGCGGTGGCCCGCACGTTCGAGACCACCGAGGAGCGTCCGCGCGCAGCGGGCGGTGTCTCGCGCATCGTGAAGGAACCGACGGGCGTCGTTGCCGCGATCATCCCGTGGAACGGCCCGGTCGGCACGATCGCGTTCAAGCTCGCCCCGGCGCTGGCCGCGGGTTGCTCGGTCGTGCTCAAGACCGCACCGGAGGCACCGCTCTCGCCGTCGGTGTTCGCGGACATCATCGCCGAGCTGGTCGCGGAAGGTCGCATTCCCGAGGGCGTCGTCAGCGTGCTGTGCGCCGACCGCGAGGTGTCGGAGACGCTCGTGACCAACCCCGACGTCGACCACGTCACGTTCACCGGCAGCACCGCGGCGGGCCGGCGCATCATGTCGCTGGCCGGCGAGCGCATCGCGCGTGTCTCGCTCGAACTCGGCGGCAAGTCCGCGGCGATCATCCTCGACGACGCCGACATCAACCACGTGGTGCAGACGCTCCCCATGGGGGGCTGCATGCAGTCCGGTCAGGCGTGCATCGCCCTCTCGCGCGTGCTCGTCTCCCGCAAGCGTCACGACGAGGTGCTCGAGGTCCTGAAGGCCGCGTACGGCGCGTTGCCGATCGGCAACCCGTGGGAGCCGACCAATTTCCTCGGCCCGCTCGCGTCGAAGCGTCAGCAGGATCGCGTCCTGGGATACATCGACATCGCGAAGGAGGACGGCGCGAAGGTCGTGCTCGGCGGCGGTCGTCCGGAGGGATTCGACAAGGGCTTCTTCGTCGCACCGACACTGCTCGACAACGTCGACCCCGACTCCCGGATCGCGCAGGAAGAGGTCTTCGGCCCGGTCATCTCGGTGATCACCTACGAAGACGAAGAGGACGCCATCGCGATCGCCAACAACTCGATGTACGGGCTGTCGGGAGCGGTGTACACGGAGGACATCGACCACGGGTTCGAGGTTGCGCGGCGCATCCGCACCGGCACCATCAGCGTGAACACCGCGACGATGGACTTCACCCTGCCGTTCGGCGGCTATAAGCAGTCCGGCGTGGGCCGTGAGGGCGGCCTCGAAGGTCTCGAGGAGTTCTTCGAGATCAAGACCGTCCACATGCCCGCTCCGGCCCGGTAGGACCGACGACGACGCCCCCGCGATTCGACCCGCGGGGGCGTCGTCGTTGCGTCGTGGGTGGTCGTACGACTGCCGAGCAGGTCAGTGGGCCGACACGCTCAGTGGGCCGACACGCTCAGTGGGCTCTTGTCCGCGATCTCTACCTGAGCGTTGCGCACCACGCCGTGGAGGAAGCTGCGGATCATCTCCTCGAACAACTGCCGGGAGGTCATCTCGTTCTCGGCGAGAGCCCGCGCCAGCAGCGGCTGCGACTCCGGGTCGACGTTCGGGAAGATCGTGTTCTTCGTACTCGGCTTGCGCATCGCCTCGGTGAGCACTGCGCCTAGCGTCAAACGCTCCATGCCGTCGAGAATCTGGACGTGCAGGCGGGCCGGCACGCCGGACTCCTCCAGGAATCGGGCAGTGTCCTCGTAGGTGCCGATCAGCAGATCACGCGGAAGATACTGGAGCAGGATCGGCGCGGCATTGCGGTGCTTGAGGATCGACTGACGCAGATTCATGCTCAGCGTCACGAAGTACTCGGGCCAGTCCGGGCCGGGCCTGCGGCGTGGCAGGGTGCCGGCGCCGGCGATCTGTCGCGCGACAGCTTGGAGGATCTCCGACTTGTCGGCGAAGTGGTGGTAGAGGGAGGGCGCCCGTACCCCGAGGTGCTTCGCCAGCCGCGGCAGGCTGAAGGCATCGAGTCCCTCGGAGTCGATGATCTCGATGGAAGCCGCCACCGCGGACGCGCGACTGATGAGAGGCTTCGACGGTCGGGCCATCATCTACTTTCAGCTCGTGCGGTCCACCGGGCGGGTCTGCCCGGCGGGTGACCTATAGATGCTATCTGTTCCGGTCCGGCCGGTGGTTACGCCGTGAGGACGGCCTCGTCGAGGAACTCGACCAGGCCGCGGCTCAACACGTCGTTGTCGTCGCCGCCCACCATGTGCCCGGCACCGCCCACGTCGATGTACCGCGCCCCGGGGATCAGTTCCAGGAGTTCGCGCGCACCTTCGATGCTGACGACGTCGGACTGGGCACCACGAATCAGGAGGGTCGGAACCGCGACGGCGCGCGCCGCGGCCCGGGCCCGCTCCTCGCGCTCCGCGGCAGCATCCGGAAGGTTCGTCCGATGCGACAGCATCCGCGGATCCCAGTGCCAGTACCAGCGACCGTCTCGCTCGCGCATGTTCTTACGCAACCCCTCCACCCGCGGCGGACGGCTCCGGTGCGGGTTGTACGCGATCACGGCGTCGAGCGCGTCGTGCAGGCTGTCGAAGCCCGCCAGCCCCGCGCGCATGAATCCGGTGATCTTGGCCAACCCCTCGGGTTCGGCCTTCGGGGTGATATCCACCAGCACCAGCGCGCGGGAGAGCCCCGGATTGTCTCCTTCGGCGACGAGCGAGGCCATACCGCCCATCGACGCTCCCACGAGCACCGGTGGCTCACCGAGTTCGTCGACGATCGTGCGGATGTCGCGCGCGTGTGCGTCGGAGCTGTAGTCGCCGTCGTCGGCCCAGCCGCTGTGGCCGTGCCCGCGCGCGTCGATCGCGTATGAGCGCCATCCTTGTTCCGAGAGGCGGATTCCGGTGCGCTGCCACGAGTGCCTCGTCTGCCCGCCGCCGTGCAACAGCAGGACGGTCCCCTTCCGCTCGGACGCGGGCTCCCAGACATCGGCGACCAGGGAGACGCCGTCGCCCCGAAGTGTGGTCACGGTGCTGGAGATCGTCATCGTTTCGCCCTTCGTCGTCGGAGTCAGTGTCCGGAAGTCCCACCGTCGACGGCGAGCGTCGACCCGGTGATGTAGCCGGAAGCACGGCTGGCGAGGAACACGACGGCGGCGTCGATCTCGCGCTGCGTGGCGGTGCGACCGAGCGAGCAGCCGCGCAGGAACTCCTCGAGGGTATCCGACGACATCTCGGCGATCAGGTCGGTCTCGACGAAACCCGGCGCGATCGCGTTCACGCGGATCCCTTTTCGCTGCGACCACTGATGGGACAGATCGCGGGTGAGGCCGACGAGACCGGCCTTGCTCGCGGCGTAGGCGGCCTGGGGGAGCACCGACTTGACCAGCCCGAGCATGCTCGCGATGTTGACGATGCTCGAGCCCGGCTTCATCACGCGTCCGCATGCTTGCGCTGCCCAATACGCGCCGAGCAGATTCACGTCCAGCACGGAACGGAAATCCTCGGGTCGCTCGCGCGTCGCCGGTGCGGAATGGGTGACGCCGGCGTTGTTGATCAGGATGTCGAGCCGACCGAACTCGGCGACCGTGGCCCGGGCGAGGGCGTCGCACTGCTCGGGGTCGGTGACGTCGGTGGGGACGATGAGGCAGCGTCGGCCGGTGGCCTCGATCGTGGGGCCGACGGCGTCCAGCTTCTCGCGACGGCGTGCGGCGATCACCACGTCCGCCCCGGCCTCCGCGAGGGCGCGCGCGAACCCTGCTCCGAGGCCGCTGCCGGCGCCCGTGACGACGGCGACGGACCCGTCGAGCCTGAAGAGGTCGAGGATCGAGCCGGTGTCGTGTGCGGTATCTGTCGAGGTCATGTGGCTGCTCCCGGTGCTGCGTGTCATGAGGTTCGTCTGCGGGCCTTGCGTCCCGTAAAACTAATTACTTAAGATTAGAGCGTAGGTGATGTCCAGGGGAACGGAAACACTGATGGCCGGAAGCACCGATGTGGAGCAGGGCAAGATGCGGGTGATCGGCAAGGACGCACTTGCAGACGGCGTCGTGGCGGTGCGGTTCGCCGATCCCGACGGGGGGACGGTCCCCGCATGGGAACCCGGATCGCACATCGACGTCATCATCGACGAGTCGACGGTCCGGCAGTACTCGCTGTGCGGCGACCCGGCCGACGACACCTGCCTGACTGTGGCGGTCCTCCGCGAGGAGAACGGACGCGGCGGATCGCGGTGGATCCACGACTCGCTGCAGGTCGGCGACCTCGTCAGCATCGCCTGCCCCCGCAACAACTTCAGCCTCGAGCCCGCGCAGTCGTATCTCTTCGTCGCGGGCGGAATCGGCATCACGCCGCTACTTCCGATGGTGCGGGCGGCCGATGCGGCCGGCGCCGACTGGACGCTCCTGTACGGCGGACGTACCCGCGCGAGCATGGCTTTCGCGGACGACCTCGTCGCCCGGTATCCCGGCCGGGTCGAGCTCCGACCTCAGGACGAATGCGGGCTCCTCGACCTGGCGGCAGCGCTCGACGCCCTCGGGGACGGCACCGGTGTCTACTGCTGCGGGCCGGAACCACTGCTGCACGCCATCGAGAACGAGTGCCGCAACCGCTCGGGCATCACCTTGCACGTCGAACGGTTCGCCGCGAAGGAGCGGCCGGCCGACGCCGTCGACGGGGCATTCGAGGTGGAACTCCGGCAATCGGGCAAGACGATCACTGTCGACTCGGGCGAAACACTGCTCGACGCGGTGCTCCGCTCGGGCGTCGATTCGCCGTTCTCGTGCCGCGAGGGAACCTGCGGTACGTGCGAAGCCACTGTGCTGGAAGGAATTCCGGATCATCGCGACTCCGTCCTCACCGAGGACGAGCAGGCGGAGAACGACTGCATGATGATCTGCGTATCCCGCAGCTGCACCCCCAAGCTCACTCTGGATCTATAGATCGGCCCATGGTGACCCTCCGTCTCGCCACTGCGCGAACGCGTGTGCGCACACCTGCCGTCTCGCCCGGTGTGCTGATCCCGGCGCTCTGCTTCGTCGTGATGATCACCTCGGTCATGCAGACCGCCGTCGTGCCGCTGATGCCCGATATCGCGGCGCAGCTCGGGGTGGGTACGAATGCGGTGGGATGGATCGTCACCGGGAATCTTCTGACGGCCACAGTCTGTACGCCGCTGCTGGGCAGGCTCGCCGACCGACGTGGACCACGAAAAGTGCTGCTGGGCATCCTGGGTGTGGTGCTCGTCGGTTCGTTGCTGTGTGTCGCGTGGGACTCGTTGCCGGTACTCATCGCCGGGCGAGCCCTGCAGGGGACGTCGTTCGCGCTGTTTCCGATCGGCGTCGCTGTGCTGCGCAGTGCTCTCGGACCGTATCGGCTCACGGCGGCGCTCGGCATCATGTCGGGAACGATGAGCGTCGGCGGCGGTGCGGGAATGATCGCCGCCGGACTGCTGTACAGCGACGGCGACGACTATCGTCGCGTGTTCTGGCTGCTGGTGGCGCTCGCGGTGATCGCCGCTGCACTTGCGTGGGCGGTCGTTCCCGGTTCGCCCGGTTCCGGGACCGGATCCGGATCCGATCTCTGGGGTGCGGTCGGGCTCGCGGTCGGCCTGTCCGCGCTGCTTCTGGCGCTCGCGCAGGGCGGGACGTGGGGCTGGGTGTCCGTGCCGACGATCGGTTGTGTCGTCGCGGGTGTGCTCGTGCTTGCCGTCTGGTACCGGCACGAGCGGCGATTCGATGCGCCGCTGGTGGCCCCAGCCCTCCTGACCGCACGTGCGGTGGCGCCCGCCCACCTGGCCGCGTTCCTCGTGGGAATCGCGATGTTCGTACAGTTCCTGGCCACAGCCGTGTTCGTGCAGGCCGCCCCCGAGGAAGCGGGGTACGGGTTCGGTGCTTCGGTGCTCGAGGCGAGCCTGCTGTACCTGCTGCCCGGGCAGGTTGTCGGCATCTCCGCGGCTGCGGTGAGCGGGTTCCTGGTGCGGAGGTTCCGCGCCGAGCGGGTGCTGATGGTGGCGTGCGCTATCGGGGTGTGTGGGTTCGCATTTGTCGGATTCGCCCACGACCGCCCGTGGCAGGTGATCGTTGCGGTGGCGGTCCTCAATGTTTTCGTCAGCGTTGCCTACGGCGCCCTGCCGGCAATGCTCGTCGAGCATGTGTCGCTGCACGACACCGGTGTTGCGAACGGCATCAACGCAATCGCACGGACTTTCGGCAGTTCGCTGGCGAGCGCGCTGGTGGGGATGCTCCTCGCGACGATCACGATCGCGGGTACCGCCATTCCCTCCGAGCGTGCGTTTGTGGCCGCATTCGTGATCGGCGGTGTGACCGCGCTTGCCGCCGGGTTCGTCGCCGGTGCGAGCCGCCCTTTGCAATTTACAAAATTTGATTGACGTCTCATGAGTGAGGCTATAGCCTGAGGTGTACGCGATATGAGGACCCGCGCTCCTCTCGCGCTGAAAATTCTTGTACACAAAACAGATTCGTATTCTCTCGGTCAAGGAAGGCAAGGGACACATGGCTGCCACCGTCGGCTCGGCCCTGTATTGGTGGGCGAAGACCAAGGGGGAACAGAACGCGATCATCGTTGCCGGTGAGGCTCTGACCTACCGTGAACTCCAGGACTGGTCCAGCCGCGTCGCTCGTGAGATCGTCGACCGGGGCATCAAGCCGGGTGAGCGTGTCGGAGTGCTCGGCCCGAATTCGGTGACGTGGCCCGTGGTGGCACTCGGCGTACTCAAGGCCGGTGCGGTGCTCGTCCCGCTGAATCCCCGGTTCAAGCCGGCGGAACTCCGCAAGGTCGTCGATGACGCGGGTGCCGTCCTGGTCATCGCGCCGGAACAGTTCTCCGCAACGGTCGCCCAGGCGCGTGACCTCGGCGATCCCTTCGACACGTTCGGGTTCACCGACATCGCGGCACTGCGGGAAGGGGAGCGCGACGACTTCCGCGTCGACCTCGCGCCCGACGACCCCACAGCACTTCTGTTCACCAGTGGCTCCACGGGGTTGTCGAAGGGCGTCATCTGCACCAATCGGACTCTGCTCAACATCGTGTTCGAGGCCACCCTCACCGAGGAAGGCTTCCGTCCGGGTTCCACGTCGCTGCTGGTGTTGCCGCTCGTGTTCACCCCGGGCCTCGTGTGGGGGCTGGTCATGTCCACGGTGCTCGGTGGCACGCTCATCATCGAGAAGGAACTCGATCCCGGTCGTGCCGCGGCACTGCTCGGTGAGCACAAGGTGCAGGCTCTGTTCGGGGTTCCGCTGATCTTCGAAGCGATCTCGCGGTCGCCCGAATTCGAGAAGGCCGACCTGTCGTCGCTGCGCACCGCGATCGTCGGCGGCGCGGCAGTCGCACCGGCCCTGTTGAAGCGGTGGGCCGACAAGGGCGTCGCGCTGCGTCAGATCTACGGCATGACCGAAGCCGGCGGGGTCGCGACTGCGACTCTCGTCTCCGAAGCCTTCGACCACCCCGACACCTGCGGGTCCGGCTCGATCTTCACCGAGACGAAGGTGGTCCGCGCCGACGGCACCGACGCAGAGCCCGGGGAAGAGGGGGAGATCCTGCTGCGGGGACCCGGCGTAACCCCCGGCTACTGGAACGATCCGGAGTCGACGGCGTCCGCGCTGCGCGACGGCTGGCTGCACAGCGGGGACCTGGGCACCCTCGACGAGGGCGGGCGCGTCAAGTTCGTCGACCGCCTCAAGGACCTCATCATCACCGGCGGCATCAACGTCTCGCCTGTCGAGATCGAGCGTGTCATCAGTGAGATCCCGGGTGTCGAGGAGGTCGCGGTCATTGCCGCGTCCGACGAGCGTTTCGGCGAGACGCCTGCGGCGATCGTCACTGTGAAGGACGGGGTCGACGCGGCAACGATCGTGGAGTACTGCGACCGTTTGGTCGCCGACTACAAGGTTCCGCGCTACGTCGTGATCCGGGACGAGCCGCTGCCCCGGCTCCCCAGTGGCAAGCTGTCGAAGACGGCGATCCGGTCCGAGTACCGGGACGTCTCCGAACGATTCGACAAGGTGCGCTGACGCACCCGTCGCGCAGAAAGGAGCCCTCGTGGCTCGGACCGGAACCGACGACGCGGTAATCCTCGAGCGGCACGGAGAGATCGCCGTCGTGCGCTTGAACCGTCCCGATCGGCTCAACGCGTTCACCAATGCGATGTGCTACCGGCTCATCGAGATCTTCGACGAGACCGACACCGACGACGAAGTACGCGCGGTTGTGCTCACCGGAACCGGCCGGGCGTTCTGCGCGGGCGCCGATCTCGCCGCAGGCGGCGACACGTTCGTCCTCGGCGACGATCCGGAGACCGGTGGAGCCCCCGCCGACGCGGGTGGTCAGGTGACGCTGCGGATCTACCGTTCCCTGAAGCCGGTGATCGCAGCGATCAACGGGCCTGCGGCAGGCGTCGGCGTCACGATGACGCTTCCGGCCGACATCCGCATCGCCTCGGATACGGCCAAGTTCGGTTTCGTGTTCACTCGCCGCGGCTTGGTGCCGGAGGCATGCTCGACGTGGTTCCTCCCGCGGGCGGTCGGAATCTCCACCGCCGTCGAATGGACGGTCGGCGGCAAGATGGTGCCGGTCACCGAAGCTCTCGACCGGGGTCTGGTACGTGAGGTCGTGCCCGCCGATCAGGTACTGGATCGCGCACTCGAGGTCGCCCGGGAACTGGTTTCGGGCACGTCGCCGGTATCGGCGGCCCTGACCCGTCAGCTGATGTGGCGGATGCTCGGCGCGGCGGAACCCGAGGTTGCGCACCGCGCCGAGTCGATCGGCATCTATGTCCGGGGCACCTCCGAGGACGTGCGCGAAGGTGTCGACGCCTTCCTCGAAAAACGTGATCCGAAGTTTCCTGATCGCGTCTCGGATGGACTGCCGGATCTGTTCGAGTGACACTGGTGCAGCGTCGGACGCTCCGTGCCACTGTCGCGGGTCCGATGCTTGACAATGGTCACTACTTGTATCATTGCCCGTAGGAGTCGGTGAGGACGAGTTCGGGGGTGCGACATGGCGCGACGGCGGGCGAACGTCCTCAGTGAGAACGCAGAGGTGGCGCGAGGGCAGATACTGAAGGCTGCCGAGTCGATGTTCCAGCGGTACGGGCTCACGAAGACCACGATGGACGACATCGCCAAGGAGGCCGGCGTTTCGCGGCCGACCGTCTACCGCTACTTCGGTGACCGTGACACGCTGATCACGGCCTTGATCGAGTTGCGGTCGCGCCGGCTGTTCGACAAGGCTCGTGCGTTCCTGAGGGAACGGACGACGTTCGCGGAGCAGATCGTCGACGGCCTGATCTTTCTCGTCGACCGTGGTCGCCACGATCCGATCGTCCGCTTGATCGTCAGCCCCGAACACATGGACATGGCGACGGCTCTGATCGGCAGCACCGGACTGGCGGTCCGGCTGACCCAGGAGATGTGGGCGCCGCTGCTCGACGAGGCCCGCGAACGAGGTGAGATCCGCGAAGGCCTCACCGACGAGGAGATCTGCCAGTGGATCGCGCTGGTGCAGCTCATCCTGGTCGGGCGGATGGATTTCGGCTCCGAGGGGGACCCGGAAAACAGGCGGATGCTCACCAACTTCCTGCTTCCGGGAATCGTGACGGAGGAGGCGGCGGAACAGCTGCGGTCCGGTGGGGCAGCTGCTACTCCGACCCACTGAGGATCGCGGGTACGGAGTGGTAGACCCCGGGCGCCGACCCCGGGCAACGGCTCAGCGCGGCAGCGGAGTCACCCCCGCCGCCGCAAAGGCTCCCGCGACCACGTTCTCGTAGATGCGGTCGAGGTCGAGTTCGTCGCCGAGGAAGCCGCTGCGCACGATCGTGGCGAACCCGTGCATCGCGGTGAACAGGCTCACCGCGGCCTCGAGCGTGTCCTCCTCCGGCACCCCGCATGAGGTGAGCATGGAGCACAGCGCCCTGTTCGCGTCGAGGGCCGCTGCCATCAGGGCGCTGCGGTCGATCGGTTCCGTCGTCAGCGTCCGGTAGCGATGCGGATGCTCGGCGGCCCACGCACGATGCGCGTCGATGAGGGTGCGCAGGCCCTCCGGGCCGCTGCGACCCATCGCCACCTCGCGCAGCCGCTCACCGAGGTCGGCCATCGTCCGCACCTGGATCTCGCCGCGGACGTCGTCGAGACCGCGGACGTGGTTGTAGAGCGAGGCGGTGACGATGCCGAGGCGGCCGGCAAGGGTGCTCATCGTCAACTGCTCCCAGCCGGACTCGTCCACCGTCTCCAGTGCCGCCTCGATCACCTTCTCGCGGCTGAGGTTTCGGCGGCGCATCGGCCTCTTCTTCTCGGTCCCCATCCGCCCATCCTACGGGTCTTCCGTTTCAAACGAATATGTGTAGCTTATAAACGACGATCATTCGTAAACGAGTGCGAGGTGGTCCCGTGACGGCATCACGTATCGACCTGAAGAACCCCGATCTCTACACAGAGGGGGTACCCCACGAGTTCTTCGCCGAGTTGCGGCACGGCTGCCCGGTCTACCGGCAGGACGAGGAGGACGGACCCGGCTACTGGGCGGTGACGCGCCACGCGGACGTCACCGCGGTCTCCCGCGACAGCGCCACCTTCTCGTCGGCGCTCGGCACGACGCAGATCGACGAGTTCGACGACGAGACCCGCCTCAAGCAGGCGGCGATGCTCGTCAACCTCGATCCGCCCGAGCACACCCGGTTGCGCCAGCTCGTCAGCCGCGGCTTCACGCCCCGGATGGTCCGGACGCTCGAGGGGCACATCCGGGACATCTGCAACCGCATCGTCGACGACCTGATCGAGCAGGGCCGCGACGGCGCGGTCGTCGATTTCGTGCCGGTGGCCGCCGCTCCGCTGCCGCTCGAGGTGATCGCCGCCCTGCTCGGCGCACCCGCGGAGGACGTGGGCAGACTCTACGACTGGTCCAACCGGATGATCGGGTTCGACGACCCGGAGTACGGCAACACCCAGGCCGACGGAGAACTCGCCGCTGCGGAGATCTTCTTGTACGCCAACGAGATCGCCGCGGCGCGCAGGGCGGAGCCGCGCGACGACATCGTCTCCCGGCTCGTCCGGCCGGACGAGAACGGCGACACGCTGACCGAGATGGAATTCGACATGTTCTTCGTGCTGCTGGTGGTGGCCGGGAACGAGACGACGCGCAACGCCACCGCCGGCGGCATGCAGGCGTTCATCGACCATCCGGGTCAGTGGCGCCGCCTGCAGGCCGAGCCGGAACTCGCCGCCGGCGCGGTCGAGGAGATCCTCCGCTGGGTCACCCCGGTGATCGGGTTCCGCCGCACGCCGACGTGCCCGGCGACGATAGGGGACCAGCCCGTCGAGGCGGGGGACAAGGTGGTCGTGTACTACCCGAGCGCGAACCGGGACGAGGACGTCTTCGGGGACCCGCACGTCTTCGACATCGGACGGACCCACAACCCGCACGTGGCGTTCGGGGGCACCGGGGTGCACTTCTGCCTGGGGGCGCACCTGGCGCGACTGGAACTGCGCATCCTGTTCGAGACCCTGGCGCGCCGGATCGAGCGCATCGAGCCCGCGGGGCCGGTCCGGCGGCTGCGCTCGAACTTCATCAACGGCATCAAATCCATGCCCGTGCGGGTGTATCCGAAGGCCTGAAGCGGATTCGGGTGGGTGGGGACCATTGCCTCGGACAGGCGACCGTAGTAATGTCCAGACACGTGTCCAGAAATGTGAATCTCGAATCCACCCGCCGGCGTCTCACCGAGAAGCAGGCCGACACCGTGGACCGCCTGACGCGCGCTGCCGTCGAGGTTCTGCGGGAAGAGGGGTTCGCAGGACTGACCGTACGCAACGTCGCCGCTCGGGCCGGTGTCGCACCGGCCACCGCCTACACCTACTTCTCGTCCAAGGAGCACCTCGTCGCCGAGGTGTTCTGGCGCCGGCTCGCCGCCTCGCCCGAACCCGAGGCGGCCACGACCGACCGGGTCGACCGCGTGGTCGCGGTGCTGCGCAACGTCGCGCTGATGATGGCCGACGAGCCCGAACTCGCCGGCGCGGTCACCAGCGCGCTGCTCGGCCGCGACCCCGACGTCGAACACCTGCGCGCCCGCATCGGCCTCGACATCCGGGACCGGCTCGCCACGGCCCTCGGCCCCGACGCCGATCCCGACGAGATCGAAGCGCTGGAAATGCTCTACGCCGGCGCCCTCGTCCGGGCGGGCATGGGATACGAGACCTACGAGAAGATCGCCGATCGGCTGGAGACCTCCGCCAAACTTCTATTGGAGTAGCGCATGACCCAGGCTTCGCTCGAACCGCTCCTGTTCGATCCCTACGACTACGGCTTCCACGAGGACCCGTATCCGATCTACCGGCGCCTGCGCGAAGAGGCGCCGCTCTACCGCAACGACGACCTCGGCTTCTGGGCCCTGTCCCGGCACGCCGACGTCGTCGCGGGCTTCCGCGACCACACCCGGCTTTCCAGCGCCAACGGGGTGTCCCTCGACCCGTCGGCCTACGGCCCCCACGCCCACAAGGTCATGTCGTTCCTCGCGATGGACGACCCCCGCCACATGCGCATGCGCCGGCTCGTCTCCAAGGGCTTCACCCCGCGCCGGGTCGCCGACCTGCGCAGCCGCATCCTCGAGCTGACCCTCGAATACCTCGACACCGCTTTGGACAAGGGCGAATTCGACTGGATCGCGGACTTCGCGGGCAAGCTCCCGATGGACGTCATCTCTGAACTGATGGGCGTGCCCGAGGCCGACCGCGCCGAACTGCGCCGGCTGGCGGATCTGGTGGTCCACCGGGAACAGGGCGTGCTCGACGTGCCCGTCGCGGCGATGGAGGCGTCGCTGAACCTCGTCGCCTACTACGCGGACATGCTGGCGCAGCGCCGCGCCCACCGGACCGAGGACCTCACCTCGGCCCTGCTCGACGCCGAGATCGACGGAGACCGCCTCGAGGACGACGAGATCATCGGCTTCATGTTCCTGATGGTCGTCGCGGGTAACGAGACCACCACCAAGCTGCTCGGCAACGCGCTGTACTGGGGCGCGAAGAACAAGACCGAGGTGGCCCGCGTCCTCGGCAACCCGGACGCAGCCCCCGGCTGGGTGGAGGAGACGCTGCGCTACGACACCTCCAGCCAGATCGTCGCGCGCACCGCCGCCACCGACATCGACCTGCACGACAGCACCATCCGCGCGGGCGACAAGGTGCTGCTGCTCATCGGTTCGGCCAACCGCGACGCCGAGGTGTTCGAGGATCCCGACACCTTCCGCATCGGCCGCGACAGCGCGTCCAGGATCGCCAGTTTCGGTGGCGGCGTGCACTTCTGCCTAGGTGCCCACCTTGCGCGCCTCGAGGCGAACATTGCGCTCGAACAGTTCGCCGCGCGCGTCGCCGACTACGACGTCGACTTCGACCGCTGTGAACGCGTCCACTCCACCAACGTCCGAGGCCTCGCGGCCCTGCCAGTAGAGGTGACCCGGCGACATGCCTAGATTCGAACCCAACCCACCGCGCCGGCCCGCGATCGTCAGCGGCGCCTCCTCCGGCATCGGTACGGCCACCGCCTTCGCGCTCGCCGCTCTCGGCCACCCGGTCGCCCTCGGCGCGCGGCGCGTCGAACAGTGCGAGGCCCTCGCGGAGAAGATCCGCGGCGAAGGCGGCGAGGCCTTCGCACACTTCCTCGACGTGTCGTCCACCGAATCGGTCGACGAGTTCGTCGCCGCCGCCGAGAACGCCCTGGGCCCCAACGAGATCGTCCTGTCCGGCGCCGGTGACATGGATTTCCGGCTCGTGCACGAGATGGATCCGGACCGGTTCGAGTTCCAGGTGAACGTGCACCTCGTCGGCACGCAGCGTCTCGCCCATCGCGTGCTGCCGGGGATGATCGAACGGCGCCGCGGCGACTTCGTCGTCATCGGTTCGGACTGCGCCGACGTCGCGCGACCCCGCATGGGCGCCTACGTCGCCGCCAAGACCGGCCTCGAGGCGCTCGTGCGCCAGATGCGGATGGAACTCGAGGGCACCGGGGTTCGCGCCTCGGTGGTGCGTCCCGGCCCGACACAGACCGGGATGGGACTCGACGCCCCCGCGGAGATCATCGAGCCGCTGATCGCCGACTGGACCAGATGGGGCTTCGCCCGGCACTCCTACTTCCTCCGCGCCTCCGAGATCGCGAACGCCGTCGTCGCCGTGGTCTCGGCCCCGCGCGGTACCCACCTGGTGCTGACCGAAGTGCAGCCGGAAGCGCCTCTGCGGAAGGATTCTCGGGGAAAGGACCCTGCATGACCACGATCACCACCCCCACGCGCGTCTCGGGGGGCGAGCACGAACACGGCCACCTCGAGGAACTGCGCACCGACCCGATCGGCCTGATGCAGCGGGTCCGCGAGGAGTGCGGCGACGTCGGCGCATTTCAGCTCGCCGACCGCAACGTCGTGCTGCTCTCCGGGGCTCGGGCCAACGAGTTCTTCTTCCGCTCCTCCGACGAGGACCTCGACCAGCAGGCCGCGTACCCGTTCATGAAGCCGGTCTTCGGGGAGGGCGTGGTCTTCGACGCCAGCCCCGAGCGCCGCAAGGAGATGCTGCACAACTCTGCGTTGCGCGGCGAGCAGATGAAGGGCCATGCCGCCACGATCGAACGCGAGGTCCGTGACATCGTCGCCGGGTGGGGTGACGAGGGTGAGATCGACCTGCTGGAGTTCTTCGCGGAGCTGACCATCTACACGTCCTCGGCCTGCCTGATCGGCAAGAAGTTCCGCGACCAGCTCGACAGCCGGTTCGCGAGCCTCTACCACGACCTGGAGAAGGGCACCGACGCGCTCGCCTTCGTCGACCCCTACGCGCCCATCGAGAGCTTCCGTCGCCGCGACGAGGCCCGCCGCGGGCTGGTCGCCCTCGTCGAGGAGATCATGGTCGACCGCATCGCGAACCCGCCCCAGGGCAAGGAGGATCGCGACATGCTCGACGTACTCGTGTCCATCAAGGACGAGGACGGCAAGGAGCGGTTCAGCGCGGACGAGATCACCGGCATCTTCATCTCGATGATGTTCGCCGGCCACCACACCACGTCGGGAACCGCGGCATGGGCGTTGATCGAGTTGCTGCGCAATCCGGAATACCTGCGCGGGGTCACCGATGAGCTCGACGTCCTCTACGCCGACGGTGAAGGTGTGAGTTTCCATGCGCTGCGGCAGATCCCGATGCTCGAGTCGGTTCTCAAGGAGACGCTGCGGCTGCACCCGCCGCTGATCCTGCTGCTGCGCGTCGCGCGCAGCGAGTTCGAGGTCGAGGGGTACCGGATCGGCGAGGGCGACCTCGTCGGCGCTACCCCGGCGATCTCCAACCGCATCCCGGAGGACTTCCCCGAGCCCGATGCCTTCGATCCGGGCCGTTACCTCGATCCGCGGCAGGAGGACATCGTCAACCGCTGGACCTGGATCCCGTTCGGGGCCGGCCGGCACCGGTGCGTGGGAGCGGCGTTCGCCCTCATGCAGCTCAAGGCGATCTTCTCGGTCCTGCTGCGCGACTACGAATTCGAGATGGCTCAGCCGGCCGACACCTACCGCAACGACCATTCCAAGATGGTGGTGCAGCTCGCGCAGCCGTGCGCCGTGCGCTATCGCCGTCGCACCCGGACGTAAGGACTCGCGCCGTGAAAGTGGAAGCAGACCTCGATCTGTGCCAGGGCCACGCGATGTGCTCGCTGGAGGCACCGGACGTCTTCGACGTTCCCAAGCACGGCAAGGTCCGGATCCTGATGG
Source organism: Rhodococcus sp. 2H158 (assembly GCF_053764755.1). Classification (NCBI taxonomy): domain Bacteria; kingdom Bacillati; phylum Actinomycetota; class Actinomycetes; order Mycobacteriales; family Nocardiaceae; genus Rhodococcus; species Rhodococcus sp. 2H158. Next base: position 191,674 of record NZ_JBSNCE010000002.1, read on the forward strand.
ACGACATACCCGAAAAACTGTGCGGCGACGTCCGATCCGCCGTACGGTACTGCCCCACCCGAGCCCTCCGCATCGTCGAGGACTGATCCAGAGGAGACAAGTCATGGCACCCTTCGACCGAGCAGAACTCGACGAGATGATCGAGCGCTGGATCGAGGCGAACAAGAAGGCCGAGGCAGCCGGCGACTGGAAGCCTTTGGCCGACATGTACACCGAGGACGCGACCTACGGCTGGAACTACGGTCCCACGGACGACTTCATGGCGGTCGGGCGCGAGGAGATCCGCGAGCTCGCGCTCGGCCAGGAGATGGCCGGCCTGGAGGGCTGGCAGTATCCCTACCAGCGGTTCGTCGTGGACGAGCGGACCGGCGACGTCATCGGCTTCTGGAAGCAGGTCGCCGACGCCACCCGCGACGACGGGTCGCACTACGAGGTGTACGGCTTCGGGGGCAGCTGGTTCCGCTACGGCGGGAACTTCCGATGGTCCTGGCAGCGTGACTTCTTCGACTTCGGGAACGTCTCCCACCTCTTCCTGGAGATGATCACGGGCAACGCCCTGTCCGACGGCATGAACAAGCGGATCGAACGGTCGACGTCGACGAAACGTCTTCCCGGCTGGTATCCGGCCGGACAGGCGCCGGTTCCGCTGTGGTGAGCCCGGTGAACGTCCGCGACTCCTTCGCGGCGCTCTCCCGGGCCGACCTCGCCGTCCTCGTCCCCGAACTGCTCCTGTGCGGCCAGCTCATCGACCGCTCCGGGATGGCCCACCTGATCTCGGCGTTCGGACGGGAGGGGATGACCGAGGTCGCCGTCGAGGAGTGGCAGGCGTCGAGCCCGTGGTACACCCGGCGCATGCAGCGTGCCCTGCGGTACGAGGGCGACGGCGTCGAGACGATCTTCAAGGGGCTGCAACTCGACATCGGCGCGCCCCCGCAGTTCATGGACTTCCGGTTCCGCGTCGACGACCACGACCACGGTGAGTTCCGGCTCGACCACTGCGGCGCGCTCATGGACGTCGAACCGATGGGCGATGCGTACGTGACGGCCATGTGCCACGACATCGAGGACCCCACGTTCGACGCGACCGCCCTCGCCACCAACCCGCACGCCCGGGTGCGGCCGATCCACCGGCCGCCGCGCCGGCCGGCCGGCCGTCATCCGCACTGCGCGTGGACGGTGACGATCGACCCGTCGCACGTTCCGCCGCAGGCCGCGCCCCACACCGAGGCGATCGGGCGTACCGCGGCCGTCGCAGTGGAACTCAGCGCGATCGACCCGGCGGACGAGGGACTCGGCGACTATTCCGGGCCCCTGCTCTCCGACCTGAGGTTCGAGGCCTTCTCGCACTCGGCACTGGTACGGATCGCGGAGGAGGTGTGCCTGCAACAGCATCTGCTCACGCTGGGCTTTCTCATCGGCGTGCGCAAACGCACCGACGAGGAAGCCGCGCTGGCCCTCACCCGCAAGCAGTTGACCGGCATCGCCGGGCTGGCGTCCGAGCGGATACGCGACGCCCTCGGCCTGCCGCGCGACTTCGAGGGACTGGCGACGGTGCTGTCGGTCCACCCCGTGTTCGCGCCGAGGCAGTACGTCCAGCGCGACATCCGGTGGGAGCCCGACAGGCTGCACCTGCGCCTCGGACGAGCCGGGGGTGCCGACGCGGACGGGTCGTGGCCGACTCTGGTCGACGGGCACCACCTCGAGCCGCTGCAGGCGCTAGTGCGCGGCGTCGACCCGCACTTCACCGCGCACGTGGTGTTCGAGGACGCACACGCGCTCACCGTCGAGGTGATCCGCGACGCCGAACCCGCGAAGGAATGCGGCGAGGTGGCGATCACCCGCTTCAGCACCGGCGCGAACTTCACGTTCGCCGACCGGGGAATCCCCCTGCCGCTCACCGTCGTCTGAGCGTCCCGTCCATTCCCACCCCACCCCACCCCCGCACGCGAGCGAATGTATCGTTCTGTCGGCCTGAGAAGGTGAGCGATACATTCGCTCGGGTGGCTGCGTGCAGTCAGGAGCGAATCGGAGTGACCCAGAGAATTTCCCGCCGTGCCCTGCTCGGCGGAGCGGCCGTCGCCGCGGTCGGACTGTCCCTGCCGTCCGTCGCGCGAGCCCGGCCCGCGGTGACCGAGGAACGTCACCGCGCCGTGATCGTCGGCAGCGGATTCGGTGCCGGTGTCACCGCCGCGCATCTTGGCCGGGCGGGCGTGCGCACGGTCGTGCTCGAGCGGGGCTTGCGCTGGCCCTCCGGTCCCAACGCCGAGACCTTCCCGCACATGATGACCCCGGACCGGCGGGCGTCGTGGCTGTCGCCGCTGCCGGTGATGACCGCGGCACCGCCCATCCCGTCGCAGCCCTACACCGGGCTGATGGAGCGGGTGAAGGGCAACGGCATCGACATCCTGTGCGGAGCCGGGGTGGGCGGCAGTTCCCTTCTCTACCATGGGATGACGCTGCAGCCCGACGGTGAGCGTTTCGCGCAGAGCGTGTCGTCGCGCATCGACTACGACCTGCTCGCCGTCGAACACTTTCCCCGCGTGGCGCGCACGCTGCGCCTGCAGACCATCCCCGACGACCTGCTGGACCACGAGCGCTACCGCTCGTCGAGGCAGTTCCTCGACCGGGTCGCCGAGGAGGGCTTCGAGCCACTCCGTGTGCCGATGCCCATCGACTGGGAGTTCGCCCGGCGGGAGCTGACCGGCGAACTGGCGCCGTCGTACACCAACGGCGACCTGATCTACGGCGTGAACAACGGCGGCAAGTTCTCCGTCGACGTGACGTACCTGGCGGAGGCCGAGGCCACGGGGCACGTCCGCATCGAGACGCTGCACCGGGTCAACGACATCGAGCGCGGACGGGACGGCACGTGGATCGCGCATACGGACCGGATCTCCACGGACGGTGTGGTGCTCGAACGCAAGCGCATCGTCGCCGACGCGCTGTTTCTCGGCGCCGGATCGCCTGGTACCACAAGGCTTCTCGTCAAGGCGCTCGCGAAGGGCCTGATCCCGGATCTGCCCGACGCCGTGGGAACGGGATGGGGCAACAACGGCGACCGCGTGTTCTCGGTGACGACCCCGCTGCTCAGTCCGGGTGCATGGCAGGGCGGTCCCGCGTGCGTCGGCTTCAAGGACCTCGGGAATCCGGCCGGTCCGCTCATGATCGTCACCGGCCCGGTGCCGTTCCCGGCCGACCTGGGTACAACTTCGGTGATCGGGCTCGGGGTCGTCCGGGGACTCGGCCACTGGCACTACGATTCGGTGCTCGACGACGCCGTGGTCGACTGGGACCAAGCCTACGACCGGGAGCTCACCCGGGCCATCGAGGCCCGCATCCGGCAGATCGCAGGGCCGTCCGCGATCGTCGTCGACGTCAACGCCGCCGACGTCAACACCTTCCATCCGCTCGGCGGCGCACCGTTCGAGTCGGTCTGCGACGATGCGGGCCGCGTGCTGGGCCAGCGGGGCCTCTACGTGGTGGACGGCGCGAAGATCCCCGGCTCGACCGGGGCGTGCAATCCGTCCATGACGATCGCGGCGCTGGCGGAGTTCGGTGCCGACGACATCGTCCGTCGCGATGTCGGCGCCCTCTTCTGAGCACCCCGAACCGGCCGAATGTCACATGGGTTCGATCGAATCGAACCCATGTGACATTCGGCCACACTCGGCGGCGGCGACGCCGGCGCGACGGCCGAAGAAGCTGCTGTCCCCGAGCGATGTGCCGCTCGCGTAGCCCCCCGCACACACGCCGGAGGTGCACCGGCCCGCGGCGTACAGGCCCGGGATCGGTTCGCCCGAGACGTGCAGGACCTCCGAGTTCACGGTGGTGCGCAGGCCGCCGAGGGTGAAGCCCGCGGTGCAGTTGCGCAGGTCCAGGGCCGCGACGGGGGTGCCGATCGGCGTGACCCACTCCGGCTTCTTCCCGAGGACGGGGTCGGTGCCGGCCGCGGCGTGCCGGTTGTACACCTCGACGGTGGCCTGCAGCGTGCCCTCCGGCAGGCCCATGTCGGATTCGAGTTCGGCGACGGTCTCCGCCGCCCACTTCGGCGGGAACCGGAAGTACGGGGTGGAACTCGTCGTCGTGCATCCTTCCTCGTACGCCGCCTCGTCGATGATCAGGTACGCCTGGTTGTCGTTCTCGAGGAGGGTGAGCTGCCCGATGCGTCCCGGGTAGGTGTCCTCGGGAACGTACCGCTGGCCGCGGCCGTTGACGAGGATCCCGCGCGCCATCAGCTGCGGGTCGGCGAAGAACGCCACCTCGGTGGCGCTCATGTGCGCGAGGTCGGCGCCGAGGGCCTGAGCCATCCGGATGGAGCAGCCGTCGTGCTCCTCGATCGCGGCAGCCGGGCGGCCGATCAGCTGCGGGGCGAACGAGGTGACCATGGCCTCGTTGTAGGCGAAGCTGCCGGTGGTGAGCACGACGCCGCGCCGCGCCCGCACGAAGACCTCCTTCCCGTACTTCTTGGCGGCGATCCCGACGACCCGGTCCGTGTCGTCGACGATCAGCCGCTGCACCCGGATGTCGAAGACGGTTTTCACGCCGAGGGATTCGGCTGTCTCGGCGAGCGGCTTCATCAGCATGTACCCGCCGCCCTGCTCACCGGTGCGCTTGTTGCTCATCTGCGGCACGTGGCCGCGCGGGGCGGGTGTGGCGATCTCGTTGAACGGCGCGGAGTTCTCGCCCCCCGAGTACATCAGACCGTCGTCACCGGGGATCTCCCATCCGGGCTCGCCCCAGAACGCCGGCTTGAAGACCACTCCGTTGTCGGTGAGCCAGTGGTAGTGCTCGACGCTGCCGTCGCAGTATTCCGAGATCTTGGCCTCGTCGGCGCCGGGGCCGAGAGCGGCGAGCATGAATCTCTTCATGTTCTCCGGGGTGTCCTCGAACCCGAGCTCGCGCTGCAGCGGGGTGCCGCCGCCGAGGTAGACGATTCCCCCGGACAGGGAGGCGGCACCGCCCCAGCCGCCGGTGCGTTCGAGGATCAGCACGTCGGTGCCGGCCCGCGCGGCCTCGATGGCGGCCGAGACGCCGGCGATGCCGTAGCCGGCGACGACGACGTCGGCTTCGTGGTCCCAGGCGGTGACCTCTGCGGCACGGAGCGGGCGGAAGGGAGCTGTGGTCATGGAGGTGTTTCCTTCTCGGTCGTGGACCGTCAGCGGGTCGGTTCCAGCGTGGCGGCGAGCTTGTCCAGGTAGGCGAGGATCTCGTCCTCCGAGCGGTCGGGCAGGCCGAACATCACTTCGGTCACGCCGAGGTCGCGCCACTGCTGGAGCTTGGCGGGGTCGGGCCGGCCGGCGAGGACGACGATCTCCGGGGCGCCGTCGCGGCCGGCCTCGGCCCAGGTGGCGCGCAGCCGCTCGACGTTGTCGTCGATGTCGCGTTCGATCGGGGTGGTGATCCAGCCGTCGGCGGAGCGGGCGATCCACGCGAAGGTGCGCTCGGTGCCGCCCGCGCCGATCAGCACCGGGGGGCGGGGCTGCTGGATCGGCTTGGGCCAGGCCCAGCTCGGGCCGAACGAGACGAACTGCCCGTCGTAGGAGGCTTCCTCCTCGTTCCACAGCGCCTGCATCGCCTCGAGGTATTCGCGCAGGGCGGTACGCCGCTTGCCGGGAGGTACGCCGTGGTCGGCGAGTTCCTCGGCGTTCCAGCCGAAGCCCGCGCCGAGGACGACCCGCCCGCCGGAGAGATGGTCGAGGGTCGCGATGGTCTTGGCCAGCGTGATGGGGTCGTGCTCGAGGGGCAGGGCCACCGAGGTGCCGAGCCTGATGGTCGAGGTGACCGCCGCGGCGAGTCCGAGGGCGACCCACGGGTCGAGCGTGCGGCGGTACCGGTCGTCGGGCAGCGTCTCGTTGCCGGTGCCGGGGTGTGCGGATTCGCGGCGCACGGGGATGTGGGTGTGTTCGGGGACGTAGAACGCGTCGAAGCCGCGTTCCTCGGCCGCTCGGGCGGCCCTCTCGGGCCGGATACCGCGATCGCTGGTGAACAGGGTGATGCCGTGACGCACGGAAGCTGCCTCCCTACTTGTCGGGTCCACGCAACTGTAACGCGTTCTAGTGTTTGGTGGAACCCGTTCCAGACACCTGTCCATTTTTTCGGTCAGGTCCCGGCGCCGGCCCAGGGAAGGCGCACTACGCTGGCGGGCAGGCGTACGAAAGGTGAGGACGATGGCGGAGCCGAGTGCAGCATCCCGAACGAAGGCGCGGTCCACTTCGCTTCTCGGCGCGGACCTGAAGCCGGCCCAGCGCGCCCGCTACCTGAGGATCATCGAGACCGCGAAGGAACTGGCCTCCGAGGGCGGATACGACGCGGTCCAGATGCGTGCCGTCGCCGAGCGGTCGGGCGTGGCGCTGGGCACCGTGTACCGCTACTTTCCGTCCAAGAACCACCTGCTGGTGGTGGCGATGGTGCTGCTGTTCGAAGATCTGAGCAACAGGTTCGGCGACACCGACATCCCTGGCGACTCGGCTCACGAACGGATCATGTCGGTGCTGCACGGCTACATCGGCCGGCTCGAGAGCGACCACAACCTCTACGACGCGCTCGTGCGTGCGGCGATGTTCGCGGACGCCTCGTCGTCGGCCGAGCTCGACCGGCTCGGAGCGATCATCACCGGGATGTACGCCCGGGCGGCCGGGGTCGAGGTGGTCAGCGAGCAACTCCTCAACGCGGTGCACGTGATCGCGGACGTGTGGATGTCGAACCTGGTGAGCTGGGCCGCCGGTCGGGCCACGGCGGATCAGGTGATGGCGCACATGGACAGTGTGGTGCGGCTCGTGTTCGACCGGCTGGAGAAGCTGCAGGCGATCGGCTGACGCGGCCGCTGCGTCCGGGGCGCGGATGCGCGCCCCGGACGCGACGGATCAGGCGGGAACCTCCACGATGCCCACGGTCGGGAGGAAGAAGCACGACGTCTCGCCGTTCTGCACCGTGCCGAACACGGCGGCCAGGACGGTTCCCGAGCCGGTCGCGACCGGTGCCGCGCGGACTCCGCCGAGCGGGACCGCGCCGGCGAAGAAGTTCTGCACCGCGGCGGCGACGAGGGGCTTGGCGAACTCGGGCAGGCCGCCGGGAACGGCGAGGGCTGCGGCCTCGGCGATGGTGCCCATGGGCACGAACCCGCCCTGGAAGGTGTTGACGTTGAACCAGGCGACCTGCATGCCGGTGGTGTTCCCGCCGTCCTTCTCGACGCCCATGGGCACGAAGGCGAACAGGGTTTCGCCGGGATCGACGGCGTTGACGGGACCGACCATCGGGATGTTCAGGTTGGGCCACGGGCCGGGAGCCGCGCCGGCGACGGCGGGGGCGATACCGAGCGGCAGGCTGCCGCCCTCGGTGCAGAAGGGCGCGCCGGTGGGGTAGAGGAACGGTTCGATACCGAGGCCGCGCAGGAACTCCACGGCGTCCTCGTAGGCGGAGAGCGGCGAGTTCTCGGCGACGTCGGTGGCACCGCCGCGGGCGGAGCCAATGGCCTCGGCGGCGGCGAGCGCGAGCGTATCGGCGCCCGGCTGGGCCCGGAGCGTCTCGAGGGCGCCGAGGAGCGGGTCGGGCGCCGGCGCCGCGGCGACTGCGGGGTCCGCGGGGGGTTCGGCGGCCGCGACGGTGGGCAGCGCCAGAGCAGCGGCCACGGTGAGGGAGGCTGCGGCGGTGAGCCGGCGCAGCCTGCGCCGGGTGGTCCTGGTGGTCATGCTTCGCTCCTGTACGTGGTCGGAACCGGAACACCCTCCGCCCCGGAGTCGTGCGACGGCTCCGGGGCGGAGACCCATGGGTCTGGTGTTACTCGTGTGACTCATGGTGTTGGTGAGATCAAGCAGACCACAGGAAGAACAGACCGGCCAGTCCGGCGCGGCGTGGTGTTATTCAAACGAAACGAGTTGTGTCCGGTTCGAGACCGGACATTTCAGTCGTGGCGAGGTTCCGCCGGCGCCAGCCCCGAAGTCTCGTCCGGGTTCCGGCGCAGATGCAGCAGGCTGACGGTGAGACCGCCCCACACCAGCCCCAGCGCGACGAGCATCATCCCGATCGCAGATCCACTCACAGTCTCTCTCCCGCTTCCGTCGATTCGGTATGCGCCAGCTCGGCGTCGGTCAGGCCCCATGGTGCGAAGGACAATGCCACCGCGATCACGATCACCAGCACCTGCACGCCCCACCCGAACGTCATGACGAGTGCATCCGGCAGGTCGTTGTAGCCCTCCCGGCTCCGATCCACGATCTCGCTGATCAACATGTAGCCGAGCACGATGGGTGTGAGGACGCCGGCGAAGACCCGCCAGAGCAGGCCTACCCGGAACGACGACACCGAGTTGAGATGGTCCTGCAGTTCGGGCAGCCGGCGCAGCCCCCACGCGAGCACCACGAGCGTCGCGAAGGCGACCCCGACGATGCCGAACTGGTTGGCGAAGCGGTCGACCACGTCGAGGGTGTTCAGGCCGGTGGTGGTCGGGAACAGCAGCAGCGAGGTGATGCTTGCGACGCCACCGACGATCAGGACCGCCGGGACGCGGGTGAGGCCGGTCTTGTCCTCGACGGCCGACACGCACACCTGGATGATGCTGATCAGCGACGTGAAACCGGCGAAGACGAGCGAGCCGAAGAACAGCAGGCCGAACAGGGAACCGCCGGGCATCTCCGAGACGATCGTCGGGAACGCGATGAACGCCAGCCCGATACCGCCGCTGACCACCTCGTCGACGGCGACGCCCTGCGCCTGTGCCATGAAGCCGAGCGCCGAGAACACGCCGATTCCGGCGAGGATCTCGAAGCTCGAGTTCGAGAAGCCGACGACGAGACCGGAGCCCGTGAGGTTGGTCCGGTGCTTGAGGTACGACGAGTAGGTGACCATGATGCCGAACGCGACGGACAGCGAGAAGAAGATCTGCGCGTAGGCGGAGATCCACACCCCGGTGTCGGTCAGCGCCGACCAGTCCGGCCGGAAGAACGCGTCGAGACCGGTGGCGGCGCCGTCGAGGGTCAGCGCCCGCACCACCATGCCGGCGAACAGCACCAGCAGCAACGGCACGAAGAACCGGTTCGCCGCGCCGATGCCGCGCTGAACGCCCAGACCCAGGATGACGAGCACCACGAGCCAGATCCCGAGCAGCGGCCACGCCACGCCCGGGACGAAGTCCAGGCCGAACGTGGCGTCCGCGTTCATCTGCAGGAAGTCCTGCAGGAAGAAGGTCTCCGCGTCGTCGCCCCATGCCTGCGTGGCTGAGAAGAACGTGTAGCGCAGCGCCCACGCGATGATCACCGCGTAGTAGACGCCGATGACGAAGCAGATGCCCACCTGCCACCAGCCGAGGCTCTCGGTCGCGCGCTTGAGGCGGTGGAACGCCAGCGGCGGCGACCCGCGGAACTTGTGACCGATCGCGTAGTCGACGAACAGCAACGGGATGCCCGCGGTCAGCAGGGCCACCAGATACGGCACGATGAACGCACCGCCGCCGTTCTCGTACGCGATGTACGGGAAGCGCCAGATGTTGCCCAGGCCGACCGCCGAGCCGATGGCGGCGAGGATGAACACCGACCGGCCGGACCAGACCTCTCTCTTGCGCACCGCTGCGTCCTCTGTCACTGACGTACCTTTCCTCGGTTACAGACTGTCGACGCTAGCGCCCCCGCGGCTGCCTCGCGGCTGATCCGGGCGGACGGACGCGGTGTGCCGGCGGTGGTGGCTCAGTCCCGCCACAGTTTGTCGAGTTCCGGACCCGGTTCCTCGTCCGGCGGGGCGCCGCGGTAGCGCAGGGCGAAGATCACCCAGCCGATCGACGCGATCATCAGGAAGCTCACGAGCCGGTATACGACGACGGCGGCCAGGGCCTGCGCGCCGGTCATCCCGCTGGCCGTCAGCGCGGGCACGAGCACGGCGTCCATCACCCCGAGCCCGGCCGGCAGGAGGGGGATTGCGCGGCTGGCGGCGGTGCCCGCGGCGTACGCGACGGCGATGCCGGCCAGGCTGGGCTTGCCGCCGATCGCGTACGCGGCGAAGGCGAGGCACGCACCGTCGCACAGCCAGTTGAACAACGACCAGCCGAACGCGCGCGCGGCGTGGGTGCGGTCGAGCTGGACCGCCTGGAGCTGAGCCACGATCCGCTTCCAGGCGCGGGTACCGGCCCGTGCGGGCTTCTTGCGCAGGCGGTTGACTCCGCGCAGCGCGATGATGCCGATCGATTCGAACGCGTCGGGCCGGCTGGCCGCGTACTGCACGAGCACCAGGAACGCCGCGAACCCGCCGAGGGAGAAGATGAGCGAGAACGGGTTGGTGGTGGCACCGACGAGCAGCGCGCCGACCAGACCGAGCAGCGCCAGGCCCGCGGCCTGCAGCAGGCCGGCCATCACCAGCTGCCAGGTGGAGACGACGGGGCTGGCCCCCCACTTGCGCATCTGCCGGTACGTGAAGGTGGTGGCCACCACGGGTCCGCCGGGCAGGGTCACGCTCATCGAGTTCGCCGCGTACGCCACCGACAGGGACTGACGCTGCGTCACGGTGACCCCGGCCGCGGACAGCAGGGTGCGCTGTACCCGGGCAAAGCTCGACATCTCGGTCAGTGCGGCCAGGATCGCCGCACCCACCCACCACCAGCGCAGGTCGCCGAGGCTGCCGACGCTGGTCTTCAGCTCCGGCCAGACGAGAACGACCTCCACGGTGAGGACGACGACGAGCACGAGCCCGAGCAACCACTTGAGGCGCCGGCGCCGGGTCGGCGACATTCCGCCGTTGCCGTTGCCGTTGCCGTTGCCGTTGCCGTTGCCGCTGCCGCTGCCGTTGCCGCGGCCGTTGCCGTTGCCGCTGTCACGTCCGTGGCCCGGGGTGTGGTCGTCTTCGCCCACGGACGCGCCCCCGTTCTCACCCGCATCGGTCATGTGGTCGCGGGCCAGTTCGCCAGCGTCTTCCGGTACAGGTCCTCGACCTCCACGACCCGCGCACCGAGCTCGTCGAGGGTCCAGTCGCTCACGTCGATGGGATCGAGGACCACCACGTCGACGGTTCCCGGCCGCAGCACCGTGGAGTGCTTCCACAGCACCTCCCCGGCGTTGCGGATCACCACCGGCACGATCGGCACGCCCGCCTGCATCGCGATGTGGAACGCGCCCTTCTTGAACCGGCCGATCTCCGGGGTCAGGGAGCGGGTGCCCTCCGGCGCGATGATCACCGAGGTGCCCTCGCGCAGCGTGTCGACCACAGGGCCGAGTGCGGCCTTCGCCTGCTCGGTGTTGGCCCGGTCCACGAACGCGGCACCGACGAAGCGGAGCACCAGCCCGAACAGCGGGTCGCTCGCCATCTCCTTCTTCGTGACCCCGGTGAAGCTGTGCCGCAGCACCCGCGCCATGATCACCGGATCGAGCTGGCTCTGATGGTTGAAGATGAACACCGCGGGGCGCTGTGACCAGGCGTTGGCCTCGTTCCGAATGTTCACGTCGATGCCGGCGAGCGCGAGGGGCACCTCACCGGTGAGGGTGGCGATCGAGTCGAGCGCCACCTTCTTGTTGCGGTTGAGCAGGCCGAGGCCGACGCCCGTCCACACCGAGCCGAACAGTCCGCCGTACGCGGCGAGGGTGCGGATCACCTCCTTGGTGCCCGGCGTTCCGCGCGGCCTGAATCGCAGGATCGGCCAGCCTTGCTCGGCGGCGGTGCGCTCGAGGTTCCGGTCCGGATTGGTCGGCGTCGGATTGCCCATCGTGGCGAGGAAGTCGGCGTCCTCGCCCCCGTTGGAATACGTGTAGCTCTGCTCGCGATCGATGTTGTTCGCCTCCGCGAACGCCGCCACGGCCTGCGCTTTGCCGCTGCGCCACAACGACTTCCCGTCCACACGGCCCGTGAGCACTCCGTCGCGCACCTCGAGGGGGCTGAACAGGACGTGTTCGACGCCGAGTGCGTCCGCCGTCGCCTGGATCTGGTAGCGCGACGCCGAGGACGCGATCACCACCGTGTGCCCCGCCGCCTGGTGCGCCCGGATGAGCTGCCACGCCTCGGGATAGATGTGGCCGGCGATCGTGGACGCGAACAGCCGGCGCCCGATCTCGTACAGCTCCTCCTCGCTGTGCCCGCCCCACGCCTTGAACGCCACGGCGACGAACCGCTCGAAGTCCGCCTCGGTGTCGTGGCCGCGCAAGCCGTTGAGCATGGTTGCGGCGAGTTCGGCGGCGCCGACCTTCCCGGCGAGCAACCGGTCGCGGAAGAAGTGCAGACCGGAGAAGCCGTGGACGATGGTGCCGTCGAAGTCGAAGAATGCCGCGATCTCCGGACCCTTCGGCCCGGTACGCACGCGCTCGAGCGCTTCCTCGAGGATCACCGCTCCGCCTTTCTGTTGGATACGTCGAGAGACTCGGCGAGCCGGACCCGCTCGCCCACCGCCAGCAGCTGTGCCGCGAACTCCTCCCGCTTCTGCCGAATCTCCTCGCCCCCACGTTCCAGCAGCCCGCGGTTGGCGGCAAGCTGTAACGCCGTCGCGAACAGTTCCGACGAGACCGATTCGGGTCCGAACAGCCGGCCCTGCAGCAGCATCTGCCGGCCGACCGCGACGCACTCGTCCAGGAACGTCTTGCGGTCGACCTGCAGGGACGGGTCGCGCCGGGCGAGCCGCTCGGCGACGACGAGCTGCGCGTCGAAGAAGGACCGCAGAGCTCGGTGCACCATGAAGAACCCGGTTTCGAGGAGCGCGGCCAGCGCGAGCTCCACGTCGGGCAATGCGTCGCGCCAGGACGGCATCAGCAGGGCGATCTCGTCGCGCATGTCGGCCTCGAACCGGTCCCGGTCGGGGAAGAAGAACTCGAACTTGAGCAGGTCGCGCGCCGCCTTGGCCTCCTCCCACGCCGCCCGCACCGGGTCGAGGCCCGGATTGGCGTGCGCGTGGAGGATGGCCAGCTCCATCAGGGCACGGTTGACGAACCAGTGCACGCCGCTGTTGCGATAGAACGCGGCGACCAGGTGCTGCCCGGGCTGGATCGCGTAGACCGGCTCGTCCCCGCCGGCGTAGGTGGTGACCACACCGGCATCGCTCAGCGAGGCGAGGACGTTCGCGAGGCCGCCCTCGATGTCGAGGACGCCGAGTTCGCCCTGGGGTATTCCGCGGGCGTCGATGTACCGGCGCACCGGCGCGATCACCGCCCGCACCTCGTCAAGGGTCAGCGCCCGGTCCCGGACGCCGAGTAGAGCGAGGGTGACCAGGCAGTTCACCGTGACCGGGGTGTGGCAGTTGATGCCCACGGCCACCTCGAACGCGACCTTCTGCAGCGCCTTGCGGCTGCCCTCGCTCCCGGGCTCGGCCGGCTCCCCGGACAGCTCGGGGTCCCCGCTCGTGGCGAGCTGCGAGCGCATCGACAGCGGTTCGCCGAACCGCACGTACACGTTGCCCGCGCGGCGCCGCTGATTGCGCGCGTACCGGGCCAGCCAGGCCAGGCCCTCGGGCTTCTTCTGGGCCCCCGTCTGTTCGGCCGCGACGGCCGCGACCTCGGCGAGCCCCTCGTAGGTGATGGACACCGGCACGAGCATCGCGTCCTCGACCCGGCCGCTCCGGATGGCGTTGGCCACATAGTTGAGCAGGCCGTAGCGGGGCGCGCGGAGTTTGCCGGTGCGGGTGCGGCCACCCTCGAAATACCATTCGAGGTTGAACCGTTTGGTCAGCAGATACGCGAAGTACTCCTCGAGCGCCGCCTTGTAGACGGCATCGTCGCCGAAGCTACGGCGGATGAAGACGGTGCCGGTGCGCCGGGCGATCGGGCCGATCGGCCAGAACGTCAGGTTGGCGCCACCCATGAGGTGATTCCGCGGAAAATCGTTCCGGGCCAGCACGTCGCCGAGCACGAACGCGTCCGCGTAGGACCGGTGCGACGGCAGGAACACCAGCGGATATCGCCGGTTGACGTCGCGCAGGCTCCGCAGCCCGGACTCGTCGGCGTGCACGGTCCACGCCGCGGAGTGCAGCGGACGCATCATCTCGGTGAACAGGTCGGTCACCAGCCGGGACTGGACGGCGACGAGTTCCCCGAGGGCGGACGTCGCCCGTACCCGGACCTCCTCGGGCGCGATGTTGTGCTCGGTGCTGATCGCGTCGAGCCGGCGCCGGAACGACGCCGAATCCATGATCTGCTCCGCCACCAGCCTCGGCACCTTGTAGCGGTCGCCGATGACGGCACGCTCGGCCCGATCGAGGCCCACCACCGCGCGGTGCGTCACGAACCGGGCGAACGACTCGGGTGCCGGGTCGCCGTCCTCGGCCAGGTGCCGGGCACGCAACTCGCTCAGCCGCGCCGGCTCGGCGAGAACGATCCGATACCGGTCGGGGGACCGCCCGACCAACCACTTCTGCAGGAGCCGGTTCGGACTGCGCGGGTTGGTCAGCGCCACGACGTCGGAGAACCGGACCCGGCGCTCGCCGTCCCGGGCCTCCGGCAGCCACACCACTCCCACGGGGAGCACCAGGGGATCGTCGTCCCGGTTCACGAGATCGCGCGCGAGCCGGCGCGGGTCGAGTTCCATCTCCTCGACCGGTCCGTCGGCGCGGTACTCCTTCGGCACCCGGTCCGACCGCAGCCAGCTCGCGATCAGCTTGCGCTCGATCGGTGTCGTCGTCTCGGCGACGACCACCGTCGGTTGTCTCCCGGATTCCGAGCCCCGCCCGTTCGTGCTCATGTCACCCCATTCCCGGATAGCCCGAGTGAAACGTACCGCGTATCCGGCACCGGCTCCGGTGCAACCACACGAGAGACCTTCGGCACTTCTGCCGGCGCGCGATCCGGTCCACCCTGAGGCAAGGTGGGCAGCGTACCGATGTTCGACAAGCCCCATCGGGGAGGAACTCCGTGACCGGCACCGACCGATCCGAACCCGCGTACGCGGCGATCCGCGAGACCCACACCTCGGTGGTGTTCTTCGTCGGGGGCCGCGTGCACAAGCTCAAGAAGCCGCTCGATCTCGGGTTCCTCGACAACCGGACCCGGCAGGCGCGGGAGCGGGCCTGTCACCGTGAGGTCGAACTCAACCGGCGTCTCGCCCCGGACGTCTACCTCGGCGTCGCCGACGTGCACGGGCCCGACGGGCAGGTGTGCGAGCACCTCGTCGAGATGCGTCGGCTGCCCGACGACCGCCGGCTCGCCGCGCTGGTGCAGCGGGGCGAGCCCGTCGCCGGGGTCGTCACCGCCGTCGCGCGGCAGGTCGCGGCCCTGCACGCCGCGTCGCCGCACGATCCGGCCATCGACCGGTGTGCCACGGCGCAGTTCCTCGACGGACTGTGGCGCGAGAGCCTCGACCACCTCGACCGTCTGCCCGTCGGGGCCGAGGCCGCCGACGGGCTCACCGCGATCCGGGACATGGCCGGCCGTTATCTCGCGGGCCGCGAACGGGTGCTCGACGAGCGGATCGCCGCCGGGCGGGCCGTCGACGGCCACGGTGATCTGCTCGCCGACGACATCTTCTGCCTCGACGACGGCCCCCGGATCATCGACTGCCTCGAGTTCGACGACCGGCTGCGCTACGGCGACGCCGCACTCGACATCGCCTTCCTCGCGATGGATCTCGAACGGCTCGGCGGCGAGGCGGCGGCGCGGCAGTTGCTGCCCGCCTATGCCGAGTTCTCCGCCGACGCGTTCCCGCCGTCGCTGATGCACCACTACATCGCGTACCGGGCCGTGGTCCGGGCCAAGGTCGCTGCGCTGCGGCACGAACAGGGTGACGAGCACTCGCGCGGCAGCGCGCTCGCGCTCCTGGACCAGACGCGGCGCAACCTCGACCGGGGCCGGGTCCGCCTCGTCGTCGTCGGAGGACTGTCCGCCACCGGCAAGACCACCGTGGCCCACCTCGCCGGGCAGTACCTGGGCGCGACCGTGCTGCGCAGCGACGTGGTCCGCAAGGAACTGGCCGGTCTCGCCCCGACCGCCGATGCGACCGCCGCCGTCGGTGCCGGGCTCTACAGCGCCGCCCACACCGACGAGACCTACGGGGAGGTGCTGCGTCGCGCCGCCGTCGCGCTCACCCACGGCGAATCGGTCGTGCTGGACGCGACGTGGCTCACCGAGGCTCGTCGCGCGGCGGCGCGTGAGGTTGCGGCCGCCGCGACCGCCGACCTCGTCGAGATCGAGTGCCGGGCGGACCCGGCGGTGTTGGTCCGCCGCATCGTGGCCCGGCGCGAGCGGGGCGACGACGCGTCCGACGCCACGCCCGCGGTCCTGGACGAGCAGCTGCACGTGCGCGACGAGTGGCCCACGGCTCGCGTCGTGGACACGAGCGACGGCGCCCTCCCCGATGCCGCGTGGCTGGAGCGGGAACTCGGTCCGGGACCGTGGTGAGGACAGGCTCGCATTGCTACCGCGGCGCGCGGAATCGCCCTAGCCTGGCGGCATGTCGACCGATCCTTCCCTCAATCACGCCGACGTCGAGCCGCACTCCGGAGGCATCTCGGCGAAACTGAACTGGCTGCGCGCCGGCGTGATGGGCGCGAACGACGGAATCGTCTCCACGGCCGGCCTCGTCGTCGGTGTGGCCGCCGCCACCACCGACGAATCGACGATCCTCACAGCGGGTTTCGCCGGGCTCGCGGCCGGCGCGGTGTCGATGGCCCTGGGGGAGTACGTGTCGGTCAGCACGCAGCGTGACACCGAGCGGGCGCTGCTGCACAAGGAACGTCGCGAGCTCGAGGAGATGCCGGACGCCGAGCTGGAGGAGCTGACCGCGCTGCTCGAGGGCAAGGGGATGTCGAGGGCGACGGCGCGCTCCGCGGCGAAGGAGATGACCAAGCGCGACGCGCTGGCCGCGCACGCCGAGGTCGAACTCGGCATCGATCCCGAGGCGCTGGCCAATCCGTGGGCCGCGGCGTTCTCGTCGGCGGTCTCGTTCACAGTCGGCGCCCTCGTGCCGCTGCTCGTGATCGTCCTGCCCCCGGCGAGCCTGCGGATCCCCGTCACGTTCGTGTCGGTGCTCGTGGCGCTGGCTCTGACGGGTTCGGTCAGCGCGTGGCTCGGCGGCGCGCGGCGCGGCCGGGCGATGTCCCGCGTGGTGATCGGCGGTGCGCTCGCGATGATCGTGACGTATGCGGTGGGTATGGCGTTCGGGACCGTGACGGCCTGAGCCGGTGCCGCCCGGCCACGGGCGGCACCGGCCGGTCGTCATTTCTTGCGGCTGATCATGATCGGGCAGGGCGCGTTGTGCAGCAGGTTCTGGCTCACCGACCCGAGCAGCGCCCCGGTGAACTGGCTGCGACCGTGGCTGCCCACCACGACGAGCTGTGCGTCCTCGAGCTGGCGCAGGATCACCTTCGCGATGGGGCCCCGGTCCACGACGCGGCGGACCTCCACGTCGGGGAACTTCTCGTGCCAGCCGGCGAGAGTCTCGGACAGGACCGCGGATTCGGACTCGCCCACCGCCTCCCAGTCCACCAGCGTCGCGACCGTGCCGACGCCGAGGGCGGCGTCCCCGATCCAGGAGTGCACCGCGACCAGCGGCACACCGAACAGTGAGGCGTACTCGAAGGCGTGCCCGACCGCGGCCGTCGACAGCTCGCTGCCGTCGACGCCGACGACGATGGGTCGGGTGTCCGGCAGCGGTCGTGCTGTGTCGCCGCGCCACACCACCACCGGGCACGGGGCGTGGTTGGCCACGCGCAGCACGGTCGAGCCGAGCAGGAAGTTCTCCACGGCGTTGGCGCCGGTGGCGCCCATCACCACGAGGCGGGCGTCCTCCGCGGCCTCGAGCAGGGAGTTGGCGGCGGGTCCCGGACCGATGAAGCTCTGCACCTCGAGATCCGGATGGTCGGAGCGGACCACGTCGGTGACGTTCGACAGGATCGCTTCGCCGTCCTCCCGGAGCTGGTCGACCATCTGCGCCTGGATGAGCACCGCGGCCTCGCTGTAGAAGATGCCCTCGCTGGGCAGCGAGTGCACCAGGTGCAGGGGCGCTCCGAGACGAGCAGCGAGGGCGGCCGCCCACCGGGCCGCACTCGTGGCGACAGCGGAACCGTCCACGCCCGCTACGACGGCATTCCGGTTGGCAAGTGTGCTCATTCGATCTCCTTCTCGGTGCATTCTCCGCGCTCGGGGGCGCATGTCGAGTGTTTCACGGAACCAGGACCGCCGCGCCGCCGAAACGCCCCGCGGACAGGTCCTCGAGCGCGCGGTCGGCACGGTCGAGCCCGTACGCGGTGGTGGTGACGTGCAGGTGGTGTTCGTTCGCGAAGCCGAGGAACTCGTGTGCGTCGGAGCGGGTGTTGGCCGTGACGCTGCGCACCTGGCGTTCGCGGAACAGATGCTGCTGGTAGTTCAGCGGAGGCACGTCGCTGAGGTGGATGCCGGCGACGGCGAGCGTGCCGCCGGCGTCCAGTGCGGCGAGCGCGGTGGGCACCAGTTCCCCGGCGGGGGCGAACAGGATCGCCGAGTTCAGCGGCTCGGGCGGCTCGTCGTATGCGCCCTGCGCGGAGGCCGCGCCGAGTTCGAGGGCGAGCCGCCGGGCGGTCTCGCCGCGGGTCATGACGTGCACGCGGGCGCCCCGGGCGAGGGCGACCTGCGCGGCGAGGTGGGCGCTGCCGCCGAAGCCGTACAGGCCGAGCACGCCGCCCTCCGGGACCTCGGCGCGCAGCAGTGCCCGATAGCCGATGATGCCGGCGCACAGCAGGGGTGCGAGTTCCGCGTCCGAGTACCCGGACGGTAGCGGCAGTGCGAAAGCGGAAGGGACGGTGGCATATTCGGCGTAACCACCGTCCGCATCCCAGCCCGTGTAGGTGGAGTTCGGGCACAGGTTCTCGTCCCCGCGCAGGCAGTACCGGCACCGGCCGCACGTGCTGCGCAGCCACGGGATGCCCACCCGGTCGCCTACCCGGTGCTCGCCGAGGTCGCCACCGACCACCTCACCGACGACCTCGTGGCCGGGGACGACGTGCGGCCGGTGCACCGGCAGGTCGCCCTCGCTCACGTGCAGGTCGGTACGGCACACCCCGCACGCGAGGACACGCACCAGCAGTTCCCCGGGCGCCGGTTCGGGAATCGGTTCCCGGACCGGCCGCAACGGATGTTCCGCCGCGGGGCGTGGGATGTCGACACGCCATGCTCGCATCTCTCCGGGGGTGCTCATGCGCGTCTCCTTCCGTCGTCCGGCTCAGCATGCCCTTTCTCGGCGGTGGTCGGCCAGGGGACAAGGACCCGGTCGGCAGTGGTTCACTTCCACAGCGGTTTCGCCGCCCGCCGCGCCCGCTTCCACGCGCGTTCGAGCAGCGCGACCTGCTCTTCACCGATCTCGAGTTCGCGCTGGTAGACGATCCCGAGGCCGAAGCTCGACTCGGCGGTGTGGTCCTGCTCGGACACCATGTCGAGCAGGTGCTCGCGGGCGACGACCGAGTCCTGGAACTCGCCGAGCAGATCCTGGAAGTCGTCGAAGTGATCGAGGGCGCGTTGGGCGCGCTTGCGATGCAGCGGCCGCAGCACCTCGATGGCGTAGCGCATCCGCTTGGCGCCCTTGCGGGCCCGATGGACGAGTTCGTCCCGCTCGGCGTGCGTGGCTGCGTCCCCGGCGTTGCGGACCCGGCGCGAGACCTTCTTCGCGAGGCGGGCGAGCGCACGGTCGAGGTCCTTCGGGCGAACCTGTCGTCGCCGTTCGCCGGGACCGGATCCGACTGCCCCCGTCGCCAGCTTGTCGATCAGTGCGTCGAGCGAACCCAGCAGGGCCGCGTAGCGGTCCGAGTCGAGGGTGCCGACGGCCTCGAGCCGGGCCGCGTCCGACCGGGCGGAGAAGTACTCGTCGACGCGGGCGCGGATGGCCTCGCGCTGCGCTTCCACGGGTACCTCCCCGACGCGGTCCACGATGCGCTCCCACTGCACCTCGAGGTCGCGCGACGGGCTGAGTTTCCTTCCCGTCCACCGTAGTTCGTCGACCAGGCTGTCGTCGATCGCGAAGGTTCCCGCATATGTCTGCAGGGCACTGCGGATCCGGCGCAGGGCCTTGCGCATGCTGTGGACGGCGTCCGGGGCGTCCCGGCGCACGCCGATCTCGGCGAGCTCGAGGGTGCGCAGCTCGCCGCGCAGGTAGTCGCGCAGGTACCCGGCCGGGCCGGGCACCTGCTCCTCGGCGGGCAGCAGATCGCCGAGCGCCCGATGCAGCTTGGAGGGATTCGGGGCGCGCTCGATTCCGGCCGCGGTCAGCCGCTCCTCGACGGCATCGAGCAGATCGGTTCCGGCCGAGGCGAGCTCGACCTCGATCTCGCGCCACCGCTGCGACTCACTGCCCTCCCCTCGGGTCGCGACGACGTCGTCGACGACGATCTCGGCGAGGTCCCGCCCCTCGTCGTCGATCAGGCGGTGGCGCCACCGCTGCGTGTTCAGCACCGCCGCGAGCGCGACGGGACGCGCACGGCGCACCCCGTGCAGGAGGGTGAGCAGTTCGGCCGGTGGCCGGGCGGTGTCGTCGCCGAGCGGGAAGCGCACCTCCGTCCGGGTGTCCGTGCCGGCGGGGAGCTTCACGTGCCAGCCGGCGTCGTGACCCCCCTCGCGGCGGCGCAGGGTGATCCCGGCGCGCAGCAGTCGCAGATCGTCGGTGTCGTAGTACCGCGCCGACAGCTGCTGAAGTTCGGGCTCCGGGTGTCCGTCGACGCCGGGCAGGCCCGACAGGTCCGGCAGCTGCTGCCCGTGCCCGACCGCATACTTGCGTTCCGATTCCTGAACCGCGTCGATCCTGGGCGGCGTGGTCATGCGATCCGACTCCTGTTCCGGCGGTTGCCCTGCGTGTCCTCGTCGCGCTCGTCGGCGGCGTTCGTCAGACCACTCTGCCACCCCGGCACCGACCTGTGCCCGTCGCGCGTGATCGCCACTGCGGCCGGGCCGCACGGCGCCACTGCGGCCCGGCCGCACCGTGGACTGCGGCCCGGCCGCACGGCGCGGCTGCGGGCCCGGGAGCGGGGCCCTTCGACTCTGTCCGACCGCGTGCCCGTCGGGCGATCATCGAATAACCTGGGCCGGGGAGGACACAGATGAGGATTCTGGTGACGGCGGCGAGCAGGCACGGCTCCACCACGGAGATCGCCACGGCTCTCGCGGCCGCCCTGCGCGACAAGGGAGCGCACGTCGACGTCGTCGCGCCCGAGCAGGTCGACGCCGTGGACGGCTACGACGCGGTGGTCCTCGGCAGCGCCGTCTACCTCGGGCATTGGCTGCATCCCGCCAAGACCTTCGTCGATCGGCACGCCGGCGCGCTGCGGGAGCGCGCCGTGTTCCTGTTCTCCTCGGGCCCGATCGGCGACCAGGACCGCCCCGTGAACAGGCCGTACGACGCCTCCCTGGCGACGGAGCGCACGGGCGCGCGCGAGCACCGGATGTTCGCCGGGAAACTGGATCCGGAGGTGCTCGGCGCCGGCGAACGCGTGGTTGCCCGCATGACCGGAGGACGCACCGGAGACTTCCGGGACTGGGACGCGATCGGGACTTGGGCCGCGCAGATCGTCGAGTCCGTGGAGCGGCATGCGGTCGAGTCGAGCGGCTGTGGGAGAGACAACGATGGTTACTGAGATCCGGCCGGACACCGCGGCGATCCGGGATGCGGTCGAGTCGGCGTGCCGGGCGCCGTCCCTGCACAACAGCCAGCCGTGGCGTTGGGAGTGGACGGGCGAACGGCTCGAACTGTATGCCGTCGCCGAGCGCATGCTCGGCCACACCGATCCGAGCGGCCGGCAGCTGGTTCTCGGCTGCGGGGCGGCGCTGCACCACGCCCGCGTCGCGCTGTCCGCCGCGTCGTGGATCCCCACGGTGACCCGGCTTCCGGATCCGTCGCGCCCGGACCTGCTGGCCGTTCTCGACTTCGACCGGCCGCACACGGTCGACGCCCGTGACGCCGCCCTCGCCCTCGCGATCGGTGCCCGGCACACCGACCGGCGGCCGTTCGCGGCGCCCACGACCCTGCGCGAGAGCCTGGTGGATCTGGAGAACGCCGCCCGCCGGGAGGGGGCGTCGCTGTCGATCCTCGACGCCGAGGCCCGCTCGGACCTCGCGCGGGCGTCGGAACTGAGCACGGCGATCCGCGAGGGCGACGAGGCCTACCGGCAGGAGCTGGCCTGGTGGACCGGTCGCGCGGAGCCCGGCGACACGGGCGTGCCGGCGTCCGCGCTGCTCGACGAGGAGGCCGCCGGGGACATCGACGTGGGACGGCGGTTCCTCACGGGTGCAGGAACTCTGGACACCGTGCAGCCGAAGGTGGACGCGTCGGCGCTGGCGGTGCTCAGCACCCGGGCCGACGAGCGGATCGACTGGCTGCGGGCGGGGGAGGCGATGTCCGCGGTACTGCTCGAGGCCACCGCGGCGCATCTGGCGACCTGCCCGCTCACCCACGTGACGGAGATCGAGGCCAGCCGCGGCATCGTGCGCACGGCGACGGCGCGGACCGGGGAGGTCGCGGGATTTCCCCAGGTGGTGATCCGATTGGGGGCCCGCAGCGCGCGGGGACTGCCCACCACGTCGCGACGTCCGGTCGACGAGGTCTTCGTCGACCGGAGCGGAAGGGACGGATAGCCGCCGGCAACCGGACGAGTGGGATCAGTCGGACGGGTTGCGGTACTTGTCGGCGAGTTCCCGGGCGCGTTCCCACGGCGACCAGTTCACGTCGCGGCCTTCCAGCTGGGCCTCGAGCACCTCGAACCCGGCATGCCAGTCGGCGCCGTGCGCGTAGGCCGAGTCCTCGTCCTCGACGGTGTGCGTGAGCGTCAGCCAGCAGCCGCCGGACCCGTCCGGCACCAGTTCCCAGTGCAGGACCTCGGCGTCCCACATGTACTCGAGGATGCGCCCGGGATGCACGGAGATGACGGTGCCCGTGGCGGTGTGGTCGGCGGGTAGCCCGAGGCGCTCGGCCTGCTGCTCGGTGGCATGGAAGACGAGCTGGGCACCGGGGGTGAGATCCAGTTCTACGCGGGCCGGGAACCAGGCGCGTAGGTACTCGGGGTCGGTGATGACCCGCCATACGCGGTCCGGGGGATGGGCGAAGGCGTGCTGGAAGCGCAGGGCGACGCGGCCGTCGTAGGTGCGCGAGACGGTGCCGTTATCCATGGGGTCCTCCAAGACGTGAGCCCGTGCGATCAACGGGGTCCTGGTGTGCTGTGCCTCCATGCTGCCAGGTTTCGTGCGCTGGCGAAGCGGGTCCGTCGACCTGTATACGGATCATCGAACTCCACCGCGCGGGCCAGTAACTGCAGTGGGCACGAATAGTCTTGGGGCGCAACATCATAAATATCGGGATACAGGTTGTCTCCGAGGATCGGCAGGCCGAGCGAATTCATGTGCACGCGCAACTGGTGCGTCTTGCCGGTGCGGGGCAGCAGCCGGTAACGGCCCAGCCCGGCGTCCGTTTCGAGCAGTTCGACGCGGCTGAGGGCGTTGATCTCACCCCGCACCTCCCGCGCCTGCAACACGCCGCGCTCCTTGACGATGCGGCTGCGCACCTCGCGCGGAAACCGCATCCCGGGCACGTGCCGGGCCACGGCCTCGTACTCCTTGTCGACCCCGCGGGCATCGAAGAGCGACTGGTAGGCCCGGCGCGCACCGGCGTGGACGGTGAAGACCAGCACGCCCGCCGTGAGCCGATCGAGCCGATGGGCCGGGCTCAGCTCCGGCAGGTCGAGTTCGCGGCGCAGCCGCACCAGCGCCGTCTCGGCCACCCACGACCCACGCGGTGTCGTCGCCAGGAAGTGCGGCTTGTCCACCACCAGCAGGTGCTCGTCGCGATGCAGGACATCGATCTCGAACGGCACCCGCTCCTCGACCGGCGGATCGCGGTACAAGTACACGAATCGGCCTGCCGCGTACGGGGTGTTCTCGGTGATCGCCGCGCCGGCACCGTCGACGACCTCACCGGCCGCGACCTTCTCCTGCACGCGCGCCGCGTCGGCGGGGAAGCGCGCCAGCAGAAACTCCGCCACCGTCGCCCAGGAGCCGCCGTCGGGCAGGCGCAGGCGGGTCGGATTCAGGCCGTCGCGGACGGGCAGCGGAGCACGGCGCACACCCGCACGGTAACTGTTTCCGCCAACCGACCGCGCGGCGACCGCGGGATGGCGACACTGGTGGCGGAAGAACCGGACGGAACGGGACAAGGAGCGGGCGATGAATGATGCGCCGATCGTGGTCGGGGTCGACGGATCGGCGCCGGCGCGCGCCGCGCTGCGGTGGGCGGCCGGCGAGGCCGCCTCCACGGGGGCGCCGCTGCTGCTCGTCTCCAGCGCGAACGCCGGCGGGATCGGCGCCTCGTCGCCGTTCTTCGACGAACTGCGATTCACCGCGCGACGGAACCTGGCGTCCGCCGCGGAGTCCGTGGAACGGGAGCACCCCGAACTGTCCGTACGCACCGAACAGTCGAGCCTGGTGGCCGCACAGGCGCTGCTCGGGTATTCCGGTCGGGCGCGGATGCTCGTCCTCGGCCGGCGCGGTCTCGGCGAGTTCACCGGCGGCCTGGTCGGATCGGTGACCTCCGCGGTGGTCGCGCACGCACACTGTCCCGTCGCGGTGATCCCTGGGCCCGACGAGAGCGGACGGGGCGCGGACGGCCCCGTCGTGGTCGGTGTCGACGGCTCGCCGGCGAGCCTGCACGCCCTCGACGTCGCGTTCGAGGCCGCCGACCGCTACAAGGCGCCGCTGGTGGCGGTGCACGCATGGTCCGACCGCGACCTCGTCGACGTCGTCGCCGGCACGCCCGGAGCCACCTGGGAGGACGTCGACCAGCAGGAGAGTGTCGTGCTCGCCGAGTCCCTCGCCGGCCGCACGCAGGACTATCCGAACGTCGACGTGGAACGGGTCGTCGTGCGGGACCGCCCGGTGCGCAACCTGCTCGAGCGGGCCGAGAACGCCCGGCTGCTCGTCGTCGGCAGCCGCGGCCGCGGCGGCTTCGAGGGCATGCTGCTCGGCTCGACGAGCCGGGCGCTGCTGCACACGACGCCGTGCCCGCTGCTCGTGGTCCGGCGCGACTAGGGATACCCGGGTCAGGTCTGCTCGTCCGGCGGCGGTGTGCGGCGGATGGGCAGACCCAGCGCGCTGCGATCGCAGGCCCGCACCAGGTCCGTCGCCGTGACGATGCCGACCAGTCGTTCGCCCGACACGACGGCCACGAGGTCGAGCCCCGGCCGCAGCAGCACCCGGCTCGCGACCTCGGCGAGCGACGCGTCGGCGAGCACCCGCGCCGCCGCGGGCAGCGGCCGGGCCCGGTCCGCGACCGAGACGACCGTGCGCTCGCCCTCCGGGACGGGCGTCAGGTCGGACAGCGACACCACGCCGGTGGGCCGGTGCCCGTCGTCGACGACGGGGAACACCCGGTGGTGCGAGCCGCGGGCCGCGACGGCGAGGAGCTGCGCCACGCTCCAGCGCGCGGGGGCGGCCACCGGCGACGGCGTCATGACGTCGCCGACCCGGGTGTCGCCGAGCTGATGCCTCAGCGACGCGTTCGCGAGCTCGGCGTTGGCCGCGGTCCGCAGGAACCAGCCGAGGAGCATCAGCCACAGGCCGCCGGCGCTGCCGAGGGCGAGCGTCTCGGCGGCGCCGAGCAGGATCAGCGCCAGCCCCACCGCGCGGCCGGAGCGCGCGGCGCCGCTCGCGGCCGCGAGGCGGTCGCCGGTGCGGCGCCACAGCACCGCCCGCACGACCCGTCCGCCGTCCAGCGGCGCACCCGGCAGCAGGTTGAACACGGCCAGCACCAGGTTGGTCGCGCCGAGCCAGCCGATCGTCGCGGTCACCAGCTCCGGGACGGGCGGGCCGAGGAACGAGGCCGCCGCCAGCGCCACGACGCCGATCCCGACGCTCGTGAGCGGTCCGGCCAGCGCGATACGCAGATCGGCTTTCGGGTTCGGCGGTTCGTCGCGCAGCTCGGACACGCCGCCGAGCAGCCACAGCGTGATCCCGTCCACCCCGACTCCGTAACGGCCCGCTACCACCGAATGCGCAAGCTCGTGGGCGAGCAGCGACACCAGCAGGCCCACCGCCGCGGCGACGCCCGCGATCCAGAACTGTGCGGGGCTCGGACCGCTGATCCGGGCGGGCAGGATCGCCCCGGCAAGCAGCCACGACAGCAGCCCGAGCGTCGCGAGCAGCGACCAGTGGGCCCGGATCTCTATCCCCGCGACCCGGCCGATCCGGATCGATCCGCGCAGCATCGTCACACCCCCGGACGGCAGATCATGGTCGGGCACGGCGCGTGGTGTAGCAGCGCCTGACTCGTCGAGCCCAGGAGCAGGCCGCCGAGCAGTCCCCGGCCGTGGCTGCCGACGACGCTCAACTGAGCGTGCTTCGCCAGTCGCAGCAGCAGGTGCCGGGCGCCGATCTGCTCCACGATCTCGGTGACCGGCACGTCCGGGTACCGCTCGCGCTGCCCGGCGAGGCACTCGGACAGCAACGCCGTCTCCTCGGCCTCGACGACCGCCCAGTCGATCAGTTCGAGCGCCGAGGTGCGGCCCGCCACCTCTCCGGCACCCCACGCGTGGGCGGCGAGGACGCCGACCCCGAGCGCCGCGGCCATGTCGAACGCGGCGGTGACCACCGGGCCGGCGTCCTCGCTGCCGTCGAGGCCGACCAGCACCGGCCGGCGGTCCGTGCCCGGTTCGGGGACCGGATCGCCCCGCCAGAGGACGACCGGGCAGGTGGACCGGTTGGCGACCCGCAGCGCGGTGGAGCCGGTGAGCAGCGAACCGAGCGCACCCGTGCCGGTGGCTCCGAGTACGAGCATCCGGCTGCGGTCGCCGTGTTCGAGCAACGCCAGGTCGGGTGGCCCGTCATGGACGGTTGTGACCACCTCGAGATCCGGGTGTTGCCGGTGCAGCTCCGCCGCGGTGTCGTCGAGCAGTTCGCGGCCGGTTTCGGCGAGGCGGTGGGTGTATTCGGCCCGCGCGCGCAGCGCGGCGTCACTGAAATAATTCCGGGGGCCCGGCAGCGAATGGACGAGCTGCAGGTCCGTGCCGAGCCGCTCGGCGACGGCTGCGGACCAGGTCGCAGCCTGTTTCGCGGCGTCGGAGCCGTCGATTCCGACGGTGACGGGCCGCCTGCCGA
Source organism: Rhodococcus sp. 2H158 (assembly GCF_053764755.1). Lineage (NCBI taxonomy): Bacteria > Bacillati > Actinomycetota > Actinomycetes > Mycobacteriales > Nocardiaceae > Rhodococcus > Rhodococcus sp. 2H158. The sequence goes on from NZ_JBSNCE010000002.1 coordinate 218,658, forward strand.
GGTCGCTGCTCATTGCGCCTGCCTTTCGGTTCGGCTTTGCTCGATAACGATTATGTGCAAGCCTCGTACGGGCCGACGTGGACCTCTACCGTGTTGTTGCGTAACTGTCGGGGCCACAGTTGTTGTTGCTACAAATGTGCTGATGGAGCCTGGTGTGACTCATACTTCCAGAACCAAGGCCGGACGTCGGGGGGTTCGGGCGCTCGTCCGATTCCTGATCGCGGCGCTCGTGCTGCCGCTCGCGGTGGCCTTCGCCGGCGCGGGCACTGCGTCGGCGGACCCCTACTCCCGCCTGCGGGAGCACTGGGTGCCGGCGCCGGGCGGGGTCGGCCAGATCAAGGTACGCATCTGGCTGGCGAACAACGGCAGCAACAAGGCCATGTACCTGCTCGACGGCCTGCGCGCCACCAACGACGTGAGTGGCTGGGAGCACGAGACGAACGCCGCGTGGCTGTCGGATCACGGCGTCAACGTGGTGATGCCGGTCGGCGGCCAGTCCAGCTTCTACACGGACTGGTACGCGCCGAGCAACCTCAACGGCCAGCGCTACACCTACAAGTGGGAGTCCTTCCTCACCGAGAACCTGCCGGACTTCCTGGCCGGTACGTACGGCATCGACCGTTCCAGCAACGCGATCGTGGGCCTGTCGATGGGGGGCAACGCGGCGCTGATCCTCGCGGCCTACCACCGCGACCAGTTCCGCTTCGCCGGTTCCATGTCCGGTTACCTGAACCTGTCCGCGCCCGGCATGCGTGAGGCGATCCGCCTCGCGATGATCGACTCCGGCGGCTACAACGCCGACTCGATGTGGGGTCCGCCGTGGAACTCGGCGTGGCTGCGCAACGACCCGTTCGTCGCCGCGCCCAGCATGCGGGGGCTGCCGATGTGGATCTCCGCGGGCAGCGGTCTGCCCGGCCAGCACGACCGGCCGAACTCCGCGATCGGGGTGTTCAACACGGGTAACGCGATGGGACTCGAGGCGCTCGCCCTGGCGCAGAACCGCGCGTTCCAGGTGCGGTTGGCGACGCTGGGCATCAACTCCGCCCACTTCGACTTCCCGGCCGCCGGCACCCACACGTGGGGGTACTGGCAGGACCAGCTGTGGGCGATGCTGCCCATGATGAAGTCCTCCATCGGTGCCTGAACGGTTCTCCCCGCCGGCACCCGGCACCCTGCGGGGCCGCACCTTCGTGGTGACCGGCGCGAACAGCGGTCTCGGTGAGGCCACCGCCCGGACGCTCGGCGTTGCCGGTGCCGACGTGGTGCTCGCGTGCCGGAACGTGGCCAGGGGCGAGGCGGTCGCGCGGGATATCGGCCCGCACGCGCAGGTGCGCCGGCTCGATCTCGCCGACCTGGCGTCGGTGCGGGAGTTCGCGTCGGGCATCGAGACCGTCGACGTGCTCGTCAACAACGCCGGCGTGATGGGCGTGCCGCTGAGCCGCACGGTGGACGGCTTCGAGATGCAGATGGGCACCAACCACCTCGGGCACTTCGCGCTGACCGGGCTGCTGCTCGATCGGCTCACCGACCGCGTGGTCACCGTCTCGAGCATGAGCCACCGGTTCGGGCGCATCCATCTCGACGACCTGAACTGGGAGCGCCGCCGGCACTACAGCCGCTCGCTGGCCTACGCGGAATCCAAGCTGGCGAACCTGATGTTCAGCCTCGAGCTCGGGCGCCGGCTGGCGGCCGCCGGATCGCCGCTGCGGGCGGTGGCCGCGCATCCGGGCTATGCGGCCACCGACGTCGGGACGCACACCGGAACGTGGTTCGACCAGTTGTTCCGCCTCGGGAAGAGAGTGCTCGAGCGCACCCCGGCCCAGGGCGCCGAATCCGTGGTGGTGGCCGCCGCCGATCCCGAGGTGACCGGCGGCTACATCGGGCCGGACCGTTTCTTCGAGCTGTACGGCCCGCCGACCGTGGCCGCCTACAGCCGCCGCGCCGGAGATCCGGACACCGCCCGGCGACTGTGGGAGCTGTCGGAGAAGCTCACGGGCGTGCGGTTCGATCTCTAGCGAACGGCGCCAGCAGGCCCGCGTACGGCTTCGCCGGCGGGACGGCGAACTCGCCCCGTTTGCCGGTGCGCAGACCCAGCGTGACCAGGGACTGGACGAACAGCGTCGCCGCGGCCACCCCGTCCACGACCGGGGCGCCGAGCTCCTCGGAGATGTGTGCGCACAGGTCGGCCATGCCGGCACACCCGAGCACGACGGCGTCGGAGCCGTCCGCGTCGAGCGCCTCGAAACAGGCCTCCGTGACGATCTTGCGGGCGTCGGGATCGGTCTCGAGGTCCAGCACCGGCAGCTCGCACGCGTGCACGCCGAGGCAGGACCGGCGCAGGCCGTACCGTTCGGCCAGATCCCACGTCCGGCCGGTGGTCCGGCCCAGCGTCGTGACGACGGAGAAGCCACGGCCCAGGAGCGCGGCCGCGTGCATGGCGGCCTCCGCGATGCCGACGACGGGCCCGGCGGCGATCTCCCGCGCTGCGTCGAGCCCCGGGTCGCCGAAGCAGGCGATGACGTATCCGTCGACGCCGGCCTCCTCGCCCGCGGCGATCTCGGCGAGCACGCCCGGTACGGCGAGCGCCTCGTCGTAGTGGCTCTCGATCGAGGCGGGACCCATCGTGGGGCTGACCGCCTCGATGTCGGTGCCCGGGCCGGCGACGGCCTGGGCACATGCCTCGATGGTGGCGGTCATCGACCGGGTGGTGTTCGGGTTGACGACCTTGATGCGCATTCCGATCAGCCCACGCTCACCGGTTCGGCGGAACCGTCGCCGACGCGGACCGCGAGGGCGGTGCGGGTGGCGAGGACGTAGTAGATGGCCAGGCCGAGACCGCACCCGATGAACCAGCTGTACTGCGCGGCGGTGTGCATGCCGGGCGCGGACTTGACCAGCACCGGGATCACCGCGACGGCGGCGCCGACGACGGTGGCGATCACCGCGGCGGGGTTGTAGCCCTTGCGGTACCAGTACGCGCCGCGCTCGGACATGGTGAACAGATCGTCGACGATCACCTTCTGCCTCCGCACCAGGTAGTAGTCCGCGATCAGGATGCCGAACAGCGGACCGATGAATGCGCCGAGCGTCTCGAGGGTGTAGTGGATGACATCGGGGTTGTTGTACAGGTTCCACGGGGTGATCAGCACCGAGCCGACGGCGGCGATCATTCCGCCGGCGCGCCAGCTGATCCGCTGGGGGCTGACGTTGGAGAAGTCGAAGGCGGGGGAGATGAAGTTGGCGACGATGTTGATGCCGATGGTGGCGACGGTGAACGTCAGGGCGCCGAGCACGATCGCGAAGGTCGAGTCGATGCGGGCGACCGTTTCGACGGGATCGGTGATCAGCTCGCCGTACACGGGCAGGGTCAGCGACGCGGTGATCACCACGAGCAGCGAGAACACCAGGAAGTTGACCGGCAGTCCGAGGATGTTGCCCTTCTTCACCGCGGCGAAGGACTTTCCGTAGCGGGAGAAATCGCCGAAGTTCAGCATCGGTCCGGAGAAGTAGGACACCACCAGCGCGATCGCGCCCAGCATCACCGGAATCGCATCCAGGCCCGTGTAGGTCACCGAGCCGAGATTCAGATCGATTGCGCTCCAACCGGCCTGGGAGATCAGGTAGCCGCACAGCAGGAAAATCACGACATAGACTGCGGGACCGCAGAAGTCGATGAACCTACGGATCGACTCCATGCCGCGCCAGAACCCGCAGGCCTGCACGACCCACAGGGTCAGGAAGCTGCCCCAGCCCAGGGCGGAGAGCCCGGCGAACCCGTAGTCCTCCACCACCGCGTACGGGGCCAGCGACGGGAACAGCTTGATCAGCACCACATCCAGCGCCGCCGAGGCGAGGAACGTCTGGATTCCGTACCAGGCCACCGCGATCAGGCCGCGGATGATCGCCGGGATGTTCGCGCCGAGCACGCCGAAGACGCTGCGGCAGATCACCGGATAGGGCACGCCGGTCACCTGACTGGGCTTGGCGACGAGGTTGCAGAAGAAGTAGACGATCGTGATGCCGGCGAGCAGGGCCACCAGCACCTGCCAGCTGGCCAGGCCGAGGGCGAAGAGGCTGCCGGCGGTGACGTAGCCGCCGACGCTGTGCACGTCGGACATCCAGAACGCGAAGATGTTGTACGAGCCCCAGCTCTGCTTCTTCAGCGGGGCGAGGTCCTCGTTGGTGAGCCGGGGGTCGTAGTCCGGCTCGACCAGCCCGCCGCCGACGGGGTGGCCCGCCGCTTCGACGAGGTCGCCGGCGCCGAGCACGGCGCCGGGCGGCAGATCACGGCGGGGAGAGATCAATTCGGTCATGGGTACTCCTGGACGTCGACGACCCGCGGGGTGCCGATCGGTTTCGGCACGGCGCAGGTCCGCGAGGAAGGCAGTGGACCCGGAATCTCAGCGACGGTGGTGAATTCCGATGAGGAGAACGGTAACGATCAGGTGTTGCCGGTGGGTTTCCCGATCGGTATATCTTCCGGGGTCAGCAACCCGGCGTCGGCGGGCAGCGTCGCGATCACGGAATCGAGCCGATGGTTGTGGGCTTCGGCGGCGGCGAGGAGCCCCGGCGTGTCCCGGGCCAGGAACGCGGTCAGCATCCGCTCGTGCTCGGCATGCAGAACCGTCCGCTGCGCCGCGGACACGTGCACCATCGGTTGCACGGGTTCGGTGATGTTCCAAGCTGATTCGAGCATGTGCAGCAGCCGGTGCATGCGCGACGGGCCGGCCAGCGCCAGATGGAACTCGCGGCTCTCGCGGTGGTAGGTGTGCGGATCGTCGTCGGCGACGGCGCGTTCGAGGCGTGCGTGGACCCACGCGGCGTGGGCGTGATCGGCTTCGGTGGCCAGCGCCACCGCCGCCGTCAGTGCTGCCGTCTCGAGGGTTTCCCGCACGAGATACATCTCGCGGAGTTCGGCGGCGGTCAGCCGGGCGACGGTGTATCCGTGGTTCCGCCGGTGGTCGACGAGTCCCTCGCCGATGAGGGTTTTCAGCGATTCCCGGATCGGGATGCGGCTGACGCCGAACAGTTCCGCCACCTCGGGTACCGGGATGGGGGTTCCCGGCGGGACGGCGCCGGAGAGGATGACGCGGCGCAGTTCGTCGAGGATGGCCTGCTGGGGACGGCCGGGGGTCCCGGATTCGAGCCGGTCGAGCAGTATCGACCTGCGACGTGGCGGCACGGGATCCTCCTACTGCTCCCTTCGGAATTCCGGCGCGACGTGCGACGGAAGCGAGGCGACCCTATCGACGGCCTGTTTCGGGAACGTGTCGGCGACGTGTCGCCGCCGGGCGGGTGGCCGAGCGGGTTCCTTTCCCGGATGTCCCGTTCACCGTAGGGTGGCCGACATGACGGCTTGGACCACACGCGACATCCCGAAGCAGGACGGCCGCACCTTCGTGGTGACGGGCGCGAACAGCGGCCTGGGCGAGGTGGCGGCCCGGGCACTCGGGGCCGCGGGGGCGCGGGTGGTGCTGGCGTGCCGGAACGTGGCCAAGGGCGAGGCCGTGGCCCGGGAGATCGGGCCCAACGCGCAGGTGCGGCGCCTCGATCTGGCCGACCTGGCGTCGGTGCGTGAATTCGCCGCGGGTGTCGACGAGGTCGATGTGCTGGTCAACAACGCCGGCGTGATGGCGGTGCCGCTGCGCCGCACCGCCGACGGATTCGAGATGCAGATCGGAACCAACCACCTCGGCCACTTCGCCCTCACCGCCCTGCTGCGCGAGCGCGTCACCGACCGCGTGGTGACGATGTCGAGCGGCATGCACCGGATCGGCCGCATCGATCTCGACGACCTGAATTGGGAGCACCGTCGCTACGACCGGTGGCTGGCGTACGGGCAGTCGAAGCTGGCCAACCGGCTGTTCACCCACGAACTGCAGCGCCGGCTCACCGAGCAGCGGTCCCCGGTCGTGGCGGTGGCCGCGCACCCGGGATACTCCTCGACGAACCTGCAGTCACACACCGAGTCGATCCAGGACGTGTTCCTGGGCGTGGCGAACCGGCTGGTGGGGCAGTCCGCGCAGACCGGAGCGCTGCCGTTGCTGTACGCGGCCACCGCGCCCGGCGTCGAGCCCGGCGGGTACTACGGTCCCGGTGGCCTGTTCGAGATGCGGGGTGCCCCCGAGCGCGTCGAATCCAATTCGCGCTCGCACGACGAGGCTATCGCCCGTGGACTCTGGGAGCTGTCGGCGCGGCTGTGCGCCCCGGCCGGATAGCGGGACCCGGGACGGCAACCGCACGGTCGGACATCCCGCCCCGCCGGTCGGTCCGAGACGCGCCGATCAGTCCGAGACGCGCCGGATGTAGAGCAGCCGGTCGCCGGCCTCCACCGCCTCGACCTCCGGGGACCCGACACGCAGCAGGCGGCCGTTGCGTTCGACGCCCAGGACGATGTCGGGGAGGTGCCGCGGTGAGCCGCCGACCTCGCCGGATTCGACCTCGCGTTCGGCGATCGCGAAGCCTTCCTCCGGGGTGAGCAGGTCCTCGATCATTTCCACGACGTTCGGGGTGATGGTGGCGGCTCCGAGCAACCGGCCCGCCGTCTCGGACGAGATCACCACCGTGTCGGCGCCCGACTGGCGGAGCAGATGGGTGTTCTCCGATTCGCGGATGGCCACGACGATCTTGGCGGCGGGGGCGAGTTCACGGGCGGTGAGGGTGACGAGCACCGCGGTGTCGTCGCGGTTGGCGGCGACGACGATCGAGTCGCAGTGCGGCACCCCGGCCAGGCGCAGCACGTCGGACTTGGTTGCCGAGCCCTGGACGGTGACCAAGCCCTGGCCGCTGGCGGCGTCGAGCACCACCGGGTCGGTGTCGACGACGACGATGTCCGAGGGCGCGGCGCCGTCGCCGAGCATCGCATCGACCGCGGTGCGGCCCTTGGTGCCGTAGCCGACGACAACGGTGTGGTTGCGCACGCGGTGTCGCCAGCGTTGGATGCGGAAGGTTTGGCGGGAGCTCTCGGTCAGGGCGGAGAGGGTGGTGCCGACCAGGATGATGAGGAAGAAGATCCGCAGCGGGGTGATGACCAGGACGTTGACCAGGCGGGCCTGCGGTGTGATGGGGGTGATGTCGCCGTAGCCGGTGGTGGAGAGCGACACCGTCGCGTAGTAGATGCAGTCCAGTAACGACAGTTCGTTGTCCTGGGTGTCGGAGTAGCCGTCGCGGTCGAGGTAGACGACGAGCACCACCAGGGACAGGGCGATCAGGGCGTACCCGATCCGGCGCACGATCGCCCGGCCCGGGCTGGTCTGTAGCTGCGGCACCCGCAGAATGCCTACCAGCGCGAAGTCGGGTCGCTCGGTCAGGGCGTCGGAACGGCTGAACCGGGTCCTCAGCGTGCTACCGGGCACGACCGGTGCCGTTCGGTGCCGCGGCCGGGTGGGGGTCCGGTCGCTCCTGGTGCGCTGTCGGTGACATCGTCTGCAGCCTACGTCGTTCCGGTGCTGTCAGGTGAGTTCGCTGAATCGTTCGGTGTTCCGGACCCGCCCGGAGACGATAATGGTGTCCCCGGGGGCGAGAACGGTGTCGGCGGTGGCGTAGGTGAAGTCCTCCCCGGGACGTTTGATCGCCACGACGGTCACGCCGAAGTCGGAGCGGACGGCGGTGTCGCCGAGGCGCCGGCCGATCGCGAACGCCGGTGGGGTGGTCTTGACCATGGCGAAGCCGTCGTCGAACTCGATGTAGTCGATCATCCGTCCGCGCACCAGGTGGGCGACCCGCTTGCCCATGTCGTGCTCCGGCCGGACGACGTGGTGCACCCCGATCTGGGTGAGGATCTTCGCGTGCGCGTTACTGATCGCCTTGGCCCAGATGTTGTGCACGCCCAGGTTGATCAGGGCGGAGGCGGTGAGCAGGCTGGCCTCGAGATCGGAACCGATTCCCACGACGGCGCGGCCGTACTCGTGCACCGACAGTTGCCGCAGCGATTCCTCGTCGGTGGTGTCGGCGACCACGGCGTGGGTCAGGCGGTGAGCGACCTTCTGCACCACGGCGTCGCTGGAGTCGATGCCGAGGACCTCGGTGCCCTGGCTCATCAGCTCGAGCGCGAGCGACTTGCCGAACCGCCCGAGCCCGAGCACGACCACCACGTCGGCGGCGGATTTCCTAGCCAATGAAGGGCCTTTCTTCCGGGAGTTCGTAGCGCCGGCCGCGATCGCGGGCGGCGAGAGCGCTCACGAGGGTGATCGATCCGATGCGGCCCAGGTACATCAGGAGCACCAGGATCAGCTGCCCCCAGACGGGCAGCTGCGCCGTGATCCCGGTGGACAGGCCGACGGTGGCGAACGCGGAGGTGACCTCGAACAACAGGACGTTGAGGTCGAAGGAGGTCCCCGCCAACAGGGCGATGGTCGGCACCATCACCAGGGCGACACCGATCAGGGCCACCGACAACGCCTGACGCTGGACCCGGGTGTCGATGCGCCGGTCGAAGACGATCACCGATCGCTCGCCGCGGGCCTCGGCGAGGATGACGAACAGTAGAAGGACGAAGGTGGTGACCTTGATTCCGCCGGCGGTGCCGCCGCTGCCGCCGCCGACGAACATGAGCACGTCCGTCACCAGGAGGGTGGCGGGGTCCATCTGGGCGTAGTCGACGCTGTTGAAGCCGGCGGTGCGGGGCATGACGCCCTGGAACGCGGCGACGAGCAGCTTCTGGCCGAAGTGGTAGTGCTGCAGGGTGCGGGTCCACTCGAGGACCAGCACCAGCACCGGTCCCACCACCAACAGCACCGCGGTGACGGTCACGGTGAGGCGGGTGTGCAGGCTCCAGCGGTGGCTGCGGCCGCGCAGGTGCCGGGTCACTTCGAACAGGACCGGGAACCCGATGCCGCCCAGGATCACCGCGAGCATCAGCGGCACGCAGACCCACGGATCGTCGGCGAATCCGATGATGTTGTCGCTGTAGAGCGCGAAGCCGGCGTTGTTGAACGCCGAGACGGAATGGAACACTCCCAGCCACACCGCACGCAGGGGCGGCTCCTCGTATCCGAGCGCAAACCGCAGTGCGAGCGCCACCGCGGTGACCGACTCGATGAGCACGCTCATCCGCACGACGCCGACGACGACCGAGCGGACGTCGCCGAGCCCCGACGCACGCACCTCGGCTGCGGTATTCAATCGGGCCTTGAGGCCGATCCGGTTCGCGAGCAGCAGGCCGACGAGCGAGGCCATGGTCATGATCCCGAACCCGCCGGCCTGGATCAGGGCCAGGATGATGCCCTGGCCGAAGCCGGACCAGTGGGTGGGCGTGTCGACGACGACCAGGCCGGTCAGGCACATCGCCGAGGTCGCGGTGAACAGGGCGTCGACGAGGGAGGTCGCGGTACCGGGCAGGCTCGCCGCGGGCGTGAGGAGCAGGAGCGTGCCGACGGCGATCGCGGCGGCGAAGCTCAGCGCCACGACCCGGACAGGAGTGAGCGTGGCCCGCGCCGCCATCCGCCGCAGCAGGGACGGCGCGAACGCACCGGTGGGTGTCCTCACTCGGAGGAGACTAGACCCGAACCGAGCCGCCGGGGAACCGGGCGGCGGTGGCCGGAGTTCGGACCCATGCCGTGACGGCGGCGGGTGCGGGCCGCCGATCGGCGGCGGACGTCACCGGTCTCTGTTGCGGGATCGGCGTGGCGCCGGCTCCCGTTCGTCCTCGTTGCCGGCGAGCAGGCCACGGACCCGTTCGCCGGCGGAGTCCAGAGCGCCCTTCGTCTTGTGCTCGGCGGCCTTCTCGGTGAGTGTCCCGGCCACCCCACCGACGACGTCCGTCAGGCCCTTCGGCTCGGTCGTGGAGATCTCGAGCCTGTTGACTGCCTCGGCGAAACGCAGGTAGGTGTCGACGCTCGCCACCACGACCCGTGCGTCGATCGTGATGATCTCGATGCCCACGAGCGAGACGCGGACGAATGCGTCGATGACGAGACCCTTGTCGAGGATGGTGTCGATGACGTCGGCGAGGCCGGACGAGTTCGGCCGTGCCATCGTGCCGCCGCCCCCGCCCCCGCCCCCACCTCCGGATTGGATGGTCATGGTCCGCGCTCCTGTCGCTCCAACGGTCCGCGAGCCGCCGCGCCGCGCGGGAGACCTCTCGTGGGGCGGTGCCCGTGTAAGGGCTATAGCCACGCGCTCCCGAGTCGAAACACGCCCGCGCCGAGAAATACGGGCGGGGCCCGATCGAAAGACATACCGTGCGACCGGTTTGTTGCTATCGTCGCTTCGGGCCGCGATCCCGGCAGGGAGGTCACTCCGCCAGGCGTCCGCGCGGACGTGCGAGCGGGGAGTCCCGGCCCCCTACGTCTCCGCGTCGTCCGGGACTGGACGAGGGGTAGTCCCCGCGGCGCGGAGACGTCACACCATTTCCGCGCGTCGCGGGCACGTCCCTGCGGAGATGGCCGGGTTACCGCACGCGCGGGCTGTTTCGGCGCCACGATGGGGGAATGCAGGTGATGAGCCTTCCCGAGGCGCTGTTCGTGCTGCTCGAAACCTCGTCGCGTCCACTGCACCTCGGGGCTCTCGCGTTGTTCGAGCCCCCGCCGGATGCCGGGGACGACCATGCCCGTCGCATGTACGAGACCCTGCTCACCCACGACGAGGTGGCGGATCCGCTGCGCCGGCGTCCGGTGCGGACGCTGCGCGGGGCCGGCTACCCGTGGTGGTCGCGTCCCGAGGACGTCGACCTGCGGTTTCACGTACGTCACACCGCCGTGCCCGGATCCGGTTCGATGGCCGACCTGCTGGCCCTCGTCTCCCGGATCCACGGCTCCCCACTCGACCCGCTCCACCCGATGTGGGAGGTGTACGTCATCGAGGGACTCGAGGACGGGCGCACCGCGATGTACGCGAAGATCCACCTGTCCCTCGCCGACGGCCCGGCCGGCCTGCGCCTGCTGCACCGGAGCATGTCCACCGACCCCGACGCCCGCGACTGTCCCGCACCGTGGAGCCCGGAGGTGGTGGCCCCCCGGGCTCGGCTGTCGCCCCTTCCCACCTCGTGGCTGCGCGCCGGGCTCCGGGTCGGCGCGGAGGTGTTCGCGATGACCCCGGAGATCGGCAGGCTGGTCACGGAGGGCGTGCGCCGGCACCAGGTGGCGCTGCCGTGGCAGACGCCGCCCACGATGTTCAATGTCGCGGTGGGCCGGGGCCGGACCCTCGCGGCGCGCTCCTGGCCGATCGAGCGGCTCCACTCGGTTGCGACGTCGGCGGGCACCACGATCGACGCCGTCGTGCTGACGATGTGCGCCGGGGGCCTGCGCGCGTATCTGTCCGAGCGGTACGCGCTCCCGGAGGCACCGCTGACCGCGATGCTCCCGGTGCCGATGAACCTCGGTGGCGCCGCGGTCGGTCCCGGCGGCCGCGAACCCGGCGTCGGAGCGATGGTGATCGGCCTGGCCACCGACGAACCCGATCCCGCGGTGCGGCTCGCCCGGATCGCCGACTCGCTCGTCCACACCGACCGGGTGGTGACCGCGCTGAGCGGAACCCAGTTCCTGATGCTCAGCGCGTTGTCGCTGAGCCCGCTCGCACTCGAGCCGGTGCGGCGGTTCGTCGACGAGATCCCGCCGCCGTTCAACGTGCTGATCTCCTACCTGCCGGGACCTTCCCGCGCCCGGTACTGGAACGGTGCGCGGCTGACCGGCATCTACCCCGTGCCCGCCGTGCTGAACGGGCAGGCACTGAGCATCACCCTCACCGGGAACGACGGTCGGCTCGATCTCGGGGTGGTCGGCGACCGCCACGCGGTGCCCGCCCTCGACCGGCTGGTCGAGCTCCTCGAGGGCGCGCTCACCGAACTGGAGAGCGCTGTGGATACCCGGCCGCGGTGAAGCCGGTCGGCTCCACCGGGCACTCGCCCCTGCCGATCTGCCCGAGCAGGTCGAGGGTGCGCAGGTAACGCCGGACGAGATCGCCCGCCGACAGATCCGACTCCGCCGCCTCGCGCAGGGCCGCGGACACGCCGTCGCCACGGGCCCACCGGTGGATCGCCCGCATCGCCACCGGATCCGGTTCGGGGCCCTCGGGCAGGCCGTGCCGGCGCTCCGCGTCCGACAGCTCCCGCCACAGCCGGACCGTCGCGCGGTACGCGGCGTCGACACCGGCCGTGAGGGCTCCGCCGCCGGGAGCCGGCCGTCGCGATTCGCCGAGCACGCTCGACACGACGGCGGCCAGCTCGGCCGGATCGAGGCCCGCCCACACGCCGGTTCTCAGGCACTCGGCAACGAGAAGGTCGCTGCCGCAATAAATCCGGCCCAGTGTCCGGCCGTGGTCGGTGGCCACCGCCTCGCCGGTGTACGGGTCGGACAGGATGTACCCGCGTTCGTCGAGCAGCCCGAGGACACGGTCGAACGTCTCCACGAGCCGGCCGGTGGCGGCGGCGACCTGCCCGCGCAGCACCTCGGTGTCGGCGGCCAGCGCGCGACGGCGCTCGGCGACGGTGATCAGGCGCTCCCGATCGGCGTGCCGGTGCCCGGGGTGCGAACGCACGGCCCGCGCGAGAGCGGTCACCGCGTCGGCGGTGCCGGTGGTGCGCGCCGCGGCCAGCCGCTCCCGCAAGTGCTGGTACTCGGCGAAACCCTCGGCGTCCCCGAGTTCGTCGTCGAGCAGGCGCAGCGTCGCCGCGTTCGTCGTCGCCGCGGTGGCCAGCGCGGCCACCGAACGCTCCGCCTGGAACTGGGCGAAGGACCGGCCGAGCAGGTCCCGGGCTCCGGCGACGCCGAGCCGGTCGACGAGGTTGACGGCGGTGTTGTAGCCCACCCGCAGAGAGCTGTTCAGCGGGTAGGTGCGCGTGGAGGCGAGCCCCGCGACGGTGGCCGGCTGCACCTCCGGGCTCCACAGCACGACCGCGTGGCCCTCCCGATCGATGCCGCGCCGGCCGGCCCGTCCCGTCAACTGGGTGTACTCGCCGGCGGTGAGGCGGACCGGCCCGGCGGCGGTGTGCTTGACGAGGCGTTCGAGCACGACGGTCCGCGCGGGCATGTTGACGCCCACGGCGAGGGTCTCCGTGGCGAAGACGATCCGGACGAGGCCGAGGCCGAACAGCTCCTCCACGGCGTGCCGGAATACCGGCACCATGCCCGCGTGATGGGCGGCGAAGCCGCGTTCGAGTCCGTCGAGCCAGTCGGCGAATCCGAGCGCGTCGAGGTCGGCGGGGGAGAGGCCGGCGGTGTGCCGGTCGACGATGCGGCGGATGCGGGTGACGTCGGCGGCCTCGGTGAGCCGCAGCGACGAGCGCAGGCATTCGGCGACGGCCTCGTCGCAGCCGCTGCGGCTGAAGCGGAACCAGATCGCCGGCAGCAGCGACTCGGCCTCGAGCCGCGCGACGAGCTCGGGCCGGTCGACGCCGGCCGGGCCGGGCGTGGCTGTGCGGCGGCGCCGGCGACGCGACGGGACGGCAGGGGCGGCGTCGACGAGCTGGCGATGTGCGACGTACCGCACGAGGTTCTCGTCGATCGCACCGGTGGTGGGGGAGAACAGGTCGAACAGCCGCCCACCGGCGAGCACGTGCTGGTGCAGCGGAACCGGCCGGGTCTCCTCGACGACGACGGTGGTCGCGCCGCGGACCCGGCCCAGCCAGGCACCGAACTCCTCGGCGTTGCTGACCGTCGCGGACAGGCTCACCAGGCGCACGGTGCCGGGTAGATAGAGGATGGCCTCCTCCCACACCGCGCCGCGCTCGCGGTCGGCGAGGTAGTGGACCTCGTCCATCACGACGTGGGTGAGCCCGTCGAGCAGGGGCGAGCGGCCGTGCAGCATGCTGCGCAGCACCTCGGTTGTCATGACGACCACGGGTGCGTGCGGGTCGACCGAGACGTCTCCGGTGAGCAGGCCGACCCGCTCGTCCCCGAGTTGCGCGGCGAGGTCGGCGTGCTTCTGGTTGCTCAGGGCCTTGATGGGCGTCGTGTAGAAGCACTTGCCGCCGGCGGCGAGCGCCAGGTGCACCGCGAACTCGCCGACGATCGTCTTGCCGGCGCCGGTGGGGGCGCAGACGAGCACGTCCCGGCCCTCGTCGAGAGCGCGACAGGCGCGGACCTGGAAGTCGTCGAGCGTGAAGCCGAGTCCCGCGGTGAACTGCGCGAGCCGCGGCCCGTCCTGCCTGCACACGCAATCCACGCTACGCGTGCCTGGGGGTGGACCGCGGCGAGCCGCGCAGGAGTGACCGCGGCGAGCCGCGCAGGAGTGACCGCGGCGAGCCGCGCAGCAGTGACCGCGGCGAGCCGCGCAGCAGTGACCGCGGCGAGCCGTGCGTGGGTCAGTCCTCGGTGACCTCGAGCTCGACCTCGATGTTGCCGCGGGTGGCGTTCGAGTACGGGCACACCTGGTGGGCCTTCTCGGTCAGTTCGAGGGCCTGTGCGCGCGGCACGTGGGGCAGCGACACCTCGAGCGTGACCTTCAGGCCGAAGCCGCCACCGTCGGTGCGGCCGATGCCGACGCGTGCCCCGACCGCCGAGTCGGCGACGTCGGCCTTGTCCTGCCGGGCGACGAGCTGCAGCGCCGAGTGGAAGCAGGCGGCGTATCCCGCGGCGAAGAGCTGCTCGGGATTGGTGCCCTCGCCGGTGCCGCCCATTTCGGTGGGGATGGCGAGGCCCAGGTCGAGCTTGCCGTCGGAGGTCCGGGCGCGGCCGTTGCGACCCTCTCCGGTGGCGAGTGCTTCGGCGGTGTAGAGCACGTTCATGGCTTCTCCTGTGGGGTGGCGGGATAGGGATCGGGTGTTTCGGGGCGGTGCAGCGCCTCGGTCATGCGGTGGAGCGTGTCGCGAAGGGCGGCCAGCTCGTCGGCTGCGAGGCCGCTCGCGCGGGCCATGCGCGCGGGGATGTCCTCGGCGCGGGCGCGCAGCTCGCGCCCGGCCTCGGTGAGGTGGATCTGCACGCGGCGCTCGTCCGTGCTCTGCCGGCGGCGTTCGAGCAGTCCGGCGCTCTCGAGCCGCTTGAGGAGCGGGGAGAGGGTGCCGGTGTCGAGGTCGAGGGCGTCGCACAGGTCGCGGACGCCGCGGCCGCCGTGTTCCCCGCGGCTTTCCTGTTCCCACAGGGCCAGGAGTACGAGGTACTGCGGGTAGGTGACGCCGAGCCGGTCGAGCATGCCGCGGTAGGCGGCGGTGGTGGCCCGGGAGGCGGAGTAGAGCGCGAAGCAGACCTGCCGGTCGAGCGCGAGATCGTCGGACACGAGAAATAAAGTAGCGCACCGCTATGTTGTGCACAACTGAAATTCGGGCTTCCCGAGAGTGTCACACATCACACGCTCTGTGGAATTGACAGGCACCCCGACACGTTAGTTGAGTGAGAAAGACTCAAGTCCGAGAGAAAGGCTTCGGAATGCCGGCATTCTTCGGGCCTGGTGGCCCTGGGCGTATCGACATCACCCGCTACCTGAGCCGTGGCACCCAGGAACTCATGGCCGCTGCGGCCCGATTCGCCGCCGAACGCGGTGACACGGACCTCGACGCGCTCCACGTCCTGCACGTGATGGCGGAGCAGGACCCGGTCCGGTCGGTCATGACCCGCGCCGGGGCCGATCCCGCCGAGGTCCTGGCCGCGGTGGAGCAGCGGCTCCCGCAGGAACAGACCCGCACCGCGGTCACCGCTCCCGCCCTCACCGGCGCGATCAAGACGGTGCTGCTCGAGGCGCACCAGCTCACGCGCGCCCTCGGCGCGACCTACATCGAACCCCAGCACCTGTTCGTGGCCCTCGCCGCCGACCAGGAACACGGGGTCGGAGGGCTGCTCGTGTCGGCCGGGATCACCGCCCAGTCGCTCCAGGCCGCCCTGCAGCCCGCCGCGCCCGCCGAGGCGGCGCAGGAGCAGTCCGCCACCCCCACCCTGGACAAGTACGGCGTCGACCTGACCGAGCGTGCCCGCGGCGGCGGCATCGACCCCGTCATCGGCCGCGCCGACGAGATCGAGCAGACCGTCGAGATCCTCTCCCGCCGCACCAAGAACAACCCGGTTCTGGTCGGCGAGGCCGGTGTCGGCAAGACCGCGATCGTCGAGGGCCTCGCCCAGCGCGTCGTCGACGGCGACGTCCCGGACAGCCTGCGCGGCAAGCGGATCGTGCAGCTCGACCTCACCGGTATGGTCGCCGGCGCCCGGTACCGCGGCGACTTCGAGGAGCGGCTGACCAAGGTGCTCGACGAGATCGCCGCGCACTCGGACGAGCTGATCGTCTTCGTCGACGAGATCCACACCGTCGTCGGCGCGGGCGGCGGCAACGAGGGCGCGATGGATGCCGGCAACATCCTCAAGCCCAAGCTCGCCCGCGGGGAGCTGCACATCGTCGGCGCCACCACGCTCGACGAGTACCGCAAGCACATCGAGAAGGATCCGGCGCTCGAGCGCCGCTTCCAGCCGGTCACCGTCGGCGAACCCGGCCACGACGACGCGGTCGCGATCCTGCGCGGCCTGCGGGACCGCTACGCCGAACACCACGGCGTGCGGTACACCGACGACGCGCTCGACGCCGCCGTGGACCTGTCGGTGCGGTACCTGCCGGACCGGCACCTGCCGGACAAGGCGATCGACCTGATCGACCAGGCCGGTGCCCGGCTGCGGCTGCGCTCACCGCGCGTCGACGAGAAGGCGTTGCGCGAGCAGCTGTCCCGGCTCGAGGCCGACAAGGACCGGGCCGTCGCGGCGGAACGCTACGAGCAGGCCTCGCGACTGCGCGACCAGATCGCCGAGGTGCAAGCCCGCCTCGATGCCGGCGCACCCGCCGGTGCCGAGGTGCCCGAGGTGACCGCGGAACTGATCGCCGAGGTCGTCTCCCGCGCCACCGGCATCCCGGCGACGCGGATGACCCAGGCGGAGAAGGAGCGGCTGCGCGGCCTCGAGGACGAACTGCACCGGCGCGTCGTCGGGCAGGACGAGGCCGTCCGGGCCGTGGCCCGGGCTGTGCGGCGCAGCCGCGCCGGCATGAGCGATCCGCATCGGCCGGTCGGCAGCTTCCTGTTCCTGGGTCCCACCGGCGTCGGCAAGACCGAGCTGGCGAAGGCGCTGGCGGAGGTGCTGTTCGGCGACGAGCGAAAGATGCTGCGGGTGGACATGAGCGAGTTCGGCGAGCGGCACACCGTCAGCCGTCTCGTGGGGGCGCCCCCGGGCTACGTCGGCTACGGCGAGGCGGGTCAGCTCACCGAGCAGGTGCGGCGCAACCCGTACTCGGTCGTGCTGCTCGACGAGATCGAGAAGGCGCACCCGGACGTGTTCAACACCCTGCTGCAGGTGCTCGACGACGGCCGGCTCACCGACGGCCAGGGCCGCACGGTCGACTTCACCAACACCGTGGTGATCATGACCAGCAACCTCGGCTCGGACATCATCTCGAGCCGCGGCGGGGCGCTGGGCTTCAGCACCGGGGACGCCGAGGCGGCCGAGAAGCCGCTGCGGGACCGGGTGATGGGCCGTCTGCGCGAGTCGATGCGGCCGGAGTTCCTCAACCGCATCGACGAGATCGTGATCTTCCGCAAGCTCGACACCGAGCAGTTGCACCGGATCACCGATCTGCTGTTGGACGACAGTCGTAAGCGACTGCACGCCAAGGGAATCGAGATCGAGTTCACCGAGGCCGCCGTCGACTGGATTGCCGAGCACGGCCACCAGCCGGAGTTCGGGGCGCGGCCGTTGCGCCGGTCCATCCAGCGCGCCGTGGACGACCGCATCGCCGACCTGCTGCTCGACGACGTGCTCGTCGCGGGTGGGCAGGTCCGAGTCGACGTCGCCGACGACGAACTGGACCTGATGGTGCGCTGACGCTGCCACCGGCGCAGGACGCGGGGCGGTGACCGGAACCGGTCACCGCCCCGCGCTCTGCGCAACGGGTCCACGGTCCGCGGGTCGTCGTCGAGTTCGGCTCCGATCGGGCGTCGACGACGCGGCCCTGTTTCACCGGCCCCCCTGTGGCATTTGTCCGTTGTTCGGGCGCGCAACTTGCCACCTGCAGTGACGGTGATCACACTGACTGGGCAACGGTCTGCGATCCCGTGTGGGTTCGGGGTCGCAACGAAGGAGTCGCCCAGGTGGATGTGCAGCAGGGGGAGACGCGGATCGCGGTCGACGAGGAGGAGTTGCAGACGCCATGGCCGAACCTCGCAGCCCGGCCGCGGTGGGCGCCCTCGCCATCCTCGTGATGCTGTTGGCGACGCTGGCGGTCTTCTCCTTCGATTCGCTACCGCTCCTGGGAGCCGGCGCCCTCTACCGTGCCGAGTTCACCGAAGCAGCGGGCCTGAGACCCGGCAACGAGGTCCGGATCGCCGGTGTCAAGGTCGGCAAGGTCATGTCGGTCGAACTCGAAGGCGACCACGTCGAGGTGACGTTCGGAGCCAAGGATGCGTGGATCGGTGACAACACCTCCGCCTCCATACAGATCAAGACGATCCTGGGGCAGAAGTACCTGGCCCTCGACCCCCGTGGCTCCGAGGTCCTGAATCCGCGGGAGGTGATCCCACGCGAGCGCACCACGTCTCCCTACGACGTGCTCGAGGCCTTCTCGGCGGCGGCACAGACCATCGGGGAGATCGACTCCACCCAACTCGCCCAGAGCCTGACGGTGTTGTCCCAGGCATTCGACAACACCTCCGACGACATCCGCGCCTCCCTCGACGGCGTCACCCGACTCTCACAGACCATCGCAAGCCGCGACCGGGAATTGCGCAGACTGTTCGACGCGACCGAGAACACCACAGGGGTGCTGGCCGAGCGCAATGCCGAATTCACTCAACTGATCACCGACGCCGGACTGCTCATCGGCGAACTGAACAGCCGGCAGCAGGCGATCTCCCAGCTGCTCACCGGAACCCAGCGGCTGTCCCAACAATTGACCGGACTCGTGCGCGACAACGAAGCCACCATCGGACCGGCACTCGAGCAACTCCGCGGCGTCGTACAGATCCTCGCTGCCCGCAACGACGACCTGAACCGGGCGCTGGAGCTGTATTACCCCTTCATCCGCATGTACACGAACATCATCGGCAACGGGCGCTGGTTCGAGGGAGTCATCGTAAATCTCACCCCGCCCGGGTTGCCGGATATTTCGGCGCCGCGCAGTCCCATTCGCACGATGGAAGGCAATTGACCGGCAGACGTCGCGTGAGGCCGCAGCGCAGACAGGTCACGCCGCATCGCCCGCACCGCCACCGGCCCGCCTCCGCTCGCCGGCACGGGACTGCATATCCGAGCAGTTGCACCGGCATCCCCAACCGAGGGATGATCGTTCGGTCCGGCGCCCACGTCCCATAGCGGCCGCACGCTCCGAAGGCGTGGCCCCGGCAGCGTGACGCCGTTCCGGGTTCCGAACCGGACGTCCCCGCGCTCCCGGATCTCACCCCCAGGGTCACAATTCTCACCCCTAGGGTGGCTATCGAGGCTCCCGATCTCGGATAAGTGTCGAGCTGGGTAAGTGGCGCGGCGCCACACGCCGCGCGATGCGAGGAGTCACTCATGAGCATCGTCAACCTGCCGGCAGACCCCCGGGCCGGTCCGGGGCAGCGCTCCACACCGAACCCCCTCGTGGCGGGGACGACGCTGACGGGGGTGTGCGGCGTCGTACCACCGCACCGTTACTCTCAGGCCGAGCTCACCAAGATGTTCGCCGACTACTGCCTCGGCGAGGACGGCGACATCAGGTTGTTGCAGCGACTCCACGCCAATGCCGAGGTCCGGACGCGGCACCTGGTGCGCCCGCTCGAGCGCTATCCGGAGCTGCACGACTTCGACGACTGCAACAACACGTTCATCGAAGGTGCGATCGAGTTGGGTGCGGCCGCCGTGACCGGCGCGCTCGCCCAGTCCGGGATTCGGCCCGACGAGGTGGACTTGATCATGTCCACCACGGTCACCGGTGTCGCCGCCCCGTCGATGGAGGCCCGGATCGCGTATCGGGTCGGGCTGCGCCCCGACGTCAAACGGGTGCCGATCTTCGGGCTCGGTTGCGTTGCCGGTGCGGCGGGAACAGCGCGTCTGTACGACTATCTGCTCGGGCACCCCGACGACGTGGCCGTCCTGCTGTCCGTGGAACTGTGTTCGTTGACGGTGCAGCGCAACGATCATTCCATCGCCAATCTCGTGGCGACCGGCCTGTTCGGCGACGGTGCGGCAGCGGTGGCCGCCGTCGGCGCCCGGCGCGCCGAACGGACCCGGGCGCGCGGGCCCCGGGTGGTCGCGTCGCGCAGCCACTTGTACCCGGACACCGAGCGGACCATGGGGTGGGATGTGGGGTCGAGCGGCCTGAAGATCGTCCTCGATGCCCAGGTGCCCGTCGTGATCGAAAAGTACCTCGGTGCGGACGTCCGCTCGTTCCTGGCCGAACATGGATTGCGGACGGACGACATCACCGCCTGGGTCTGCCATCCGGGAGGGCCGAAGGTGATCCGCGCGGTCGAGTCCGAGCTCGGTCTGTCGTCACAGGCGTTGGAGATGACCCGCCGGTCGCTGGCCGCGGTGGGGAACCTGTCCTCGTCGTCGGTCCTGCACGTGCTGCGGGACACGCTCGAACAGCGCCCCCCGGAACCGGGAACTCCGGGGCTCATGATGGCCATGGGGCCGGGGTTCTGCTCCGAACTCGTCCTCCTCGAGTGGTAGCGCGGACGCCGTGTTCTATCTCCTGCTCGTCGCCGCGGTCGCCACGGAGCGGCTCGCCGAGCTGGTGGTGTCCCGGCGCAACCTGGCGTGGAGCATGGAGCGCGGGGGCCGGGAGAGCGGCCGCGGACACTATCCGGTGATGGTGTCGCTGCACGCCGGGCTGCTGGCCGGATGCCTGATCGAGACGTACGGCGTCGGCCGCCGGTACGTGCCGGCCCTCGGCCGGCCGATGCTGGCACTCGTCCTGGCGTCGCAGTGCCTGCGATGGTGGTGCATCCTCACCCTCGGACACCGCTGGAACACCCGCATCGTGATCGTGCCCGGATTGCCCCTGATCCGCCGTGGGCCGTACCGCCGGCTCCGGCACCCCAACTACGTGGCCGTCGTCGTCGAGGGTGCGGCACTGCCGCTCGTCCACTCCGCATGGGTGACCGCAGTGACCTTCACCGCGCTCGATGCCGTGGTACTTCGGGTGCGGATCCGCGCCGAGAATGCCGCCCTGAGCGAACTGGTGCGCAATGCATGACCTGATCGTCGTCGGCGCTGGCCCCGCCGGGCTGGCCACGGCCCTGTATTCCGCCCGGGCCGGCCTCGATACGGTCGTGATCGAGTCGAGGCCGTCGCCGATCGACAAGGCCTGCGGGGAGGGCCTGATGCCGGGCGCGGTCGCCTGCCTGCGCGAACTCGGTGTGCCGGTCGACGGACATCCCCTCCGGGGGATCCGGTACACGGACGGGCACTGCCGGGCCGAGGCCGAATTCCGCGACGGCCACGGTTTAGGGGTGCGCCGCACCGATCTGCAGGCAGCATTGCAGGCCGAGGTCGCGACACGAGGTGTTCCGGTGCTGCAGCGCCGGGTCCCCGAGATCACGCAGGATGCCCGGTGCGTGACGGCCGCAGGCGCCACGGCGCGGTACCTCGTCGCGGCCGACGGGCTGCACTCCGCCATCCGACGGCAGCTGGGTCTGGACCGCCCACCGTCCGGTCACCACAGGTGGGGGCTGCGCCGGCACTTCGAGGTCGCCCCATGGACCGACTTCGTGGAGGTGCACTGGGCCCGCGACCGCGAGGCCTACGTCACCCCGGTCGGTCCCCGCCTCGTCGGCGTCGCGCTGCTCTCCGCTACCCGCGGGTCGTTCGCCCAACAGCTGGCCGCATTCCCCGCCCTTGCCCAGCGGCTCCCCGACACCGCGGCGACCGCCGTCCGGGGGGCGGGACCGATGCGTCAGGACGCCAGGGCCCGCGTCGCGGGCCGTGTGCTGCTCGTCGGCGACGCGGCCGGATACGTGGACGCGATCACCGGCGAAGGCATCGACGTCGCTCTGAAATGCGCACGCGCGCTTGTGCACTGCCTCGTATGCGGGCAACCGGCACGCTACGAGCGGGCATGGTCACGGGCTTCGCGACGCTCACGCCTGCTGACCTCCTCCCTGCTGTGGGCGCGTCGGCAACCCCGCCTCGGCCCTGTCATCGTGCCGTTGGCTGCGCGGTCACCACGCCTGTTCGCTGCCGCCGTCCATCAGGTCGCACGATGACGATGTCGACGTCCCCGACCCGGCCTCCGCCACGGCCATGACCCGCTGGGCAGCATTTCTCCTCGCACGCCGGTGGCTCGTGCTGATCGTGACCGTCACCGTGCTGGTGCTCGGCGGCGCATGGGGGCTGGGGGTCTTCCCTCATCTGAGGTTCGAGGGCTTCCTCGACGACGGGAGCGAAGCCGCGCACGTCACCCACCAGATCGAGGAGCACCTCGGACGCCGGGAGCCGGACATCGTCGCCCTCTACACCGCCCCACCCGGGCAGAGCATCGACGACATCGGACCGGAAGTGGTCGGGCACCTCGCCGCTCTCGATCGCACCCGGGTCGAGCGCGTCGACACCTACTGGACGGTGCCCGTCGTCGAGAAGCCGTACTTGCGCTCCGCCGATGGCACCCAAGCGCTCGCGACGGTGACCCTGCAGCGTTCCGGCTCGGGCGATCGGCCGCCGTACCACGATCTGCTGTCCGTGCTGCAGGTTCCCGGAGTCGACACCCAGCTGACCGGCAAGACCGTGGTCGACGATTCGTTCAACACGCAACTGAAGACCGACCTCGTCGTCGCCGAGTCGGTGTCGCTTCCGCTGACCCTGATTCTGCTGGTGATGGTCTTCGGCGGACTGACCGCCGCGGCGGTGCCGGTTCTCGTCGCCGCGCTGTCGGTGCTCAGCGCACTCGGAACGCTACGGCTGCTGACCATGTTCACCCAGGTCAACGCCTTTGCCCTCAACGTCACCTCCCTTCTGTGTCTCGGTCTTGCCATCGATTACGGACTGTTCATCGTCAGCCGGTTCCGGGAAGAACTCCGCTCCGGCGCCTCGCCGAACGACGCGGTTCGGCGAACCGTTCTCACCGCGGGCCGCACTGTGTGCTTTTCCGCGCTGCTGCTCGTGTGCGCCTTCGCCGGAATGCTCGTCTTTCCCCAGGAGGTGATCCGGTCGCTGGGTTTGGGCGCCATCTCGGCCGCCCTCGGCGCGGCGCTGCTGTCCTTGACCGCCGTGCCCGCGGCGCTGGCCGTCCTGGGTGCCCGGATCAACAGTCTGACCTGGCGCCGCGGTGCCGTCGAGCGCGGCGAGGTGCGAGCCCACCGATTCTGGGGAGCCGTCGCCGACCGGGTGATGCGCCATCCGCTGCGCGTCGCCGTCCCGATCACCCTGGTGCTGGTGGTGTTCGCGGCGCCGGTCCTTCTGACGCGGTTCGGCTCGATCAGCTACACCTCGCTGCCGCCCGGCAATCCGGTTCGCGCGGCCACCGAACACCTGGTCCAGGAATTTCGGTCCCCGGGTGGCGACATCACCGTCCTGGTGCACGGAACAGGCGGCTCACCCCCGCCCCTGCATGCGAGCCTCGGGTTCGTGGCGCAGGCGGATGCCGTCGACGGGGTCACCGGTGCGCAGCCCATCGCCACGACCTCGGATTTCACCGTCATCTCCGCGGCCGTGACCGACCGATCGGACGTCGAGCGCGCCAACGCGTCCATCGCGGCACTGCGCGAGCTGGCTCCGCCGGCAGGAACCCGGATCGAGGTCGGCGGACCGTTCGCCCTCGAGGCCGACAACAATCACGCGATCACCGAGGCGTTGCCCACCATGATCGCCGTCATGGTGGGCGCGACATTGCTGCTGCTGTTCCTGGCCTTCGGCACGGTGGTGCTGCCGGTCAAGGCGGTCGCCATGGCGGGACTGAGCCTCGGGGCGACCTTCGGTCTGCTGACCTGGGTCTTCCAGGAAGGACACGGCGCCGGTCTCATCGGCGTGGCTCCGGAGCCCGTCCAGCCCACCCTGGTCGTGTTGATCCTCGCCGTCGTGTTCGGCCTGTCGACCGATTACGAGATCTTCCTCATGTCGCGGATGGTCGAAGCGCATGCTGCGGGGGCGTCGACCGAGACGGCGGTGCACACCGGTACCGCCCTCACCGGTCGTGTCGTCACCTGCGCCGCGCTGATACTCGGTACGGTCACCGCGGCATTCGCGCTCTCTCCGATGACGATCATGCGGTTCATCGGCCTGGGAATGATCTTCGCCCTCGTCATCGACGCCACGCTGGTCCGCATGCTGCTGGTTCCCTCGCTGATCAAGCTGATGGGCGACGCGAACTGGTGGGCGCCGGCACCCCTGGCACGCCTGCACCGACGCATCATGCACGGATGGTCCGAGGACCGGGGCCCGCGCCACCGGGCCACTGCGAGGGGCCCGTCGACACCCGCTGCGGGCAGGCACCGGTCCTCCGTGGACAGGGGCGGACTACGCCGGAAAGGGTCTGCCCCGGACCGGGGAGCGGCCGCGATCGACCCGGTCCACCGGCCGCATCGGGGCGGACCCGACGACCCGGCACCCTCAGGTCAGGATCCCCTGGCGGAAGCAACCGACAGCCACGGCCCTACGTCGCCTGCACCAGCCGACGGATCGCGTTGAGCGGCAGCCGGATCCACTGTGGCCGGTGGCGGGCCTCGTACACCACCTCGTAGACGGCCTTGTCCAGTTCGTACGCGCGCAGCAGCGCGGCCGACTCGCGCGGATCCGCGCCGGACGCGCTCGCATAGCCGTCGCAGAACGCGGCGGAGTTGCGCTGCGCCCATTCCTGCGCCCGGAACTCGCGTTGCGCGGCGGCGGCCTCCGACGTCGCATCATGCAGGGAGTGGTGGGCCGCGTAGTCGAACGAGCGGAGCATCCCCGCCACGTCGCGCAGGGCGCTGTCCGGTTCCCGCCGTTCGTCGAGGGACTTGGCGGGCTCGCCCTCGAAATCGATGAGCAGCCAGTGTTCCGGGGTGCGCAGCACCTGCCCGAGGTGCAGGTCCCCGTGGACCCGCTGCACCGTGGTCGTGCCGGTGGCCGCCGCCTCCGCCAACCGCTCCCGCACCGCTGGGGCGAATTCCGCCAGTTCGGGTACGACGGCACCGGCCGCGTCCAGGCGGCGCAGCATGCCGTCGACGATCTCGCCGACGGGTCGCTGCGACGTCCCGAGGGACTGCGCCAGCAGCGCGTGCACCTCGGCCACGGCCGCGCCCATCCGCTGCGATTCGCCGGCGAAGTCCGTGCCCACCTCGTCCGCCCGCAGGTCGGCCTCGAGCAGCAGGTCCCGCACGCTGCCCAGAGCCATCGACCAGCCGTCGGCGGAGTTGGCCGCGAAGTCCTGCACCATCGCCAGAGTCGTGCGCACGCCGCCGATCTCGGCGTCGATCCACGCGCGCACGGGGGCGACCGACCGGCAGCCCGCCTCGCCGAGCGCGAGGTGCAGTTCCACGTCGGGGTTGACTCCCGGAGTGATCCGGCGGAAGAGCTTGAGCAGCAACTGCTCGCCCAGCACGACGGAGGTGTTGGACTGCTCGGCGCTGAGCGCCCGCCCGCGCAGTCCCTCCTCGATGACCGTGCCGGGCACGGTGTGCAGCTCGACCGGGCCGTACACCTGCCCGGTGGCGATCGAGTGCGCGTACAGGTCGATGATCTCCTGGTCGCGCAGGCCGTCGTAGGCGTGGGGGCGGTCGTCGCCGCTCCCGTCGGGCCGCGGCAGCGCCCAGGGCGCCAGCTCGTCGGGCAGGTGCGGGCGATACCCGAGCGGCACCTGGTAGATCTGCTCGGCGCCGGATTCGAACTCGACGGTCACCAGCAGGTGGTCCGCTCCGAACGCGGGGGTGTCGGTGAGCGGTTCCCGCAGCATGATCCGGACGGCGGCGACGGTCCTGCCCTTGGCGGCGAACCAGCGTTGGTGGGGAAGCCACTCGGCCAGCAGGGCCTCGAGCTCCGCATCGGGGTAGTGCTGCACGTTCGGATCCCTCATGGCTGCACCGCCGCCTCGGCTTCGCTGCTCACCGGATGTTCGCCGACGCCTTCCTTCGTCGGATCGGGCTGCAGCGCGAACCAATAGAAACCGTGACCGGGCAGGGTGATCATGTACCCCTCCTCCGTGATCGGTGGGAACGGGACGGAACCGGTGAGCTCCACCGGAATCCACCCTGCGAACCGGGACAGGTCCAGGATGACGGCCTGGGGATACCGGGACAGGTTGTTCACACACAGGATGACGTCGCTGTAGTTGCGGTCCGGGCCGAGCGGCATCTCCCGCAGGTACGACAGGACGGCCGGGTTGGCGCTGCCCAGTTCGGTGAAGGCGGCCTTGCCGAACGCCGGATGCTGCTTGCGGACCTGGATCATCCGGCGCGTCCAGTGCAGCAGCGTGTTCGTCGAGTTCATCTGCCGCTCGACGTTCACGGACTGATAGCCGTAGGTCGGATCCATGATCGTCGGCAGGTACAGCCGCGCGGGGTCCGCCCGCGAGAAGCCCGCGTTGCGGTCGGGTGTCCACTGCATCGGCGTGCGCACGGCGTCGCGGTCGCCGAGCCAGATGTTGTCGCCCATCCCGATCTCGTCGCCGTAGTAGAGCACCGGCGAGCCGGGCAGGCTCAACAGCAGAGCCGTGAACAGCTCGAGCTGGTTGCGGTCGTTCTCGAGCAGCGGGGCCAGCCGGCGCCGGATGCCGATGTTCGCCCGCATCCGCGGGTCGGTGACGTACTCGGCATACATGTAGTCACGTTCTTCGTCCGTGACCATCTCGAGGGTCAGCTCGTCGTGGTTGCGCAGGAAGATGCCCCACTGCGCACTGCTCGGAATCGGCGGCGTCTGGGCGAGGATCTCGGAGATGGGGAACCGGTTCTGGCGCCGCACCGCCATGAAGATGCGCGGCATGAGCGGGAAGTGGAACGCCATGTGGCACTCGTCGCCGACCTCCGGCTCGCCGAAGTACTCCACCACGTCGCTGGGCCACTGGTTCGCCTCCGCCAGCAGCACCCGGCCCGGATACTCCGCGTCGATCACCGCGCGGCACTTCTTCAGGAACGCGTGTGTCTCGGGCAGGTTCTCGCAGTTGGTGCCCTCGCGTTCGAACAGGTAGGGCACCGCGTCGAGCCGGAACCCGTCGATCCCCAGGTCGAGCCAGAACCGCAGGACGTCGATCATCGCGTCCTGCACCTCGGGATTGTCGTAGTTCAGGTCCGGCTGATGCGAGAAGAACCGGTGCCAGTAGTACTGCTTGCGCACCGGATCCCACGTCCAGTTGGAGGATTCGGTGTCGACGAAGATGATGCGCGCATCCGGGTAGCGCTCGTCGGTGTCGGACCACACGTAGAAGTCGCCGTAGGGGCCGTCCGGGTCCGTACGCGACTCCTGGAACCACGCGTGCGTGTCGGACGTGTGGTTCATGACCAGGTCGGTGATCACGCGGATGCCGCGCTTGTGCGCCTCGTCGAGGAACGTGACGAAGTCGTCGACCGTGCCGAACTCCGGGAGCACCGCCCGGAAGTCCCGGATGTCGTACCCGCCGTCGCGCAGCGGGGAGTCGTAGAACGGTGGCAGCCAGATACAGTCGGCGCCCAGCCAGGCGATGTAGTCGAGCTTCTCGGTCAGCCCGCGCAGATCACCCGTCCCGTCGTGGTTCGAGTCGTTGAAGGCGCGCACCAGGACCTCGTAGAACACCGCGGTCTTGAACCAGTCGGGATCCACCGCGAGGTTTCTGGCATGGGAGAAGTCCTCGGACCGGGCCTCGACGAGATGGCCGTCGGCTGTGTGTTCCGGTTCGTTCGACCGGTCCCTGGACTCGTGTGAACCTTCGAGCGGCATAACACCTCGGCGATCGTCTCGGCGGTACGGACAGTGTTCTCGGTTCGTTCCGATCGTAGGGGGGTCGGCGCCGTCGCGCTGGCAATGCGGACTCGCCCCGGGCCCCCGATGTGCACCCTCGCGGAGGCTCGGGTAGGGTGTCCGTCATGCAGCGTGCATATTTCTGGTTTAGCAGGCCGGCCCGGGGTGGGTCGGTCGGCGTAACCGCGCGCTGACTTCACCACCTACGAGCCGGACACGGACCGGCTCGCTGGGATCTTTCAGGTTCAGCCAGGGTCGGCCCGGGAACAGGAACCGAACCCCGATGACCACCAGCACCTCCATCTCCACCGCGAATCTCGACGAACAGCGGACCGTGCGGATCAGCCCGCTCGTCGCCCCGGCCGTCGTCCGCGGCGAGCACGCCCCCGACGAGGTGGCCGCCGCCACCGTGCGCTCGGGCCGCGCCGACACCGTGGCGATCCTCGACGGCACCGACGACCGGCTGCTCGTCGTGGTCGGGCCGTGCTCGGTGCACGACCCCGCCGCCGCGATGGACTACGCGCGCCGCCTCGCCGCCAAGGCCGACGACCTGCGCGACGACCTGCACGTGGTGATGCGGGTGTACTTCGAGAAGCCGCGCACCACCCTCGGGTGGAAGGGCCTGCTCAACGACCCGCACCTCGACGGCACCTACGACATCAACACCGGTCTGCGCATCGGCCGCAAGCTGCTGCTCGACGTGTCCGGCCTCGGACTGCCGGTCGGGTGCGAGTTCCTCGACCCGATCCTGCCGCAGTACTACGCGGATCTGGTCACCTACGGCGCGATCGGTGCCCGCACCGCGGCCAGCCAGGTGCACCGGCAACTGTGCAGCGCCCTGTCCATGCCGGTGGGCATCAAGAACTCCACCGAGGGCGACGTGCAGGTCGCCGTCGACGGCACCCGCGCCGCCGCCGCGAGCCACGTGTTCCCCGGCACCGATCTCGACGGGCAGGCCGCGCTCATCGAGACCGTCGGCAACCCCGACTGCCATGTCATCCTGCGCGGCGGCTCCGCCGGCCCCAACTACGACGCCGGGACGGTCGCCGACACCATGGCCCGGCTGCGCAAGGCCGGTCTGCCCGAGCGCGTCGTGATCGACGCGAGCCACGGCAACAGCAGCAAGAACCACGAGAAGCAGATCGACGTCGTCACCGACATCGCCGAGCGGCTCGTCGCGGGCGAGAAGGGCATCGTCGGTGTGATGCTGGAGAGCTTCCTCGAGGCGGGCCGGCAGGACCTGACCCTGGGCCGGTCCGACGAGCTCGAGTACGGCAAGTCGATCACCGACGCGTGCCTCGACTGGGCCACCACGGCCGACCAGCTCGACCGGCTGGCCGACGCGGTGCGCCGCCGGCGCGCCTGATCGCCACCCCCCTTTTCCCGCTCCGCTCCCCGAGCGAATGGATCATGCCGTCGGACTGATCGAGTGAGCGATACATTCGCTCGGGGAGCGGAGCGGAGGGCGAGTCAGCGCAGGGGAGTGAAGTCCCGGCTGCCGAGGTAGTCCGGCCGCGGACGCGGCGCCGAGAACGGCTCGACGAGCGCGTTCTCGACACTGTTGAACACCACGAACAGATTCGACCGGGGGAACGGGGTGATGTTGCCGTTCGAGCCGTGCATGCAGTTCGCGTCGAACACCGTGGCCGAACCGGCCGAGCCGGTGAACGTGGCGATGCCGTGCTCGGCGGCCATCGAGGTCAGCGTGTCCTCGTCGGGCGAACCGGTGGGGGGCACGTGCGTGACGAGGGACTGCCGGTAGTAGTCGTCGGGGGTGGTACCGGCGCACGAGACGAAGGTCCGGTGCGAACCGGGCATGATCATCAAACCGCCGTTGTAACCGTAGTTCTCGGTCAGCGCGACGGAGATGCTCAGCGCCCGCGGACGCGGCATCCCGTCCTCGGCGTGCCAGGTCTCGAAATCGGAGTGCCAGTAGAACGGTCCGCCGCGGAATCCCGGCTTGACGTTCAGCCTCGACTGGTGGAGGTAGACCTCCGAGCCGAGGAGTTGGCGGGCGATACCGGCGATCTCCGGCCGCCGGACGATCTCGGCGACCGTGCCGGAGAGGCGGTGCACGTCGAACACGGAGCGCACGTCCCCGCTTCCCGCCTCCCGCACGACCCGCTCGTCGTCGGCCAGATCCCGGCCCAGACGTGCCGTCTCGTCGAGCAGATTTCCGACGTCGTGCGCCGGCAGGAGCGCGTCGACGGTGTGGAACCCGCGCCGGTCGTACTCGGCGACGGCCGGGGCGTCCAGCGGCCCCGTTGCCGATCCCCACACCACCGGATCCGGCCGGGACACGCTCACGCAGTTCGTGCGGTTCCGGGTCGGGTAGTCGTCGATGACGGCCGTCTGCATTGTTGCGAATCACCCTCTCGAAGTCGATGACGGTTCCTTCCGACGCTCTCACTCACCGTGGGCGGATGCAACCCGTCGCGGAGATCCGCGGCACAAACATGCGCAACCCCGCATGCGCCGGGAGTAGGGTCCCCCGTGGCCGCCGCCGCACAACAGGATGAGGGGATCATGACCGAGACGATGCGCGCCGCGCGTTTTCACGCGGACACCAGAACGAATGTGCTGGAAGATGTTCCGACTCCGTCGCCGGGCCCCGGCGAGGTGCTCGTCAAGGTGGCCTTCTGCGGCATCTGCCACTCGGACCTGAGCCTGCTCGACGGCACCTTCCCGGCCCTGCTGCCGGTGGTCACCCAGGGCCACGAAGCCGCCGGGACCATCGCCGCCGTCGGGGACGGCGTGACCGGGTGGGAGGTCGGGGACCGCGTCGTGCCCTCGGCTGGACGACCGTGCATGCAGTGCCGCAAGTGCCGGCGCGGCGACCTGACCAACTGCCTGAATATCCAGTTGATGGCCTTCGCGTACGACGGCGCCTGGGCCGAGTACACCGTCGCGCAGGCGGGCGGTCTCACCCTCGTGCCCGACAACGTCCCGCTCGAGCAGGCGGCGATCCTCGCCGACGCGGTGTCCACGCCGTTCGGCGCGGTCGTGCGCACCGGGCAGGTGCAGGTGGGTGAGGCCGTCGGCGTGTGGGGGGTCGGCGGGGTGGGCACCCACATCGTGCAGCTCGCCCGGCTGATCGGTGCCGTGCCGGTCCTCGCGTTCGACATCAACCCCGCGGTGCGGGAGCGGGCCCTCGAACTCGGCGCCGACTACGCGTTCGACTCCCGCGACCCGGACCTGGTGCAGAGGGTCGCCGAGGCGACCGGCGGGAAGATGCTCGACGTGGCCTTCGACTCGGCGGGCGTGAAGGTCACCTTCGACCAGGCCCTGCAGTGCGTGATGACGGGTGGCCGCGTCGTGGTCGTCGGGCTGAGCGGGCAGGAGGCCTCCCTGGGCCCCACCGCCACGTTCGGACTGTCGCGCAAGCACGTCATGGGCCACCTCGGTTACAAGAATGTCGACATCGAGACGCTCGCCGCGCTCGTCTCCCGCGGACGCCTCGACATCTCCCGCTCGATCAGCGAGATCGTGCCGCTGGAGAACATCGCCGAGGGCATCGAGAAGCTGCACAACCACATCGGGGATCCGATCCGGATCCTCGTTCAGCCCTGACCTGTCGGAGTCTCGTCGTACCGTCGCCGCATGGGTTACGAATTCCAGGTGACGGTCGATTCCAACAGCCCGCACACGCTGGCGAAATGGTGGGCGGCCGCGCTGGGCTGGCGGGTGGAGCCGAGCAACGAGGACTTCATCCGCGGCCTGGTCGCGGCCGGCCACGCCAGCGAGGAGGACACCGAGATCTTCGAGGGCGTCCTGGTCTGGAAGGCGGGCGCCGCGATCTCCGATCCCGAGGTGCCCGCGCGTCCGCGCGTGCTCTTCCAGCGGGTGCCCGAGGGCAAGACGGTGAAGAACCGGCTGCACTTCGACATCCGGGCCGGGGAGGACCGTGAGGCGCTCGCCGGGCGGCTCGTCGAGGCGGGCGCGACCGTCCTGCACCGGGGCCGGCAGGGGCCGAGTGAGTGGATCACCATGACCGACCCGGAGGGCAACGAGTTCTGCGTGGCGTGAACCGGCGGACCTACCGATACGCGCGCGGGGTCTTGCCCGTCCATCGCTTGAAGGCACGCCGGAACGCGCTCGGCTCGGAGAAGCCGAGGCGGGCCGACAGCGCGTCCACCGGTTCGCCGCGGCGCAGCCCGGCGATCGCCGTGTCGCGCAGCACCTCCTCGCGCAACTGCCCGAGCGAGGTGCCCTCCTGCCGGAGCAGGCGCCGCAGATGGGGTGCGCTCACCGACAGCATCTCCGCGACTTCCTCGGCGGTCGCCGTGCGTCCCTCGATGCCCGACTCGAAGATCCGCCGCACCTGCGACGCGGCGGTGGAGTCGTAGTCGCGTTCCGACATCATCAGATTCGGCGATTCGCGCAGATAGTCCTCGAGCGTCTCCTCGGTCTGGACGATGGGCGACCGCAGTGCCGCGTTGTCGATCTCGAGCGCCGCCCCGTCGGCGTCGAAGGTGACCGGCACCCCGAAGATCGCGTCGTAGTTCTTGGCGAGCACCGGATCGGGCTCGCCGTAGGGAACCGTGACCGACGCCAGCCGTACTCGTCCGCCGACGAGCCAGGCCGCGAAGCGGTGCAGCAGGATGAGCAGGAAATCGATGATGACACGGGTCTTGTCGTCGCACGGCTCCGGCAGCACCACCTCGAGCCGGGTCGTCTGCGGGCCCGGCGTCAGCCGCAGTCTCGGCAGCGTCGGCAGCACGCGGTTGACCTCGATCATCCGTTCGAGGGCCTGCGCCAGGTCCCGGCAGTGGATCAGCGTCAGGCACATCACCCGGAAGGTGCCGCGGGGCACCGGCCCCGGCCCGAGGCCGAACAACTCGTCACCGGTGAGCTCCCAGGTCTTCTGCGTGAACCGGGTGACCTGTTCGGGGGTGAGACGCGCGTGCGGGTGTGCGAGCACCGCGCGACTGATCCGGGCCGCATCCAGGGCCGGGGCCAGATCCACGCCGTTCGCCGCGGCGAGAACCACCGAGCGGCGCACGAAGTCGGAGGGAATGGTGGCGGGGGCGGTCATGTTCAGCCGTGCTCCCGCAGGCTGCGCAGCCGCCGGACGCCCTCGAGGAGGACGTCGTCGCGCTTGCAGAACGCGAAGCGCACCAGATGATTCCACTGCTGGGGGTCGTCGACGAAGGCGCTGACCGGGACCGCGGCCACCCCGATGCGTTCGGGCAGGGTCCGGCAGAAGGCGACACCGTCCGTCGCGCCAAAAGGGGTGATGTCCGCGCACACGAAATACGTTCCGGCCGAGTCCAATACACCGAATCCGGCGTCGGCGAGGGCGCCGGAGAGCAGGTCGCGCCTGCGCTGCAGATCGTCGCGCTGGGCGGCGATCCACGGCTGCTCGTGGGTCAGCGCGTACGCGACGGCGGGCTGGAACGGCGCCCCGGCGACGAACGACATGAACTGTTTCGCCGCGCGCACCCCGTCGATCAGTTCGCGGGGGCCGAGCGCCCACCCGATCTTCCAGCCGGTGACGTTGAACGTCTTCGCGGCGCTGGACACGGTGACGGTGCGTTCGGCCATGCCGGGCAGCGATGCGAGCGGCCGGTGCCGGCGGCCGTCGAACACCAGGTGCTCGTACACCTCGTCGGACAGCACCAGCAGGTCCCGCTCACAGGCCAGTTCCGCGAGCGCGCCGAGCGCCGCGTCGTCGTAGACCGTGCCCGTCGGGTTGTGCGGGGTGTTGACCACCAGCATGCGGGTGCGCTCGGTGACCGCGGCGCGCAGCGCGTCCACGTCCAGGACGAACCCGGACCCCGCGCGGGCGAGCGGCACCGTGCGGCGGCTCGCCCCCGCCAGCGCCACGGACGCGGCGTAGGAGTCGTAGTAGGGCTCGGTGAGCAGCACCTCGTCGCCGGGTTCGACGAGACCGAGGATGGCGGCGCTGATCGCCTCGGTGGCGCCGACGGTGACGAGGACCTCGGTGTCGGGGTCGTGCTCGAGCCCGTACCGGGCGGCGCGGTCCGCTGCGATCGCCCGGCGCAACTCGGGCGTGCCCGGCCCGGGCGGGTACTGGTTGACGCCGTCGGCGATGGCCTGACGCGCGACGTCCAGCATCGCGCGGGGGCCGTCCGTGTCGGGAAAACCCTGGCCGAGGTTCACGGCGTCGTGCGTAACGGCCAGGGCGGTCATCTCGGCGAAGATCGTGGACGCGAACGGGCGCAGCCTGCGGACGGTGCGGACCCGATGTGAGGACGCGATTTCTGCCATTTCTGCAGCTTAGCCGCGCCCTTCCCGGCCCCCGGCAGCGGTCGTGTCACATCCGGCGGGGCTGTCTCGTCCAAAGGATGAACGGTCCCGCTCGGGACCCGAGGAACGGAGAAGGTCATGGCGCGCATTCCCGCGGTGACACCGGCCGAGGCCGGCGTCACGACGAAGATCGCCTACCGGGTGGCCCGGCGCCGCTTCGGGGAGGTGCCCGAGCCGTTCGCCGTCTACGCCCACCATCCGGCGTTGATGCGGGCGAGTGCCGTGCACGAGATGCTCGTCGAGCGTGCCTCGACGGTGCTGCCGTCGCACGTCCGCGAGCTCGCGGTGTACCGGGTGGCCTGGAGCGTCGGGTGCTCCTGGTGCGTCGACTTCGGCGCGATGCTGCAGCGGCTCGACGGGCTCGACGTGGACCGCCTCGAGCACATCGCCGACTACGCGACCTCCGACGCCTACAGCGACGACGAGCGTGCGGCGATCGCGTACGCCGACGCGATGACGGGAGCCGGTGGTGCGGCCGTCGCGGTGACGGACGAGCAGGTCGCCGACCTCGAGCGTCGCTTCGGGCGGGCCGGGGTGGTGGAACTGACGTACCAGATCGCGCTCGAGAACATGCGGGCCCGGATGAACTCGGCCCTGGGCATCCACGAGCAGGGTTTCAGCACCGACGCGTGCCGGGTGCCGTGGCTGCAGGACGACGCGACTCAGGGCAGCACGAGCTGACCGATGGGACCCGGATTCCAGGCGATCTCCCACCGGAATCCGTCGGGGTCCGCGAAATACCCTGTGTAGCCGCCCCACTCGCGTTCGACCGCGTCGGAGACCGGATCGGCTCCGGCGCGGCGGGCGGTGTCCAGCACCCGGTCGACATCCGCTCGGTCGGCGACGTTGTGGGCGAGCGTCACGGGCGGGACGCCGCCCCGCTGCACGGGGCCGACCTCGGCCGCGAACTGCCGTTCGTCCCACAGGGACAGGACGAGGTGCGGGCCGACCTGGATCATCACCACCTCGCCGGGCACGTCGACAACCGGGGTCCAGCCGAGTCCGTCGACGTAGAAGCGCCGGGTGCGATCGAGGTCCGCGACGGCGAGAGTGACGAAGCTCAGTCGTTGCTCCATGGCCGAAGCCTAGGCGTGTCCGTCCCGGACACGCGAGTCCGGATGGGCGACACTGTTCGTGGTGTCTCGTTCGCGGACCCGACCGCGGCCGGACACGGATACTGGGAGGCGCCATGGCCGGTGGTTTCGTGCCTGTTCCGGACTGGTTCAGCTGGGAGAATCACGACTGCGGCGTCGCCATCGCCGACATCGACGGTGACGGCGCACCGGACGTCGTCGCTCTCATGATCGACAACCCGCGAGAGCAGAACACCGGCTGGTACCGGGTCGGACACGGGCTGGTCGCCGACGGAACGGTGCGCAACTGGGAGTCCTGGATCCCCGTTCCCGATTGGTGGGGCTGGGAGAACCAGGGCGCCGGTATCGCCGTCGCGGACCTCGGCGGTACCGGCTCGCTCGACCTCGTCGTCTTCGTCGTCGACAACCCGCCCGGTCAGAATTCCGGATACTTCCGCATCGGCCGCGACCTGGCCGCCGACGGAACGGTCACGGGAGGGTGGACGCCGTGGATCGCGGTGCCGGACTGGTACGGGTGGGAGAACCAGGGCGCCGACATCGCGATCGCCGACCTCGACGGCCTGCCCACCCTCGTGGTCTTCGTCGTCGACAACCCGCCCGGCCAGAACAGCGGACAGTTTCGGCTGGGCCGGGGGTTGACTCCGGAGGGAACGCTGACCGCCGGCTGGACGCCCTGGGTGCCCGTGCCGGACTGGTACGGCTGGGAGAACCAGGGTGCGGGCATCGCCGTCACCGACCTCGACGGCGACGGCCGGCCCGAACTGATCGTGCTCGCCGTCGACAATCCGCCGGGGGAGAACGGTGGTCACTACACGATCGGCTGGGGTCTGGACGGATCCGGTCACGCCCTCGACGGCTGGAGTGTGTGGTCCACCATCCCGGCATGGGGCTTCTGGGAAAACCAGGGTGCGGCAGCCGCAGTGCTGGATCGGGGCGACGGTTCCCGGCCCGAACTGGTCGTACTCGCGACGGACAACCCACCGCAGCGCAACACCGGATACCTCCGCGTGGTCGAACTCGTCACGGACGTCGACGAGGCGCCCGGCATGGGCCTCTGGCGGCTGCTCGACTTCGGCACCGAGATCAACCCCGTGCACGCGGCGCTGCTGCACACCGGGGACGTGCTCTTCTTCGCAGGCTCCGGGAACGATCCCGACCACCATGCGGCGCACCGATTCCGCACCAGAGTCTGGCACTATCCCGCTCCCGAACTCGACGCTCCGCCCACACCGATCGACCTGTTCTGCGTCGGGCAGGCGTTTCTTCCCGACGGGCGCCTTCTCGCGGCCGGGGGCACCGAACGGTACGACCCGTTCTACGGTCTGAAGGACGCGCTCGTCTTCGATCCGGTCACGGGGGAGTGGTCGGCGACCGCCGACATGACGTACGGGCGGTGGTACCCGACGCTGGTCACCCTCGGCGACGGGGACGTGGTCGCGGTGTCCGGACTCGGCGCCGACAACCATCTTTCGGTCGTCCCCGAGCGGTACGCCGCGGCGACCGGGACGTGGTCGGAACTGCCGTCGCCGGGCCCGATCCCGATGTATGCGCACCTGTTCCTGCTCGCGGACGGCCGGATCTTCTATTCCGGAGGCCAATACGGCGGTAACAACGGCATGCGGCCGTCCGTGTGGGATCCCGATACGGGCCACGTCACCGCCGTGGCCGGCCTGGCCGTGCCCGGTTCCCGTAATCAGGCGGCGAGCGTGCTGCTACCGCCGGCCCAGCAGCAGAAGGTCATGATCCTCGGCGGCGGGGGATTCGACCTACACAGTCCTGCACCTGCACTCGCCGACACGCGGATCGTCGACCTCACCGACCCGGAGCCCACCTATCGGCCCGGTCCCCCGATGGCCCATGCCCGCATGCATCTGAGCGCGGTGCTGCTCCCGGACCGCACGGTGCTCGCCACGGGCGGTTCGGCGGTGGAGGAGACGGCGCACGGCGCACCGCCCCATGCGGAGATCTACCGGCCCACCACCGGCGTGTGGACGCACACCGCGCCTTCTCGGGTGCCCCGGCTCTACCACTCGGTCGCCTTGCTGACCCCCGACGGGAAAGTGGTCACCGCCGGCTCGAATCCGGCCCGCAAAACGGAGGACCTCCGTATCGAAATCTACTGGCCCCCTTATCTGTTCCACGGCGACCGGCCGGCCCTCGAGCTGGCCGCCACGGAGGGCGGATACGGGGGAACCGTTGCCGCGACCGTGCACACGCGCGGCGCTCTGCAGACGGTGGGTCTGGTCCGTCCGGGCGCCTGCACCCACTCGTGCGACAGCGAGCAACGCCTGGTCGACGTCGCGTTCACCGCCGGAGCGGGTGGATCGGTCACGCTGCATCTGCCCACCGACCCCAACCTCGCGCCGCCGGGGTGGTACCTCGTGTTCGCGGTCGACGAGCACGAGGTGCCGTCGATCGGCCGATGGCTGCACCTGGGGTGAAACCGCTCGCACCGTATGGTCGGCGGATTCGGCCCGGTTCGCTACGCTCGGTCGTCGTCCCCGCGGTCGAGCAGGACGCCGCGGAGCTTGTCGGGATTCGCCATGTCGTAGGCCGCCCAGACCCGCCCGTTGCGGACCGTGCAGCCGACGACCCGGCCGGCGAAGGCCCGGTGGGTCTCGTCGCCGGGGGCGCCCGCGCTGACGAACCCGAGTTCGCCGTTGACGAGCGCCGGTGTGCCGGCCAGGAACGCCTCGGCGCCGTAGCGCTGCATCAGGCCGAGGAAGAACCGGGCGAACCGCTCCGCGCCGACGACGACATTGACGGCCGTGCGGGTCACTCCGTTGGCGTCCCCGATCACCCGGGCATCGGGATCGAGCGCCGCGACCACCGCCGCGAGGTCCCCGGAGGCGAGGGCGGTCATCAGCCGCTGCACCGCCTCGACGTGCTCGGCGGCCGGCACGGGTGGCGGCGCGGCCGCGACGGCCCGCCTACCGCGGGAGGCGAGCTGGCGCGCGGACGCCGGCGTGACGTCGAGAATGCCGGCAATCTCGTCGAACGGCACGGCGAACCCGTCGTGCAGGACGAAGGCGACGCGCTGGGCGGGGGTGAGCGTGTCCAGCACGACCATCGCCGCCATCCTGCTGTCTTCCTGCCGCACCACGGATTCCAGTGGATCCGGGGGCGTCGATCCGCCGAGCGGGGTGACGATCGGTTCGGGCAGCCACTGGCCGACGTAGTTCTCGCGGCGTGCCGTCGCCGAACGCAGCCGGTCGAGGCACAGGCGTCCGACGACGGTGGTCAGCCACGCCCGCAGATCGTCGATCCGGTCGGTGTCGGTGCCGTCGAGGCGCAGCCACGCGTCCTGGACCGCGTCCTCGGCGTCGGCGACGCTGCCCGTCAGCCGGTAGGCGACGGAGAGCAGATGTGGCCGATGCTGCTCGAAGGCGTCGGCGAGCACGGCGGTGCGCATGGGGCGATCGTACCGACCGACGGCGGGATCGCGACCTGTACGGCACCGGATCGGACATGTCAAGGGATCCGCACACGGATGCGCCGAAGCGTTGACCCGTCGCGGCTGCCCGGGACAGACTTCCGGAGTCCGATCGCCGCAGAAGGAGTCCACCGTGTACGAGTGTCCGGACTGTTGTCGCTGACCCTCCCGGTGTAGCCCGGCGTGCCGGCCCGTCCGGCCGGCCGCCGTCGCGCGATCTTCCGTTGCCGCACCGCGAATCCCGGTGTCGCGTACGCCTTCACTGTCGCCGCGCGCCGCATTTCTCCGTGCCCGCCGTGTCGGGCCTCTTCGTCGAACGTAAGGGACAACTCTCGCGATGTCGTATTCCACGCTGCGCAGCCGACTGGTCCGGTCGGCTGCGGTCGCAGCCACTCTCGTCACCCTCGCCGCGGGAGTCGCGGCCTGCTCGTCGGGGTCGGAGACCACCACCACCGAGGACGGTCGCACCGTCCTGCGCTACCAGGGCGCGGCCGGCCAGGTCACCTATCCCGAACTCGCGGAGAGCCTCGGTTACTACGAGAGCGTCGCGCTGGACTGGGTGGGCGACACCACCAGCGGTCCGCAGGACATCCAGTCCGCGGCCACCGGCCAGACCGAGTTCGGCGGCGCATTCAACGGCGCCGTCATCAAGCTCGCCGCCGCCAACTCGCCGATCACGTCGGTCATCAGCTACT
This sequence comes from Rhodococcus sp. 2H158, assembly GCF_053764755.1. Classification (NCBI taxonomy): domain Bacteria; kingdom Bacillati; phylum Actinomycetota; class Actinomycetes; order Mycobacteriales; family Nocardiaceae; genus Rhodococcus; species Rhodococcus sp. 2H158. The sequence continues at coordinate 257,872 of NZ_JBSNCE010000002.1, forward strand.
ACGGCTCCGACCAGGAGTCGTTCAACGGCTACTACGTGCTCGAGGACAGCCCGATCCGCACCGCCCGGGATCTGATCGGCAAGAAGGTGGGGATGAACACGCTCGGTGCCCACCACGAGTTCCTCGTCCGCGAATGGCTCGCCCAGCAGGGACTGACCCCGGACGAGATCAAGCAGGTCGAACTGATCGTCGTGCCCCCGGTAAACACCGAGCAGGCGCTGCGGGAAGGGCAGATCGACGTCGGCACCCTCGGCAGCGTGTTCCGCGAGACCGCGGTCTCGCGCGGCGGAATCCGACCGCTGTTCACCGACGAGTCCCTGTTCGGGGCGTTCAGCTACGGCACGTACGTCTTCCGTGACGACTTCATCGCCGAGAACCGGGACGCGGTGGCGGATTTCGTGCAGGGCACGGCGCGGGCCGTTCGCTGGGCGCAGACCACCCCACGCGACGAGGTCATCGCCGAGTACAAGGAGATCATCAACGGCCGCGGCCGCAACGAGAACACCAACCTCGTCGAGTTCTACAAGAGCCCCGGCGTCGCCGGTCCGGGCGGGACGATCACCGAACAGGAGATCCAGACCTGGCTCGACTGGCTCGCCCGGAACGGCGAACTGCCCGAGGGCACGTTCACCCCGGCCGACATCTACACCAACGAATTCAACCCCTACGCCAACGGCACCTACGAACCGTCGAGCGGTCCGAACGGTGAACCCGTCGAGGAGGCCAGATGAGCACCACCCCGAAGCTCCGTCTCGAGCACGTGACCAAGCAGTTCCCGGTCCGCGGTACGGACACCGCGTTCACTGCCCTCGACGATGTCAGCCTCGACCTGGCCGACGGTGAGTTCCTCGTCCTCGTCGGCCCCAGCGGCTGCGGCAAGTCCACGCTGCTCGACCTTCTCGGCGGGCTGAGCAGCCCGACGTCGGGACGGATCCTGCTCGACGGACAGCCGATCTCCGGGCCGGGCCTGGATCGGGGCATCGTCTTCCAGCAGTACGCGCTCCTGCCGTGGCGCACCGCGCGGCACAACATCGAATTCGGCCTCGAGGCGAAGGGCCTGCCCCGGCGACAGCGCCGCGCGCTGGCCGAGCACTACCTCGAGCTGGTGGGGCTGCGCGGGTTCGGCGATCGCTATCCGCACGAGCTGTCCGGCGGCATGAAACAGCGCGTCGCGATCGCCCGGAGCCTGGCGTTCGACCCCGAGGTGCTCCTCATGGACGAGCCGTTCGCCGCCCTCGACGCGCAGACCCGGGAGTCGTTGCAGGACGAGCTGTTGCGGATCCGGCACGAGACCGGCAAGACCATCCTGTTCATCACCCACGGCATCGACGAGGCGATCTACCTCGGACAGCGCGTCGCCGTGCTCACGTCCCGGCCCGGGCGAATCAAGACCGTCGTGGACATCGACATCGATCGCACCGTCGACGACGTCCGGTCCGGCGAGGCGTTCCGACACTACCGACACCGGATCTGGTCGTTGCTGCACTCGGAGGTCGAGCGCGCGCAGCACCACGAGTTCGGTGCCGCAACCCAGGAGGTGCAGCATGTCTAGTCCGAGCGCCACGCTGATCGACCCCGTCGAGCTCGACGGGGCCCTCGCGGAGCAGCGACCCGCGCCGGCCGTGCCCGCCCCGGGCGCCGGGACCGGACGCCGGGTCGGTGCCGTCGTATGGCGCGGTGTGAAGCCGGCCCTCGCGATCCTCGCCTTCCTCGCGGTCTGGGAGACCGCGCCTCGGCTCGGGCTGGTCGACGAGGTGTTCCTGCCGCCCTTCACCGTGGTCGCGGAGGCCTTCACCCAGCTGATCGGCAGCGGCCAGCTCGCCGAACACCTCGGCGCCAGCCTGTCCCGGGCCGTCACCGGATTCGTGATCGCAGTGCTCGTCGCGATCCCGCTCGGGGTGGCGATCGGCTGGTACCGGCCGGTGGCCGAGTTCCTCAATCCGATCCTCGAGCTGTTCCGCAACACCGCCGCGCTCGCACTGCTGCCCGTGTTCATCCTGATCCTGGGCATCGGCGAGACCTCGAAGGTGGCGCTGGTGATCTACGCGAGCACCTTCCCGATCCTGCTCAACACCATCTCCGGCGTGCGCACCGTGGATCCGCTGCTGGTCAAATCGGCCCGTTCCCTCGGTCTGCCTTCCTACCGCCTGTTCCAGAAGGTGATCCTGCCGGCTGCCGTGCCGACGATCTTCACCGGCATCCGGATGGCCGCGGCCTCGTCGATCCTCGTGCTCATCGCGGCCGAGATGGTCGGCGCCAAAGCAGGGCTCGGCTATCTCATCACCGCCTCGCAGCTCAACTTCCAGATCCCGAACATGTATGCCGGCATCGTCGCCATCTCCCTCGTCGGCCTGACCTTCAACGGGATCCTCGTCGCAGTCGAGCGCCGACTGTCCCGCTGGCGCGCAGACCAGTAGTCCCTCCGTTCCCACGCACTCGGATAGGTTGTCATGTCCCAGTCCCCGAAGCAGTTCCACCTCAACGCCTTCCTGATGGGGGTCGGCCACCACGAGGCCGCCTGGCGGCACCCGCGCACCGACGAGCGCCGCGTCCTCGACGTCGCACACTTCCAGGAGCTCGCGCAGATCGCCGAACGCGGCAAGCTCGACTCGGTGTTCTTCGCCGACGGCCTCGCGACCGGTCCCCGCGTGGAACACAACATCCAGGCGGTCTTCGAGCCGATCACCCTGCTGTCCGCGATGGCCGTCGTCACCGAGCGGGTGGGCCTGATCGCCACCGCGTCGACCGGCTACAACGAGCCGTTCAACCTCGCCCGCAAGTTCGCCTCGCTCGACCACATCAGCCACGGCCGCGCCGGCTGGAACATCGTGACCTCGGGTGGCGCCGACGAGGCGGCCAACTTCGGCTACGACGAGACGCCGGACCACGCCGGCCGTTACGACCGCGCCGCCGAGTTCGTCGACGTCGCCGTCGACCTGTGGGACAGCTGGGACGACGATGCCGTCGAGCTGGACGTCGACAGCGGCCGCTTCGCCGACCCGGCCAAGGTACACACCATCGACCACGACGGCGCGCGGTTCACGGTGCGCGGCCCGCTGAACTCCCCGCGCTCACCCCAGGGCCGTCCCGTGCTGGTGCAGGCCGGATCCTCGGAGAGCGGAAAGGATTTCGCCGCCCGGTACGCCGAGGCGGTCTTCACCGCGCAGCGCACCCTGGCCGAGGGGGAGGCGTTCTACCGCGACCTGAAGGCCCGCGTGGCCGAGGCGGGGCGAGATCCGCACTCCCTGAAGGTGCTCCCCGGGATCGTGCCGTTCATCGGCGACACCGAGGCCGAGGCCAAGGCGCTCGAGCAGGAGTTCACCGACCTGATCTCACCGGCGTACTCGTTGCGCCAGCTCTCCGGGATGGTGGGAGTGGATCTCACCGAGCATGCCTTGGACGCGCCGCTGCCTCCGCTGCCGCCGATCGACCGGATCCAGGGCAACAAGAGCCGCTACGAGCTGGTGAAGAACCTCGCCGAGAGCGAGGGCCTGACCGTGCGCCAGCTCATCGGGAAGCTCGGCGGCGGCCGCGGGCACCGCACCTTCGCCGGCACCCCCGAACAGATCGCCGACGAACTGCAGCTGTGGTTCGACAGCGAGGCCGCCGACGGCTTCAACGTCATGCCGCCGTATCTGCCCGGCGGACTCGAGGACTTCACCACCCGCGTGGTGCCGATCCTGCAGGAGCGCGGGCTGTTCCGTACCGAGTACACGGCGGCGACGCTGCGCGGCCACTACGGGCTCGACCGCCCGGCCGGTCGCCTCGCGGCCACCGCATTCGCGGGTGCCGCGACGGCGTGAGTCCGCCCCTCGATCCGAGGCCGCTCGTCCGGACGGTGCTCGTCCCGTCCGCGATCTCCGGGTTGACCGTGGCGCTGGTGGCGCCTCGGCTTCTTTTCCGGACCGTTTCTCGGCGCCGCCGTCTTCTCGGTGCCGCCGTCATCGATCGGTACATTCCGCGATACTCGGCTTGGCCGCATCGCACGCTGCACCCGGCGTCGGCGTCCGAGAAGGCAGCACACATCACGACACCGAGTGAGGACCCACATGCGCTTCGGATTCTTCGTCCCCCAGGGCTGGCGGCTCGACCTCGTCGGCATCGATCCCGCGGAGCAATGGCGGGTGATGCGCGACCTGGCGCAGCGCGCCGACGCCGGCCCGTGGGAATCGATCTGGGTGTACGACCACTTCCACACCGTGCCCCTGCCCACCGAGGAGGCCACCCACGAGGCCTGGTCGCTGGTGTCGGCGTTCGCCGCGGTCACCGAGAACGTGCGCATCGGACAGATGTGCACCGCCATGAGCTACCGCAACCCCGCCTACCTGGCGAAGGTCGCCGCGACCGCGGACATCATCTCCGGCGGCCGCATCGAGATGGGCATCGGCGGCGGATGGTACGAGCACGAGTGGCGCGCGTACGGATACGGCTTCCCGACCGCCGCCGAACGGCTGCGCCGGCTCGACGAGGGCGTGCAGATCTTCCGGCAGGCCTGGACCACCGGCACCGCGACCCTGCACGGCAGGCACTACCAGGTGGACGGCGCCGTCGTGCGCCCCCTGCCGCTGCAGGACGGCGGCATCCCGCTGTGGATCGCCGGCGGCGGGGAGAAGGTGACCCTGAAGATCGCGGCCAAGTACGCGCAGTACACCAACTTCGACGGCACCCCGGAGGGCTTCGCCCACAAGTCGGAGATCCTGCGCGGGCACTGCGCCGACGTGGGCACCGACTTCGACGCCATCGTCCGCTCGGCGAACTACAACGTCGCGATCGGCCGGACCGAGGCCGAAGTGCAGGAGCGCCTCGACGCGCTGCGCGCGCGGCTCGAACCGTACGTCGGACCGGAGAAGGCCGACAGCGCGCTCGACGCGTTCCGGGGACTGCCCGCCGTCGGCACGCCCGAGCAGATCGTGGAGAACTTCACCGCGCTGAAGAAGCAGGGCATGACCTACGCGATCCTCTATTTCCCCGAGGCCGCGTACGACACCTCGGGCATCGAGTTGTTCGAGAGGGAAGTCCTGCCTGAACTGCGCTGACCCGGGGCCGCCGCCGGTCGTGCCGATCACATCGGCCAGCCGTCGGCCGGCACGCGTGGGTCGTCGGGCAGCAGACCCGCGACCCACGCGTCGTGCCGCACCCCGCGCTGCAGCACACCGCGCCGTTGCACCCCCTCGAAGCGGAAGCCGACGCGCCGCGCCACCGCCGCCGACGCGAGATTGGCGGCCAGCGCCCGCCATTCGATACGGCCCAGGCTCAGGCCGTCCGCGTGGAAGGCGAAGTCGCACAACAGGTTCACCGCCGCCGTCGCGAGCCCGCGGGTGCGTGCGGCCGGAGCGATCCAGTACCCGATCTCCGCGGCCGACGGGTCGCGCGCGATCAGCCCGATCGTGCCCAGCAGCGGGCCACCGGTGGTGGTCCGCACCGCCCACACCGGGCTGTGTCCCTCCCAGCCGGCGGGCACCACGTCGCCGACGAACCGTTGCGCGTCGGCGCGGGTGTAGGGGTCGGGGACCGTCGTCCACCGGACGATCGACCGGTCCCGGCAGGCGGCCGTGATCGCGTCGACGTCGTCCGGCCCGGGCACCGTGAGAACGACGGTGCTTCCGGCGAGGACGACGGGTCGCATGGTCAGCGCAGGTCGGGGGGCAGGTCCTCCGGGTCCAGCACGAGCCGGCGCTCGTCGCTGGCCGTGACCTCGTCCGAGAGGGACAGCTTGCCCTCGACCACCTTCCACTCGGTCTCGTCGATGGCGGCGGCGGCCTCCCGCAGCACCGAGGCGTCGCGGGTGCCCCATGCGATCGGCATCGGGCTGACCATCTGCCACGCGCCGCTCGTGTTGCGGGTGGTGCGGTCCGACAGCACCGCAACGCACGGCACCCGCTCGCCGACCTGCACCCGGTGCCCCGGTACGGCCGTGACGTCCCGGGCGACCAGCGCATAGCGGTGGACGCCGGTCTCCGGTTTGGCGATGTCCACGAGCGCGAGCAGCGTCATCCCGCGCGGCCGGAGTTCGGAGATCACGGCCGGCACCAGAGGACTGTCCCGGTACAGGTGCTGGATCGTGCCCACCTTGCGCGGCGCCCATACCGCAACCCACGCAGCGGTGAGCGCGGCGACGATCACCACGGCCGCGACGACGAAGGACCACGCCTGGCCGATCAGGATCAGCCACACCGCGGCCGCCGCGAACAGCACCGCCAGCACGATCCCCGACACCCGCAGCCGCCGCACCTCGGCGAGGGTCTGATTGACGGCCTTGGCGTGGGGCAGGTCCACGGGGAAGTCGAAACGGCGCACGACGTCAGCTTATGCGACCGGCTTGCCGCCGGTGGAGTCCTGTAGGGATGGCCCCGGCGGTGGTGAGGGGGGTGTTGCTGTGGAGCCCTCTCGCGCTATGGCGCAGGATCCACCCCTTCGACACGAGAACCTTCGGATCACTGCGTAGCGGCCCGTATCGCCGCGATCACCCCGGCGACGAGCAGGACCAGCAGGGCGACCACGAGCAGGACCGGAGCCAGCAGCGCCACGAGGACGACGGCGAGAGCAAGGAGGATCTTGGTCTTGATGCTCAGTCCGGACAGCAGGCCCTTGAACGCTGCCCACACGACGTTCTTGCCGGTCAGGAAAGCCCGGATCCCCTCCAGGACGGCACTTTTGATCGGGTGGCCCTCGGTGACGGAGTCGGTGAGCTGATCCGTCCACTCGGGGACCTTGCGCATCACCGCGGCTACTTGCCTCCGCGCCGCGCGCGCAAGTCGGCGAACGCGGATCTTCAGCCACTCGACGAGGGCCGCGAAGGGTCGGGGCTTGCGGCTCGGAGGAGGCTCGCCGCGACCGGTGGGTCTGGTGCGTTCCGATGCCGAGACCGGCCGGCGTGGCGTGCGATCAGGTGGCGAGGGCCGGGCCACGGTGGACGTGCGGGCCTGCTCGCGGGGCCGCTGCCGAGCCTCCCCCGCGGCGGTGGCGGTCCGCGTCCGCGGACGGGCCGGGCGCGTGGCGGTGTCCTGCCCCGGGCGGCGGCGGGGGGTCTCCGATGTCGATCGGCGGGGGGCCGTTGCCTGTTCGGTGCGTGGCTTCGGCGTCGTCCGCCGCGGTGCCGCCGGGGTCGATGTCGTGGCGGCCGATCGTCTGCCGGGTCTCCGTTCCCCGCCGGCGGTGGCCGACGCCGTCGGCCTTTTCGCCGTTCCGGACGACGGGGCCGCGCGGCGCGGCCGCTCGGTCGTCCTGGTCGAGCTGTCCCGGTCCACGGCCTTGGTAGCCGTTCGGCCGGGGCTGCCGGATGCGGTCCGGCCACCTGTTTCGCCCCGTGCGCCCATGCGAAAGGCGTACCCCTCACGCGGTCCCGGTAAACCCGCCGACCGGGGGAATGCACTCGAGCAGAATGCGCACAACGGCGCTATCGCACGCAACGGTGACCACCCACAGTGGCCTGCCCCACACTTCCGTGTAGCAGAGATCGCACCGGGCGACGACCCGGATTCTCGAACCTCCTCCGCACCGTCCACCGACGAAAGCGAGCAGATCGTGCTTGTCTTCCTCGGCTTCCTCATGGTCGCCGTCTTCATCGGATGTTCGGCGCGGATACTTCCCCGTTCACGGGGGAGAGGAAGCGCCGTCCTCCTTTCTTACATACAAGTGCGGTACTGAGTGACACATGGCCTCGAAGGTGGTGAAGCGGGCGTGCAAATACCGCTTCTATCCGACTGCCGAACAGGCTGCGGAGCTGAACCGCACGTTCGGGTGTGTTCGCCTGGTCTGGAACAAGGCGCTCGACGAGCGCCAGCGGCGGTACACCACCGAGCAGAAGCCGACGACCTATGTGCAGGCGTCGGCCGCGTTGACCGCGTGGAAGAAGACCGACGAGCTGGCGTTTCTCAACGAGGTGTCGAGCGTACCGCTGCAGCAGACCTTGCGGCATCAACAGACCGCCTTCTCCCACTTCTTCGCCAGACGCGCCCGCTACCCGAGGTTCAAGTCGCGGAAGAAGTCGCGAGCGTCTGCCGAGTACACCCGATCCGCGTTCACATGGCGCGAGGGGCACCTGACCCTGGCGAAGATGAAACAGCCCCTCGACATCCGCTGGTCGCGTGAACTTCCCGGCGATCCGTCCACGGTGACCGTGTCCCGGGACGGTGCAGGCCGCTGGTTCGTGTCGATCCTGACCGAGTGTGTGGTCGACGAGCTGCCCCCGACCGAAGCGACGGTCGGTGTCGGCGTCGGTCCGACCTCCCTTGCGGCCCTGTCGACCGGGGAGAAGATCACCAACCCCCGTCACGAGCGCCGGGACCGCCGCAGGCTGGCGAAAGCTCAACGCCACCTGTCCCGCACACAGAAGGGATCGAACAACCGGGACAAGGCCCGCCGGAAGGTGGCCCGCATCCATGCGCGGATCACCGACCGACGCATCGACTTTCTGCACAAACTGTCCACGAGGCTGATCTGCGAGAACCAAGCGATCGCCATCGAGGACCTGACGGTGCGCAACATGGTCGCCAACCACACGCTCGCCCGGAGCATTTCGGACGCGGCATGGCGTCAGCTGCGGACCATGCTCGAATACAAGGCCGACTGGTACGGGCGCGAGTTGATGGTGGTGGACCGCTGGTACCCGTCGACCCGCGTGTGCTCCGAATGTGGAGCACTGCACGACCGTCTGCCGTTGACTGTCCGAGAGTGGACGTGCCGGTGCGGCACCACCCACAACCGAGATGTGAACGCGGCCCGTCACATCCTCGCTGCCGGGCTGGCAGAGAGGTGAAACGCCTGTGGAGGCGACGTAAGACCGCAAGGATTTCTCCTTTCCGGCGGTTGCTGTCAGCAGGAAAACCTGAGCGTGAGTTCAGGAATTCTCCGCCTTCAGGCGGCGGGGGAGGAGGTCAACATCACGACGTCCGCGATGATGTTGTTGCCGCTGCATCTCAAGCTGCGGGTGAGCCGGTGGTGCTGACGGTCGTCGCCGGCTTGTCGAACGCGACGATGACCATCATCCCGTGGGGCGGCCCGACGGTCCGCGCAGCCAGCGCGCTCGGCCTGTCCCCGTCGGACGTGTTCGTCCCGATGATCCCGTCGCTGCTCGTGGGCCTGGTCGTCGTGCTCGGGTTCGTGCTGCACCTCGGAGTCATGGAACGCCGGCGCCTCGGCAGGATCGGGGGGTACGGGTTCACGAGGCGCCAGCACCGGCCTGGACGCGAACGGTGACGACGAGACCGGTAGTTTCGTCGCAGGCGTCGACCCGGCTCGCCCGACCCTGCGACCGAGACTGCTGCCGTTCAACGCGCTGATCACCGTCGCCCTGCTGGTCGTCCTCGGACTCGACATCCGTCCATCTCGTCCTGTTCATGATCGCCGCGGGCCTGACGCTGGCCATGATCTTCCCGCGTGTGCCGGAGCAGTCCGAGGCGATCGTCCGGCACTCGTCGAGCGTCGTCTCGGTGGTGGCTACGGTGTTCGCGGCCGCCGTCCTGACCGGAGCCCCGTCGGCGAACCGGCCTGCCTCGGCCGCGACCGCCAGCGCCGCCGACACGGTGTCGGCGCCGACGAACGCGGCCAACTCCACCGCCGCGGCCATCTTCGCCCGGATCCGGACGACCCGACCGCCGAGGTGGCGACCAGCCAGGCATGCGCCCCGGGCCCGAGATCGAGGAACCGGGCCTCGGCCGCGGAGCGGGATTTCGGTCGTGGTGGCCGTGGTGCCCCGCCCGGTTCCTGCGGGTAATCCGGGTAATTCGCCGAGTCGATCCTTGGATTCCCCGGTGTCGACAGCAGATGTCGCGCAACCTCACTCAGACCGCGCCGGCCAACCCCGGTGGCGTCGAATAGCGCACCGACCCGAACCGGATCGTCTGGTCGGTGCCGACGCTGCGGGTGAACTGCCCGACGGCTCCGGCATCGACCTGATCCGCGAACTCGACTGCGACGCATTCGTACTCGGCGCGGCCGCCGAGGGCACGACGGTGCGGGCCGCGCTGGCCGCCGGTGCCTCGGGGTATCTGGTCAAGCCGTTTCCCAACACCGAACTCGCGCGGCGGTTGTCGGCGTACGCGCAGTACCGGCGTCTCGTCGCCGGCGCCGAACTCACCCAGGCCGAGATCGACTCGGCGCTCGCCGCGCTGCGCCCGGCGCCGTCGGGCGCCGGCGACAGGACGCCCCGATCGGTGACCAAGGAACTTGTCCTGCAAGCTCTCTCGTCCTCGAACGCGCCCCTGTCGGCGGGGGAGGTGGCGGCGACGATCGGGGTGTCCCGCGCGACCGCCCAGCGTTATCTCGCCGCGCTCGTCACCAAGGGGCAGCTGCGGATGCAGCTGCGGTACGGCAGCACGGGACGACCGGAACAGGAGTACCGCCTCCCGCCCGGCTGAACCGGCCGGCGGTCAGCCGATGGTGGGGCCGAGCAGATCGTCCGCGTCGGTGATCCGGTACGCGTAGCCCTGCTCGGCGAGGAACCGCTGCCGGTGCGCGGCGTACTCGGCGTCGAGGGTGTCGCGCGCGACGACCGAGTAGAAGTGCGCCTGCCCGCCGTCGTGCTTGGGGCGCAGCAACCGGCCGAGGCGCTGCGCCTCCTCCTGGCGCGAGCCGAACGTACCGGACACCTGCACCGCCACCGACGCCTCGGGCAGGTCGATCGAGAAGTTCGCGACCTTCGACACGACGAGCACCTTCAACTCACCGGCGCGGAAGCGGTCGAACAGCTCCTCGCGCTCCTTGTTCCGGGTCGAGCCCTTGATTACCGGCGCGTCCAGCGCCTCGCCGAGCTCGTCGAGCTGATCGAGGTACGCCCCGATGATCAGGGTGGGGGAGTCGCGGTGCCGGTCGAGGATCGACTTCACCACCGCGATCTTCGTGTGCGCGGTCGAGCACAGCTTGTACCGCTCCTCGGGCTCGGCCACCGCGTACGTCATCCGTTCCGCATCGGTCAGGGTCACCCGCACCTCGACGCATTCCGCGGGCGCGATCCAGCCCTGCGCCTCGATGTCCTTCCACGGTGCGTCGTAGCGCTTGGGGCCGATGAGCGAGAACACGTCGCCCTCGCGACCGTCCTCGCGCACGAGGGTCGCGGTGAGGCCGAGCCGGCGCCGGGACTGCAGGTCGGCCGTCATCCGGAACACCGGGGCGGGCAGCAGGTGCACCTCGTCGTAGATCATCAGCCCCCAGTCGCGGGAGTCGAACAGCTCGAGGTGCCGGTATTCGCCCTTCGTCTTGCGGGTGACGACTTGGTAGGTGGCGATGGTGACCGGGCGGATCTCCTTCTTCTCCCCGGAGTACTCGCCGATCTCGTCCTCGGTGAGCGATGTGCGGGCGATCAGCTCGCGCTTCCACTGCCGGCCCGCGACGGTGTTGGTCACCAGGATCAGGGTGGTGGCGCCCGCCTTGGCCATCGCGGCCGCACCCACCATCGTCTTGCCCGCCCCGCACGGCAGCACCACCACGCCGGAGCCGCCGGCCCAGAACGAGTCCGCGGCCATCTCCTGGTAGTCCCGCAGGTGCCAGGGATGGGTCTCGAAGTCGAGGCTGATCGCGTGCGCCTCACCGTCGACGTAGCCGGCGAGGTCCTCGGCCGGCCAGCCGACCTTGAGCAGCATCTGCTTGAGCCGGCCGCGCTCGCTCGGATGCACGATCACGGTGTCGTCGTCGAGCCGGGCGCCGAGCATCGGCGCGATCTTCTTGTTGCGCATCACCTCCTCGAGCACCGCCCGGTCGAGGCTGACCAGGGTCAGGCCGTGCGCGGGGTTCTTCACCAGCTGCAGCCGGCCGTAGCGGGCCATGGTGTCGACGATGTCGACGAGCAGCGGCTGCGGGACCGCGAACCGAGAGTGGGTGACCAGGGCGTCGACGACCTGCTCGGCGTCGTGCCCCGCGGCGCGGGCGTTCCACAACGCCAGCGGGGTGACCCGGTAGGTGTGCACGTGCTCGGGGGCGCGTTCGAGCTCGGCGAACGGCGCGATGGCCTGCCGGGCCTCGTTCGCGAGGGCGTGGTCGACCTCGAGGAGCAGGGTCTTGTCGGACTGGACGATCAACGGTCCGTCGGCCACGGACGCCTCCTAGCACGGGAACAGGCAGAACCTCCCCATTCTCCAGGTGCGGCGGCAGGCCCGCCACCGGCCGCCGTCACTCCACGAGCGCAACCGTGGTGATGCGATGCAGCACGAAGCTGCGGACCGTGCCCGCGGCGGGGTCGAACGCCTCGAGCTGCCCCCCACCCACGGCGACGGGATCGACGATGCGGTGGGTGGCGACACCCTGCGCGTCGACGTAGCCGATCCGGACGCTGCGCTTGCCGTGCGCGGCGAGCTGCAGCAGCGCCATCGTCGCGGCACCACCCGTGCGGGTGCCGTCGCCGCGGACCGTGGTGCCGCGCGGGGCGGCTGCGGCCCGGTCCCCGGCGCGCAGCGTGCGGATCAGGGTGTCGAGTTGCTCCCCGGTGGGCGGCGTCGGTCCGATGTAGCGGGGCCGTGCCCGCGGCACCGACACCCGGGCGCCTCGCGGCCGCAGGTCCAGCACCGCGCCGGTGGCGTCCTCGCCCGCGGGCGCGAAGCCCGCACCGCGCAGCTCGGCGAGCACCTCCGCCAGCGGCGCCTGCGACACCGCGACCGTCGGCGCGACGGCCCGCAGGGCGAGGTGGCCGGCGACGGGGTGACCGAGCACCTCGGCCAGCAGCGCCGGGTCGTCGGAGCGGACGAACGAGGCGGCGATCCCGGCGCGGAGCCGGCCGTGACGGCGGGCGACGTCGTCGATCAGGTAGGTCAGCGCCTGGGGGACGGGAGTGCGCGAATGCGTGGCGAACAGGGCGTGCAGCTCGGCGGCGCCGGTGCCCGCGTCCAGGGCGCGGCGCACGCCGGCCTCGCTCACCCGGTACACCGTGGCCGCGCCCGCCGACTCGACGTCGGCGACGAGGGCGATGCGGTCCGCGAGTTCGGGCACCAGCGGGCCGGGCGCCACCACCGTCAGGTCGGCCTGGACCAGCACGTAGTCGACCGGTTCCGGCAGGACCGCGGCCATCTCGGCCTCGGGATCGCCGCCGTGCAGCAGCGCCTTGCCGGGCGAGGCGAGAGCGCCGTGCGCGACGACGGCCAGCGCCGTCGCCTCCCGCAGCGTTTCGGCCACCGTGTCGCCGCCGAGCCGGGCCGCCCACCGCGGCCGCCGCCAGGCCAGCACGGCTCGCGCCGACTCCGCGCCGGGCGCCGACCCGGGCACCTCGGCGAGCAGCTCGAGCAGCAGGCGCCGCTCGCGCGGCGTAGCGGTGGACTGGCACTCGTCGGACAGCGCGGCGATCGGCTTGTCCGTCGCGTCGCGGCGCCCGACGAGCCACGGACGTCGCGGCGCGTCGAGCCACGCGCCCGCGAGCACGGCCCAGCGCTGCGCGGGCGGCGCGTTCGACCAGCCGTCGGCGGCGGTGGTCGGCGCCCAGTAGTCGTCGATGTCCGTCGGGGGCGGCGGCTGGGGCACGCCCCGCGAGATCAGGCCGGCCGCGGCGAGCACCTCGACGAGCAGCGCGGCGAGCTGCTCGTCGACGTCGACGGTCTTGGCGAGGCGGCGCAGTTCGCGCACGCCGAGGCCCCCGGACTTGAGCGCGGGCGCGGGCAGGGCGGCGAGCGCGTCGATCAGGTTCTCGCAGTGCCGCAGCAGCTCGAGGGCGGCGCCCGCCGCGGTGGCGTTGACCTCGGCGACGACGTGCGTCGCGGGCAGCGGCCGGGGCGGGGTGAGGGCGGCGGGGTCGAAGGGGGCCTCGCCGCGCAGTGCCTGACCGACCCGGTGCGGCAGCTCGACGGTCTCGTCGTCGAGCCGGATCAGCAGCCCGGCGGTGATCAGGCGCTGCACGGGCCGGTCGGCGGGTGTGCCCGGCGCGGCGTCGCGGGTGCGCCCGACGGGCGAGGTGCGCGCGAGGGTGTCGAGCAGGCTGCGCTGCGCCGGATCGAGGTCGGCGAGCAGGGTGCCGAGCTCGGCCGGGGCCGGTAGCTGCTCGGGGTCGGGGCTGCGGCCGATTCGCCACGGCACCGCCTCGGCCGCGGCCTTGATCAGCCGCAGCCCCTCGGCGGGACCCCACACGAGCGACAGCCGGCGCAGGCGGTCGAGGGACCGGTCGACGTTCTTGGCGGTGACGCGGCCGGACACGGAGTCGAGCAGCGCCCGGCGGGTCACCGGCTCCCGGTCGGCGCCCAGCCGGGTCAGCGCGTCGACCACACCGAAGTCGAGGACGGTGAGCTCGTCGGCGGCGCGGAACACCGAGGCACGTTGCTGCGCGCGGCCGGCCAGGACGGCCATCGTCGCGGGTGGCGGGACCACCAGGTCGGGGCGCGCGCGCAGCAGCTCGGCGAGGTCGGCGTCGCGGCGGTCGCTCAACCAGCGCGCGAGCGACTCCGGGCCGGTCTCCGGCGCGGCGGGGTCGGTGGCGGTCATCGAGACCAGATTAGAGACCTGAAGTAGCTGTCCGTGAACCTGCCTGCCAAAATGAGCGCATGGCTGACAATTCGAAGAAGCAGTATGTCGATCCGGGGTGGCCCAAGGTGGCGGACGGGGACCACGCCGTCACCGAGTTGTCCTCGACTCGTTCCGGCCCGTTGTCCCCGTATGGCGAGGAGATGGAGTTTCCGTTGCCGGTCGACTCCCTGCCGTACACCCACCCCCGCACCGTCATCAACCGCTGATCGAAGCACGAAAGAGCCCCGCACCGGAACGGTGCGGGGCTCTTTCGTGCGTCTGTGCCGGGTGTCAGTTCGGCAGGGCGGCGTTGACCGCGTCGACGAGGTTCTGGTCGACGGCGATGCCGGCCTGGCGCAGGGCGTCGAGGCCCTGTTCGAAGCCGGCCCGCAGGCCCTGGGCCTCCGCGGGCAGAGCGGGAAGCTCGGGCACCTCGGGGGCGGCCTCGACGACCGGGGTGTTCTGGACGGTGCCGGCGCTCGTGGACGGGGCGCTGCGCTGCGTCGGGCTGCTGCTCAGGCCGAGGCTCGAGGAGCAGGACGGCCACGCGCCCCAGCCCTGGCCGGCGAGCACGCGCTCGGCGACGGTGATCTGCTGCTCGCGGCTGGCCTGGTTGGCGGTCGCCGCGTACTCGCCGCCGCCGTAGGCGTTCCACGTGCTGGGGGAGAACTGCAGGCCACCCTGGTAGCCGTTGCCGGTGTTGATGCCCCAGTTGCCGCCGGACTCGCACTGCGCGAGGCGGTCCCAGTCGGAGTCGGGAGCGGCGTTGGCGGTGCCGCTGAAGGCGACGCCCGTGACGCCGAGAACGGCGCTGGTCAGCGCGAACTTGGCGACGGTGCGGCCGGTGTTGGTGGGTTTGCGATGGCGTCCGCTCATGTCGGTTCCGGTTCCTCTCCGTACGCGCCTACGAGGTCAGCTGTCGGGTTCGGGCTGAAGAGGTAGCCCGGCCTCCTCGCCGGTGGGCGATTCGGCTTCACCCCAAGGACCGTCGCCGTGGCGGCGATCCGGGTGCCTCCTGGGAATCGGTGTTCCCTGGGAGACCGTTGGGTCCCCCGCTTCCTGCTCCCGTGGATCGTTTGTCGGGACACCCGGAATCCGCGGAGCAGGATTTGGCGCGACGGACCCGGGGTGGCCGAACCAACCGGCCGGAGACGACGGTAACGGCTCGAGGCGGGGATTGTCACCAATTGATAACGCCGAGCGCGGCGAGGGCGGCGCACGAGTGGCGCGTGTGGCGGGATGAAGTCGCAGGTAGGGACCAAGGTCCATCGCCGGTGCCGGTTCGCGACCTCGCCGTTATGCCGGTGTTATGTGAGGAACGTCACATGTAACTCGGGCGGTTGTCCACCGGGACGATGTCCTTCCCGAGCGGCATCAGCGAGATCGGCACCATCTTGAGGTTCGCGAGCGCCAGGGGGATGCCGATGATCGTGATCGCCATCGCGATCGCCGTCACGACGTGACCGAGGGCCAGCCAGATGCCGGCGACGACGACCCAGATCACGTTGCCGATCAGCGACCCGGCCCCCGCCGTGGGCTTGTCCACCACCGTCTTGCCGAACGGCCACAGCGCGTACATGCCGATGCGGAACGAGGCGATGCCGAACGGGATGGTGATGATCAGCACGAAGCAGATCAGCCCCGCCAGGAAGTACCCCAGCGCCAGCCACAGCCCGCCGAAGACCAGCCAGATGATGTTGAGCAGAATCCTCACGTGCGGTCCCTTCCACGGGAGCGCCGGCCGGAGCGCAGCGCGAAGGTCAATGCCAGCACGAAGCCGAGCGGCCAGGCGAGAGTCAGCAGATACAGCACCAGGCCCGGTCGGCCGTCGGTGACGGCGGGGGTCAGGAAGATCGCCACCACGGCGACGATCCCGACCAGGAAACATGCCAGCGCGGCCTTGAGCAGGCCGTTGCCCGGTGCGGAAGAACTGGAGGTGCCCACGCGTTCCACCGTAGTGCTTCCCCGCCCGCCCGCGCCGCCGCCGGACTTTCGAAGGTGGACTCCGCCGCGGGTACACTGACGCATGTCTGCGCGTCCCGCACTCGAAGCGGGGCGCGTTGTTTTGCATATCCACTCGTGCCCCCGGGGGCACGGCTGTCGAGGAGCGGGTGAACGCAGTGCCTACCGGCAAGGTGAAGTGGTACGACATGGAGAAGGGCTTCGGCTTCCTGTCCCAGGAGGAGGGCGAGGACGTCTATGTGCGTGCCTCCGCGCTCCCGGCCGGGGTCGAGGGCCTCAAGCCGGGTCAGCGGGTCGAGTTCGGCATGGCCGCGGGCCGTCGCGGACCGCAGGCGCTCAGCCTGAAACTGCTCGATCCGCTGCCGTCGGTACGCCAGGGCGGGCGGCGTGAGGCGGCCCCCCAGAAGCGGCACTCGCCCGACGAGCTGCACGGCATGGTCGAGGACATGATCAAGCTGCTCGAGGCCACCGTGCAGCCGGAGCTGCGCAAGGGCCGCCATCCCGAGCGCAAGACCGCCCAGCGAATCTCCGAGGTGATGCGGGCCGTCGCGCGCGAGCTCGACTCCTGACGTCCGGCGTCGGGCCGACCCGACGCGAGAGGGGCCTTCCGGGACAGCACCCGGAAGGCCCCTCTCGCATGCCGGACGGGGGTCAGAACGTCTGGATCGCCCACACCGGCGCCTGCTCCCCGGTGGCGGGAAGCTGCAGCACCACATTCAGCAACTGCGCGCCGGGATCGGACGGCACCGTCACGGCCCGGGCCTGACCGGGCGTGTAGTCGCGGAACCCCTCGAAGATCTCGCCGGTGCGGGGATCACCGTAGGTGACGTTCAGCCGCCAGTCCGAGTCGGTGATCTCCGACGGCAACGACAACTGCAGCGGCCGCCCCGCCGGGACCTCGAGCATCACGGCCTCGAGGCCGGCGCACGTACCGTCGGCGCTGCACAGGCCGGGCTCGACCGTGACCGTACGGCCCTGCGCGTACGCCGTCACCGTGGGCAGGCTCGGCGGTGCGGAACGGACGAGGGCGACCACGACCGCGGTGAGCCCGCCGATCGCGACCAGCGCCACGATCACCAGGATCGCGATCGTCTTCTTCGTCCGGGGCTGCAGTCTCATCACGTTCCGTTTCTGGTCGTACGTCCGCCTGGCCGCGGGATGCGACCGGTGGTCTCCTGGGTGGCGTGTTCCGGGCGTTTGCCACCGAAGCCCGGAACGACGGTGCCTCCACGGTAGGTGAGGATCGTCTGCGTCAGACCGAGGGCCAGCACGACGGTGACCACGGTGAACCCGAGCCAGTACTCGGTCGGCAGCAGGACCCCCAGGGCCCCGCCGAACACCCAGCTCAGCTGCAGCACCGTCTCCGAGCGACCGAACCCGGACGCGATGGACTCCTCCGGCAGGTCCTGCTGCAGCGACGCGTCCAGCGACACCTTCGCCAGCGCGCTCGCGCAGGATCCCACCAGCGCCACGAGGGCCGCCGTGATCAGGTTGCCGGTCGCGGCGGCCAGCGCCGCCATCACCGTCACGGCCGCGGTGCACCGCACCACGATCAACGCGGGACGGCCCAGCGTGAGCCGCGCACCGGTCGCGTTGCCGGTGAAGTTGCCGATGGCGGCGGCCGCGCCGACCAGACCCAGCATCGCCGCCTGGACCAGGGGCTCGTGCTCGGTCTTCGACTTGGCGACGAACGCGATGAACAAGGTCAGGAAGCCGGTCAGCACCCGGATCGTGCCGTTGCCCCACAAACCGGTGAGCACGGCCCGTCCCAGCGGCTGCCGGCGGCTCTTCGCGCCGCCGGCGGCGCGCGCGGGCGTCGCGATCACTTCGGTGCGGGTCCCGACGACCTCGGTGCGGGACTCGGCGCCGTGATACGACAGCGTGGCCGGCACCTCGCCCTCGGTGACCTCGACCCACGACGGGATCCGCATGCTCAGGTATGCGCCGAACGCCGTGATGACGGCGCACAGCCACAGTGCGCCGGACGATCCGAACATCCAGGCCGCGGCGGCGGCGACGGCCCCGGCGCCCATCGTGCCGCCCACCAGGCCGAACACCGTCAGCCGGGAGTTCACCCGGACCAGATCTATCTCGGGCGGCAGCACCCGCGGCGTCACCGCCGATTTGAGCACCGCGAACGATTTGGACAGCACCATCATCGCCAGCGCGGCGGGGTACAACCCCCAGCTGTCGAAGTTGAACACCAGCACCACGGCGAGCACGGTGCGCGCGGCGAACGACGTTGCCAGCGCCAGCCGGCGGCCGTGCTGCAACCGGTCGAGCAACGGACCGATCAGCGGGGCGATCACCGCGAACGGGGCGATCGTGATGAGCAGATACAGGGCGACCTTCGTCTTGTCCTCGCCCGTGGCCGCCGAGAAGAACAGGGTATTGGCCAGGGCCACGGCGACCGCCGCGTCGCTCGCGAAGTTCGCCATCGTCGCGTAGGTCAGGGCCGTCAGGCCCGAGCGGTCCGCACCGTCCGCGGTGGCGGCCCGGCGGAACGTCGCGATGCCCTTGCTCGTGAGCTCACGGCTGCGCAGCGCCGCGACGCGGGTGACCGTCAGCTTCCGCGGCATCCGTGGGGCCCGCGGGGCGCCGGCGCGCTCCCCGCGGGAGAAGTCGTCGCCCCGGTACCTGCGGGCGTCCTCGACCGGGTGCAGCGGCGGCAGGGGGGTGCGTCGCGCAGACGTGCGCCGCGGCGGCGGATAGTTGCCGTTGCCGGGGTGCGGGGCCCGGGCCGACGGGCGGGGACCACCGCCGACGTCGGCGCGACGGCCCGCGTCGTCGTGCGCGCGTTCCTCGTCCGAATCGGTCACGGCACAATTCTGTCGCACCGGGCGGATCGGTGTTCGGTGGCGTGCCCCACCTGCGGCGCAGTCACGGCACGAACCGCACCTCGAACACCGCCGGCCAGTACTTGCCGGTGACGAGGAAACGATCGGTACCGGGCAGGTGTGCGATTCCGTTGAGCACGTCGATGCGCTCGCGCTGCCCGTCGGTGAGCCGCTCGCGCAACGCCCCGGCGTCCACCACGGCGGTCACCCGGCCCTCGTCCGGGTCGATGCGCAGGATTTCGTCGGTCTTCCACACGTTGGCGTACACGGCGCCGTCGTCGGTGCATTCGAGTTCGTTGAGACGGGTGACGGCGCGGCCCTCGCGCAGGACCGTCACCCGGCCCGTCTCCGCGAAGGTCCCGGGGTGCCGGAACTTCAGCTCCGCGGTGCCGTCGCTCATCACCAGCCGGTCGTCCTGGGCGCACAACCCCCAGCCCTCCCCGTCGTAGTCGGCGCGGCCGCGTTCGGCCAGGCTGTCCCGGTCGCGGGCGACCGCGACCCCGTCCCGCCACGTCAGCTGCCACACTGTGGAGCCGGCGACGGTGATGCCCTCGCCGAACATGTCGTCCGGCACCGGCACCCGGACCCGTTCGGCGCCGGTGGCCAGCGACCGCGCCGCGATCCACGACCGGCCGGACAGGCCGGTGCCCTCGAGCAGCTCGTCGCCGGACACCTCGAGGCCCTGCGTGAACGCGGCGGGATCGTGCGGATGCACGGCCACGATCTCGGCCCGCAGGCGCTCGGGCGGCGGACCCGGATCCGCCGGGGCGGAGTCGCACGCGGCTGCCGCGACGCAGGCGGCTACCGCGGCCGCGACGGAGAGCGGACGGCGGCGCATGCCCACATGATGGCAGCCGAGGGTCGCGGCGGCGGTTCCGTGCGGCAGAATGGGGTCCGTGAGTGGTGTGCCTTCCTCAGTTGCGTCCGGCTCCGCGTCCGCCTCTACCGAACAGCTCGTGCAGCCTCTGCTGGCCGACGCCGTCGACGTCGCGCGGGCCGCGCTGCTGGACGCGGGAGAGACCGGCGTCGGCGCGTACCTCGGCGTCGCGGCCGAGGACGACTGCGCCGCCACCCACCGGTTCGCCGCGGAACTGCCCGGGTACCGGGGCTGGCAGTGGGCCGTCGTCGTCGCCGCCGCACCCGGCTCGGACCGGGTGACGGTGAGCGAGCTGGCGCTGCTGCCCGGACCGGACGCGCTCGTCGCGCCGCGGTGGGTGCCGTGGAACGAGCGGATCCGGCCCGGCGACCTCGGTCCCGGCGACCTGCTCGCGCCCCCGGCGGGGGATCCGCGCCTCGTGCCCGGCTACGTCGCCACCGGCGACCCCGAGATCGACGAGACGGCCCTCGAGATCGGCCTCGGCCGCACGCAGGTCATGAGCCTCGAGGGCCGCCTCGAGGCGGCCCAGCGCTGGTACGACGGCGACTACGGCCCCGACTCGGAGATGGCCAAGGCCGCGCCCTCGACGTGCCGGCTGTGCGGGTTCTACCTTCCCCTCGCGGGTTCCCTGCGGGCAGCGTTCGGGGTGTGCGGCAACGAGTTCGCCGCCGACGGCCACGTGGTGCACTCGGCGTACGGGTGCGGCGCCCATTCGGACACCACCCTGCCGACCGGCGCGGGCTCCCCGGTCCACGAGGCGTACGACGACTCCGCTGTGGAGGTCGTCGCCCTGCCGCCGGCCGGGGCGAGTGCGGAGGCGCACGCCCAGGCCGGCGCCGACGACCGCGGCGCCGCCCCGGTGGACGCGGAAGGCACGGCCCCGGAGGCCACGGAGGAGACCGGGTCCGGGAGCGCCGAGGGCACGGAGAGCGCCGAGGACACGGAGAGCGCCGAGGACACGGAGAGCGCCGAGGACACGGAGAGCGCCGAGGGCACGGAGAGCACCGAGGACACGACCGCCGAGCCGGCCGCAGCCGCGCCGCCGGAACAGACCGACTGAGGATGCCGCGCCCCGACCCCGCCGACCCCTTCGGGACCGCGGCGCTGCGCGAGGGCACCCTGCTGGCCTGGGCGTCGTCCCCGACGCGGCTGCGGGAGGATGCCGCCACCGAGGCCGATCTCGTCCGGGCCGGCTACCGGGACCGGGTGCTCACCGAACTCGCGCAGAACGCCGCCGACGCGGCCGCGCGCACGGGCGTGCCGGGCGCGCTGTGCCTGTGGCGCGACGGCGACGACCTGCACGTCGCGAACACCGGTGCGCCGCTCGACGAAGCCGGCGTGCAGGCGCTGACGGCGCTGCGGGCGTCGAGCAAGACCGGCGGGGTCGGCCGGTTCGGGGTCGGCTTCACCGCCGCGGCCGCGGTGAGCGAGGACATCGAGATCCGTTCGCGGTCCGGCTCGATCGGCTTCTCCGCCGCGCACACCCGGGACGCGCTGGCCGACCGCGGCCTGCCCGCCCCGGAGTCCGGCATCCCGGTGCTGCGCCTCGCGTGGCCGGCGTCCACGCCGCCGGCGCCCGGCTGGGACACCGAGGTGGTGCTGCGGCTGCGTCCCGGCATCGACGCGGAGACGCTGCTCGACGGGTTCGCCG
This sequence comes from Rhodococcus sp. 2H158, assembly GCF_053764755.1. Lineage (NCBI taxonomy): Bacteria > Bacillati > Actinomycetota > Actinomycetes > Mycobacteriales > Nocardiaceae > Rhodococcus > Rhodococcus sp. 2H158. Next base: position 279,614 of record NZ_JBSNCE010000002.1, read on the forward strand.
CGGAGGCCGTGGATCTGCTCCTCGAGCTGCCCGCACTGGCCGCCGTCACGGTGGGCGGCCGCGAGCTCACCCGCACCTGCACCGAAGCCGAGTCCGGACTGCGCGTCGTCGCCGTCGGCGAGCGGACCTGGTGGGAGTACGCCGGGCCCCACGCCCGCTGGCTCGTTCCCGTCGTGGACGGGGTGGTGGTGCCGGTGCCGCAGGACGTGCTGCGCGCTCCCACCCGCTCCGACGAGGAACTCTCGTTGCCCGCGCTGGTGATCGCCGACGTACCGATGCAGCCCGACCGGCGCCGCCTGCTCCCCGGCGCCCCGGTGGCCGGGCTCGCGCGCGGCTACGCCGGCTTCGTCGCGGCGCTGCCGCCGCGGCAGCGGCCGTCGATGGTTCCGGTTCCCGGCTTCGCGCGCAGCGAGGTCGACGCGCTGCTGCGCGAGGCCGTGCTGCAGGAGCTGCGCTCGCATCCGTGGCTGCCCCCGGCCGGCGGCGGCGACGATCTGGTCCCGGACCGGGCCACCGCGCTGACCGGTCTCACCGACGAGCTCGCCGCCGTCCTCGCCGACGTCGTGCCCGGCCTGATCCGGCCCGATCTGTGCGGGCCGCGGTACGCTGCGGCGCTCGGCGCCGTCGACGTGCACCGCCTCGGGCCGGCGCGGATCGCCGAGCTGCTCGCCGGGGTCGAGCGCGAGCCTGCGTGGTGGTATCGGCTGTACGAGGCGCTCACCCCGCTGGTCGTCGACTCGGTGGTGGCCGAGGAACTCGCCGCGATCCCGGTGCCGCTGTCGGACGGCCGGACCGTCACCGGGCCGCGGACCGCCGTGCTGGGCACGGACGTCGGGCATCTGCGCATGCCGTGGGTGCGCCTCGTGCACCCCGACGCCGCGCATCCCCTGCTGACCCGGCTCGGCGCCGGCACGGTCACGGCGGCGGATCTGCTCGCGGACCCGGCGCTGCTCGCGGCGGTCGAGGACGTCGACGTCGACGACCATGAGGCGACGGCCGAACTCGCCGATGTCGTGCTCCGGCTGGCGGCGCAGGTACCGGCCGAGGCGGTGCCCCGGGAGCTGGGGGCGCTGCTCCTGCCCGACATCGACGGCGAACTCGTGCCCGCCGACGAGCTGTTGCTGCCGGGGGCGCCCCTCGCGGACGTGCTGGTCGAGGACGCGCCCTTCGTCACCCTCGATCCGCAGGTGGCGGAGCAGTACGACGCGGAGGCGCTGCGGGCCGTCGGCGTCGGATGGGGTTTCACGGTGCTGCGTGCCGAGCTGCCCACCGGTCCCGATCACGACCTGCCCGACGAGGAACAGTGGTGGGGAACCCTCGACGAGGACCCCGAGTCGCTCGTGGCGGTGCGCGACCTCGACCTCGTCGACGACGCCCGCTGGGACCGGGCCCTGTCGCTTCTCGTCGCCGAACCCGGCACGGCTGCGGCCCTGGGCGACCGGCGCGGCTACACCGCCTGGTGGCTGCGCACCTACGCGTCGCTGGGCGGCCGGACCCTCGGGCACCTGCGCGCGCCCGACGACGAGGCGTTCGCCGGTCTGCTCGACCCCTGCCCGCACCCGGACGCGGACCGCCTGCGGCCGTGCCTGGCCGCGACGGGCGTCGAGAGTACGGAGACGGCCGCGCTGCTTCTCGACCGACTCGCCGACCCCGACCGCACCCCCGCCCCGGCCGTCACCGCCCACGCCCACGCCGCCCTGGCCGCGGCGAGTGCCGCCGGCATGCTCGACCTCGACGCCCTGCACCTGCCCGACGCCGTCCGCAGCCTCGCCGGGCCGATCGTCGACGCGGCGGACGCGCTGGTGCTGGACCGGCCGTGGCTCGCCGCCGTGGTGCCCGCCGACCGGCTCGTGCTCGGCACCCTGCCGACCGCACAGGTCCTCGCCGACCTCCTCGACGTCCCCCTCGCCTCGGCCGAGGTGTCCGGACACGTCACCGGCCCGGGACGCGCGACCGGATGGCGGAACGAGCCCGCCGCGGTGCTCGCGGCGGCCGTCGCGCGGCGGCCGTTGCCGCGCGGACCCCTCGTCGTGCACGAGCGGCTGACCGTGCGCTGCTCCGGCGCGGTCACCGGCGAGCGCGACGTCTCGTGGTGGGTCGACGGGAGCGGTACGACGCACTGCACCGGGCCGGGACTGGCCGCCGCCGTCGCGGCGCTCTCGCCGCCGGAGCCACGATGAGCATCGACACGACGACCCTCGACGGCGTGGTGGAGCTCCGCGAACCCACGCTGACCGCCGCCGTCACCGCCGTCACCCACACCGGCGGTACCGTCGCCGTCGCCGTCGTCACGACGGCGCTGACGATGCTCATGCTGCGCGCAGGCCGTCGCGACGATGCGCTGCTCCTGTCCGCGACGATCCTGACGGGCTGGCCGTTGATGAGTCTGCTCAAGCTGCAGTTCGGGCGGGAGCGCCCGCCGCAGCCCGCGCGCCTCGTCGAGCTGACCACCCACTCGTTCCCGTCCGGGCACGCCATGATGACCGCGATGCTGGCGACGGTGCTCGCCGTCGTGATCGCCCGGCAGTCGCCGCCCGGCAGCCGCCGGGCGCTCGTGGCGTACTGCGCCCTGGGCGCCTACACGCTCGCGGTCGGGCTCTCGCGGGTCTACCTCGCGGCCCACTGGCTGACCGACGTCGTCGCCGGGTGGCTGCTGGGGTCGTTGTGGGCGCTGCTGTGGGTGGGGTTGATCACGCGGGTGCGGGCCCGGCTGTGACCGCGGCCGTGGGGCCGGGCGACATGGGACCCGCTCGTCAGTCCAGTCCGACCTGCGCGCCGCGCCGACCCAGCCGAGCGGCCCGGCGCTGCACGAGGTACACGGCGAATCCCAAGAACCCCACAATGATTCCCGCTACACACACGGGCAGGGCGGCCGGCCACCGGTCGCCCGCGGCGAGCACGACGATCATCGCCACCGTCCACAGTGCCGTGCCGATCGCCAGCGCGGGACGGGGATCGGCGAGGCGCCGCGTCCGCTCGGCAACCGTTTGCGCGTCGTTCACGATTTCAGGCTAGTCCAGCCCGATTGCAATAATCTCCCGTTGCGACGCAGCCCCCATCCCAGAGCGGAAGTCGATATGGCCCAATCCTCAGAGCGGAAGTCCGGCACGGCGGTCGGCACCTCGTTCCTCGACACCTACTTCAAGATCACCGAACGGGGATCGACGGTCTCGCGGGAGGTGCGCGGCGGCGTCGTCACGTTCGTCGCGATGGCCTACATCGTGGTGCTCAACCCGCTGATCCTGGGCAGCTTCTCCCCGGACGACGCCTCGGCCAAGGTCGACGTGCTCGGCAACATTCTGCCGATCAACCAGGTCGCCGCCGTCACCGCGCTGGTGGCCGGACTGATGAGCATCGTCTTCGGCGTCGTGGCCAACTATCCGTTCGCCATTGCGGCCGGCCTGGGTATCAACACCCTGCTGGCGGTCACCATCGCACCCCAGGTCACGTGGCCCGAAGCGATGGGCCTCGTGGTGATCGACGGCATCATCATCGTGGTCCTCGCCCTCACCGGCTTCCGCACCGCCGTGTTCAACGCGATCCCGCCCGAGCTGAAGGCGGCCATCGCGGCCGGCATCGGCGCGTTCATCGCCCTGATCGGCATGGTCGACGCCGGATTCGTGCGCCGCCTGCCGGACGCGGCCGGCACCACCGTCCCCGTCGGGCTGGGCATCGACGGCTCGATCGCGTCGTGGCCGACCGCCGTGTTCGTGTTCGGCGTGCTGCTCATGGGGGTGCTCATCGTGCGCCGGGTGCCCGGCGGGCTGCTGATCGGCATCGTCGTGACCACGGTGGTCGCCGCGATCGTCGAGGCGGTCGCCGCGGTCGGGCCGTCGCAGGGCACCAACCCGAAGGGCTGGAATCTGAGCACGCCGGAGGTGCCGGACACGGTGGCCGGCGTGCCGGATCTGAGCCTGGTGGGCAACGTCGACCTCTTCGGCGCGTTCACCCGGATCGGCGTGATCGCCGCGACGCTGCTCGTGTTCACGCTCGTCCTCGCCAACTTCTTCGACGCGATGGGCACGATGACCGGTCTCGGTAAGGAGGCCGGTCTCGCCGACAAGGACGGCAACCTGCCCGGCATCGGCCGTGCCCTCGTCGTCGAGGGCACCGGGGCCATCGCCGGCGGCGTGGGATCTGCGTCGTCGAACACGGTGTTCGTCGAGTCCGCCTCCGGCATCGCCGAGGGTGCGCGCACCGGCCTGGCGAACGTGGTGACCGGCGTGCTGTTCCTCGCCGCGATGTTCCTCACCCCGCTCTACGAGATGGTGCCCGTCGAGGCCGCCGCGCCGGCCCTCGTGGTGGTGGGTGCCCTGATGATCGGGCAGGTCCGCGACATCGACTTCACGCAGTTCGCCATCGCGTTGCCGGCGTTCCTCACGATCGTCGTCATGCCGTTCACGTACTCGATCGCCAACGGGATCGGCGTCGGCTTCATCACGTGGGTGGTCCTGCACGCGGCGGCCGGGAAGGCGCGGACGGTGCACCCGCTGCTGTGGGTGGTGGCGGGCTTGTTCGTCGCCTACTTCGCGGTGGACCCGATCACCGAACTGCTCACCTGACACGCGGCACGATGTGTCCGGTCGGTCCCGTATTGTGCACGCCATGACATCGGAACATCGCACGCTCGCCGGCGACCTCTCGTTGGCAGTTGTGCGCCTGACGCGCCATTTGCGGGGGCGGCGCTCCGATTCCCGGGTTTCCCTGACTCAGCTGTCGGCAATGACCACGCTGAGGCAGGAGGGAGCGATGACCCCCGGCGCGCTGGCCGCGCGCGAAAAGGTTCAGCCGCCGTCCATGACGCGGGTGATCGCATCGCTCGACGAGCTCGGACTCGTCGAACGGACTCCGCATCCCACGGACGGCCGGCAGGTCATCGTCTCGCTCTCGGATGCGGGCCTGGCACTGCTGGTCGACGAGCAGCAGGCCCGCGAGGCGTGGCTGACCGAACGTCTGGCCACGCTGGACGAGGACCACCTCGCCACCTTGCAGGACGCCGTGGGCATCATCAACAAGCTGGTCAGCGAGGCGGAGTGAGCCGGTCCCGGCCCGTAGGGCCGAGTCTGCGCCCGGACGACACGGGGTAGCGCGGAGCGAGAACCCGCCGACGAGACTCCGGTGCTACCTGGGAGAATCGACGGCGTGGTTCACGTCATCGACATCGAGGATCCCGCCGACCCCCGGCTGGACGACTTCCGAGACCTCAACTCGTCGGATCGCCGGCCGGACCTGCCCGCCGGCAAGGGCCTGGTGATCGCGGAGGGCGTGTTCGTCGTGCAGCGGATGCTCGATTCGCGGTTCGCGCCGGGCAGCCTGCTCGGGGTGGATCGCCGTCTCGGTGAACTCGCCGACGACCTGCGCGACGTCGATGTGCCGTTCTACCGCACCTCGGCCGAGGTGATGGCCGAGGTCGTCGGCTTCCACCTCAACCGCGGGGTGCTCGCCGCGGCGCACCGGCCACCGGCACTCGCCCTCGACGACGTCCTCGAGAAGGCCACCACCGTCGCGGTGCTCGAGGGCGTGAACGACCACGAGAACCTCGGCTCGATGTTCCGCAACGCCGCCGGCCTCGGCGTCGATGCCGTCCTGTTCGGCAAGGGCTGCGCCGACCCGCTGTACCGGCGGGCGGTGCGGGTGTCGATGGGGCACGTGCTGCGGGTGCCGTTTGCGCACGTCGAGCGGTGGCCGTACGACCTGGACCGGTTGCGGGCGCGGGGCTTCCAGCTCATCTCGCTCACGCCGAATCCCGAGGCCGTGCCGCTGGCCGAGGCCATGACGGGGGAGAAGGTCGCCCTGCTCCTCGGTGCCGAGGGCCCGGGGCTGACCGAGCACGCGATGCGCGCGACGGACGTGCGGGCACGCATTCCGATGGTCCCGGGCACCGACTCGCTCAACGTCGCCACGGCCGCGGCGATGGCGTTCTACGAGCGGGTACGGCTCCCGCGGTGACCGCACCCCTGCGCGCCCCGTCGACACCGTGGTCGACGGGGCTGACGCTGACGGGCTTCGCCCTCGTCGTCACCGTCGTCACGATCGTCGCGTTCGGGCTCGAACTCGGGCGTGTGCACCCCCTGCTCGCGGTGATCGTCAACCTCGTCGCCGCGGCCGGGATCGCCCCGACCCTGTGGTGGTGGCGGCGGGTGCCGCTGTGGCGGTGGATCGTCGCCGGTGTCGCCGCCGGAGTTCCGGTCGGCTGGATCGTGCTGCTCGGCGTCACGACGTTCTGAGCGGATCCGCAGCCGCGCGCGAATCGGATGGACCCGCCGGTTATTCGGCGTGCGGGTGACCGGACAGCGCGCGACCGGGCGCGGCGGTTCGTCGCGGCCACCACCACCGTCGCGCGGGCGGGCGGGCCGGCTCGTCGTGTTCGGTGGGCGGTCGCTCGCCCTCGCGGTACAGCTCGAAGCCCCACACCTCGATCTCGTGGGGGTCGAGCTCGCCGCCGGCGCGGCCCGTGTAGCGGAACCCGAGCCACGCGGCGTTGGCGGCCTCGGCGAACCGGCGGGGGTGGAACGGCAGCGCCTGCGGATCGGGCAACACGTCCAGCGGCCAGCGGATGGGGAACTCCCCACCCCAGAACGGCCGCTCCCACACGAAGGGCAGCCCGTCGTCCTCGGCGATGTCGACGGGTGTGGCGTCGAACGCCCGTCGCAGCGTGCCGCGCCGCCAGGCCCCGACGGCGCCGCGCGCCCCGGTGGGGTCCGACACGACGAGGTAGGTGTTCTCGGAAGCGACGGTGCGCCTCCAGCTTTCGGGTAGCTGCGACGGACGCGTGGCCGCGAGGTCCGGGCTGCACACCACCGTCACCCCGGGGAAGCTGCCCACGTAGACCCGGCCGGGGTCACCGGCCGCGGCCTGCGCGAGCGGCACCCGGTCCAGCGGCTCGGACGACAGCCCGGGGTGCAGCCGCCCGACGAGCGCGTGGGCCGTCTTCCGGTCGGCCCGCGCGGCGCGCAGCACCGCACCGGGGTCGGGGGCGTCGACGTACCAGATGGTCGACACGGCCGCCGCCACCATCGGTGGGCCCGAACCTCAGACGCGCCCGTTGCTGCGCACGCCGAGCAGCACGTCGTCCCACGAGGGGAGGGCGGGCTTGCCGCGCTTGTCCTTGCCCGGGCTCTGCTGCGGCGCCAGCTTCGGCCGGTCCTCTTCCGCGTCGGGCTCGGGCAGGCTCGCCGTCATGGGCCGGACCTCCTCGACCTCCGCGTCGATCACCGCGGGCGGCGGATCGAGGGTGATCGCCTCGGCGACGACGTCCTCCCGGTCGGGCCCGTCGTTGTCCCCGCTGTCGTCGACGTCGCGCGCCGTGTACACCGGCGTGAGGCAGCGCAGCGGCCGCCCGCAGTCCGGGTCGATCAGCTCGGTGGCGGTGTCGTCGAGCGGGAGGATCGTGCCGCCGTGTGCATCGGGCTGGTAGCGCCAGTGCGCGGTGTTGGTGGACCGGCCGGCGGCCCACTGCAATTGAGCCACCCAGTGGCCCTCGTCGTCGCGCCACGCGTCCCACGTGGCGGCGTCGATGCTGTGCCCTCGCGCCCGGAACGCCTGGGCGACGATCTCGGCGAGGGTGTGCACGGCCGGGCCGTCCGGGCGCACCGGATGTCCCTGCTGGGCCATCTCGGCCGCGCGGGAGCGTTCGAGCAGCACCGGGTAGGCGAACCGCTCCACCTTCGCGAGCGGGATCCCGGCCTCCTCGGCGACCTGCTCGACGGACGCGCCGGAGCGGATGCGGGCCTGGATCTCGCGGGGGCGCAGCTGGCTGGTGGTCTCGATCTGGATCTGCCCGAGGCGGGCGAGGTCACCGCGGGAGGCGGCGCGGAGCGTGTCGTCGATCGGGATGCGGAATCTGTCGCCGTTTTCGGGATCGGCAAGCACGACGTGCGTTCCGTCGGGCTCGAGGCCGACCACTCGAAGCTCTCGCACCATGACCTCCTCGCGGGGAATCGCGATTGACCCGCCCGACTGTAACGGACTCGTGACCCCTGCGGAGCAGGACACGCCGACACGCCGGGGGACCCTGTGGCGCGAAACCGTCGACGTGGCGCTATTGTCCAAGGTTTCCCCGAAAGTCTCTACTACTCGTCGAGAGTTTGGGAGGCGCGCGAGACGGCAAGCGGGGCCGGACCCGACCCGGATCCGACCCCGCCCCGAACGGTTGCGCTACCGCCCTACATCTGGGAGACCACCCAGTCGACGCACTTGGTCAGCTGGGTGACGTCCTCGGGGTCGATGGCCGGGAACATGCCGATGCGCAGCTGGTTGCGGCCCAGCTTGCGGTACGGCTCGGTGTCGACGATCCCGTTGGCGCGCAGGATCTTCGCGACCTTCGCGGCATCCACCGAGTCGGCGAAGTCGACGGTGCCGACCACCTGCGAGCGCAGCGCCGGATCGGCGACGAACGGGGTGGCGTACTCGGAGGCCTCGGCCCACTCGTACAGCCGCGACGACGAGTCCTTGGTGCGGGCGGTGGTCCACTCCAGGCCGCCGTTGCCGTTCATCCATTCGATCTGGTCGGCCAGCAGCAGCAGCGTGCCCACCGCCGGGGTGTTGTACGTCTGATCCTTGGTGCTGTTGTCGACGGCGATCGGCAGCGACAGGAACTCGGGGGTGAAGCGGCCCGAGGCCTTGATCTCGTCCACCCGCTCGAGCGCGGCCGGGCTCATCAGCGCGATCCACAGGCCGCCGTCGGCGGCGAAGCACTTCTGCGGCGCGAAGTAGTAGACGTCGAAGTCCTCCGCGGCGACGGGCAGGCCGCCGGCACCGGACGTCGCGTCGATGGCGATGAGGGCGTTCCCGGAGCCGGCCGGGCGGGTGACAGGCACCGCGACACCGGTCGAGGTCTCGTTGTGGGCCCAGCCGATGAGGTCGGCCGATCCGTCGGCGACGATCTCCGGTGCGGTGCCCGGCGCGCTGTCGACGACGATCGGGTCACCGATCAGCGGGTTCTTCTTGGCGACCGTGGCGAACTTCGACGAGAACTCGCCGTAGGTGAAGTGCTGCGACTTCTCGCGGATCAGGCCGAACGCGGCCGCGTCCCAGAACGCGGTGGTGCCGCCGTTGCCCAGCACCACCTCGTAGCCGTCGGGCAGGGAGAACAGCTCGCGCAGACCCGAGCGGATGCGGGCGACGACGTCCTTGACGGGCTTCTGCCGGTGGCTGGTACCGAACACCGAGGCACCGACCTCGACCAGGGACTGCAGCTGCTCGGGGCGAACCTTGGAGGGGCCGCAGCCGAAGCGGCCGTCTGCGGGCTTGAGGTCGGCGGGAATGATCGGTGTAGCGTCAGCCATCGGTATGCGTGTCCTAAACGTCGAGGAACGAGTGCACCGGTAGTCTAGACGGCCCCCGCCGGGTGGCCGGACGGACGGGCACCCGGCGCAGGGGCCGTCCGCCCGGCTCGGCGGGTCAGTTGTGGGTGATGGAGTCCCAGCCCTCGACGCTCTCGGGGCTGCGCGGGTCCGGGCCGGTGTAGATCGCGGCCGGGCGCACCAGCTTGCCCAGGCGCTTCTGCTCGAGGATGTGCGCGCACCAGCCGGCGGTGCGGCCGCAGGTGAACATCGCCGGCATCATCGCGGCCGGGACCTCGGCGAAGTCGAGGATCACCGCGGCCCAGAACTCGACGTTGGTCTCGATGGCCCGATCGGGGCGACGCTCGCGCAGCTCGGCGAGGGCGGCCTGCTCCAGCGCCGCGGCGACCTCGTAGCGCGGGGCGTTGAGGCGCTTGGCGGTGTCGCGCAGCACCCGCGCCCGCGGGTCCTCGGCGCGGTAGACGCGGTGGCCGAAGCCCATCAGCTTGTCCTTGCGGTCGAGGATGCCCTTGACCAGCGCGCGGGCGTCGCCGGTGCGTTCGGTCTCCTCGATCATCGGCAGCACGCGCGCCGGGGCGCCGCCGTGCAGCGGGCCGGACATCGCGCCGACCGCACCGGACAGCGCGGCGGCGACGTCGGCGCCGGTGGAGGCGATGACGCGGGCGGTGAAGGTGGAGGCGTTCATGCCGTGCTCGGCCGCCGAGACCCAGTACGCGTCGATCGCGGCGACGTGCGCCGGGTCGGGCTCACCCTTCCACCGCACCATGAACCGCTCGGTGACGGTCGCGGCCTCGTCGATGCGCTTCTGCGGCACGGCGGGCTGGTAGATGCCGCGCGCGGACTGCGCGACGTAGGACAGTGCCATCACAGCAGCGCGGGCGAGATTCTCGCGGGCGGTGGCGTCGTCGATGTCGAGGAGCGGCTCGAAGCCCCAGATCGGGGCGAGCATCGCCAGGCCGGCCTGGACGTCGACGCGGACGTCGCCGGTGTGGATCGGCAGCGGGAACGGCTCGGCCGGGGGCAGGCCCTGGCCGAACTTCCCGTCGACCAGCAGCGCCCACACGTCCCCGAACGTCACCCCGCGCGTGACGAGGTCCTCGATGTCGACGCCGCGGTAGCGCAGCGAACCGCCGTCCTTGTCGGGTTCGGCGATATCACTGGTGAAGGCGACCACGCCTTCGAGGCCGGCGACGAAATCCTCGGGTACAGACGCGCGCGATGCCATGACGGTTGGGCTCTCCTCGTTCGGTGCAACCCGGTCCGGGCGGCACTGCCGGTGAAGCGGGACTCGGCGGATGTGATCGGCGCCCCACTCCGTTCGTCGGTGCGACTGTAGTCCCCCGGACTGGACGCTGAGCGATGGGATACCCAGGAGTAGCGTCGAGCATCGTGTCCACCGATCCACAGCCCGGCGCCGAGAACGCCGAGGGACTGACTCCGGGTGCGGCCGAGCACGCCGACCTGGCCTCGATGCGTGTCGACTACACCCCCGCCGGCCCGCAGGGCGCCTCCGCCGCCGACGAGGATCTCGAGCCCGAGTGGCTCGCCGACGGGTGGCTGCCGCTGCTGCGCCGCTGGCTCGGCGACGCCGCCGCGGCGGGGCTGCCCGAGCCGAACGCGATGGTGCTCGGCACCGTCGACGAGCACGGGCGGCCCGTCACCCGCACCGTGCTGTGCAAGGGCGTCGACGCGGACGGGGTCACCTTCTTCACCAACTACGACTCCGACAAGGGCCGGCAGCTCGCCGCGACGCCCTACGCGTCGGCCACGTTCACCTGGATCCCGATCTTCCGCCAGGTCACCGTGCGCGGACCCGTCGAGCGGGTCGGCGAGGAGGAGACCACCGAGTACTGGCACTCCCGGCCCCGCGGCTCCCGCCTCGGCGCGTGGGCGTCGCAGCAGTCCCGGCCGATCGAGTCGCGGGCCGCGCTCGAGCACGCCCTCGTCGAGGTCGCGGAGCGCTACGGCATGGACGCCGAGATCCCGGTGCCGCCGCACTGGGGTGGGCTGCGGATCCGCCCCGAGTCGGCCGAGTTCTGGCAGGGCCGCCCCAACCGCCTGCACAACCGGGTGCGGACCCGGCTGGTCGACGGGCGGTGGATCACCGAGCGTCTGCAGCCGTGAGGCGACTGCTCGCCGACACCACACCGCTCGAGAATCGCGACTACCGCCGGTTGTGGACCGCCGGCATCGTCACGGTCATCGGCGCCCAGCTCAGCGTGGTCGCCGTGCCGCAACAGATCTACGAGATCACCCGCAACTCCGCGTACGTGGGCCTGACCGGTGTGTTCGCCCTCGTGCCGCTCGTGGTGTTCGGGCTGTGGGGCGGGGCCCTGGCCGACGTGATGGACCGGCGCCGGTTGCTCACGCTCACCACCGTGGGCATGGGGGTGACGTCGCTGCTGCTGTGGGCGCAGGCCGCCGCGGGTCTCGGGAACGTGTGGCTGGTGCTGGTGCTGCTGTCGCTGCAGCAGGCCTGCTTCGCGGTCAACCAGCCGACCCGCGGCGCCGTGATCCCGCGACTCATCCCGAAGGGCCAACTGGCGGCCGCCAATTCGTTGAACATGACGGTGATGCAGTTCGGCGCCATCGCCGGGCCGCTGCTCGCGGGCGCCCTGATCCCCGTGCTCGGCCTGCCCACCCTGTACCTGATCGACACCGTCGCGCTGCTCGCGACGCTGTGGGCGGTGCTCGCGCTGCCGCCGATCCCGCCGACCGGGCAGGCCCGGCGGGCGGGCCTGCGCGAGGTGCTCGACGGGTTCCGCTACCTGTCCACGCAGAAGATCCTGCTCGCCTCGTTCGTCGTCGACATCGTCGCGATGGTGTTCGGCATGCCGCGGGCACTGTTCCCGCAGATCGCCCACGACTCGTTCGGGGATCCCGCGCAGGGCGGGCTCGCGCTCGGCCTGCTGTTCGCGGCGATGTCGGTCGGCGCGGTGCTCGGCGGGGTGTTCTCGGGGTGGTTGCCGCGGGTGCGCCGGCAGGGCCTGGCGGTGATCGTGTGCATCGTCGCCTGGGGCCTGGCGATGATCGGCTTCGGCGTCGCGGTGGGCGCGGCCGAACCGGGCGGCACCGCGGTGTGGCTGTGGATCGCGCTGGCGTTCCTGGCGTTCGGCGGCGCGGTCGACATGGTCTCGGCGGCGTTCCGCTCGACGATGCTGCAGTCCGTCGCCACCGACGAGATGCGCGGCCGGCTGCAGGGCGTGTTCATCGTCGTCGTCGCCGGCGGACCCCGCATCGGCGACGTCCTGCACGGCGGGGCGGCCGCGCTGGTGGGCACCGCGATCGCCGCGGCGGGCGGCGGAGTGCTCGTCGTGGTCGGTGTGCTGGTGTGCGTGCTCGCCTTCCCCGCATTCGTGCGGTACCGGGTCGACCGCACGATCCGCTGATCGGTTACCTCCAGGGATCCTCGCGCCGCCACACCTGCGGCAGGTGCAGGCGTACGCCGTCGCGCTCGGCGAGCCCGCCGAGGACCCGCATGGTGACGTCGAGATCGTCGCCGGCGTAGGGCAGCGCGCGCAGCGGCCGGTCGAGCGGGCGGAAGAAGTCGTCCCAGTGCACGAGCACCGCCCGCCGCGCGCCGACCGTGCCGACGGTCTCCGCCCAGTAGGTGCGGATGTACTCCTCGCTCTGCACGCCGAGTTGACCGACGCCGAGATAGACGACCTCGGCGCGGCGGCCGGCCAGCGCCCCGGGCCGGAATCCGGCGCTGCCCTGGATCAGCAGGGTACGGCCGTCGGCGTGCGCGACGAACGTCGACCACGCCTCGCCGCACCGGTACGCCGCGGCCCGCGCGGGCGGGACCACGGGCGCGCCGATCGTGCCCGGGTATCGGTCGGGCGGACAGTGCTCCGACGCGACGAGCGTGACGGTGAACCCGCCGAACCGCAGCGGCTCACCGGGGGTGGCGACGACGATCCGCTCCGGTGGAAGGCCGTGCCCGCGCCCGACGTTCGCGGTGGACTCGCCGCCGACGAGCACCGCACCCGTCCGCTCGGCGACGACCGCGGAATCGAGCACGTGATCGAAGTGGCTGTGGACGGGCAGCACGGCCGCGAGCCGGGTCGCGTCGGCGCGGGCCAGGCACGCGTCGATCCGGGCCGGGTCGGGAGCGAGCCGGCCCAGCGCGACGGCGCCGAGGCCCGGCCGGGTGAAGAAGCCGTCGGTGAGCAGCGCGTCGGTGCCGTCGTCGACGAGCAGGGTGGAAACGCCGAGGAACGTCACGGCCGGGCGGGACGCCGCCGTCGCGGCGGGGACGTCGAACCGGTCGGCGTAGGCGGCGAGGTCCGGGCGGCCGAGGCGCAGTCGCATCCGGTCATCGTAGGCGCGGGAATCATTCGTGCGGCGCCGGACGACGCAGCTCGGTGACCGCGATGCGGGCGGCCTCGGCGATCGCGGCGTCGACGACCGGCAGCACCGGGTCCACGCGCGCGGCCCGGGTGAAGACTGCCACCGCGACGGGCTGTTCGTGCGGGAACTCGACGACGGCGACCTCGTTGCGGATCACGCCGATGGTGCCGGTCTTGCCCGCCACCGACACGCCGCGGTGCGGGAACGCGGACGCGATGCGGTGCGGCCAGATCTGCCGGCGCATGACGGCGCGGACGAACTCGGTCTGCTCCGCGGACAGCACGCGCCCCGACCACACCTCCCGCAGGAACCGGGTCATCTCCTCGGGCGTGGTCGCGCTCGTGTACGCCGGGTCGTACGCGGACACCGTCCACGCCTCGTCGTTGTCCGCGAGCGCCGCGAACGCCTCGGCAGTGGTGTGGGTGTCGGTGTCGCCCACCAGACTCCGGTGCAGGTCGGCGGTGCCGCCGACGATCTTCGTCTGCGTCAGTCCCAGGTGGTCGAGCAGGCCGTCGAGCGGGCCCATACCGATCTCGCCGAGCAACACATCGGCGGCGGCGTTGTCGGACACCGTCATCATCGACGTCGCCAGGTCGCGCCGGCTCAGGGTCACCGGGTCGTGCAGCACGGCGATGCCCGTCGGGCCGGGGGTGCACTCGGCGGGTGTCACGGTCAGCGGCGCGGTGGGATCGATCAGCCCGGCGTCGACGCACCGGCAGAACGCGACGAACAGCGGCAGCTTGTACACCGACGCGGTGACCACCCGCTCGCGACCGCCCACCGTCACCTCGTCGGCCGAGTCGTCGCACCGGCGGGCGTGCACCCAGCCGGTGCAGCCGGCGTCGGCGAACACGTCGCGGATCCTGTCCTCGGCACTCCTCATCTCAGCCGCTCCCGGTACAGGAGCCGGTCCAGCGCGTCCGCGTGCGCGTCGGCCCCCGGGCGACGGACGACACGGACCCGTAGCGCGACCGCCTCCGGCGCCATCCGCAGCCACGCCACCCCGGGCGTCGCGGTGGGTGGCGTGGTGGTGAGCCCGAAGCTCGCGCCGGCGGCGACGGCGGCGAGCAGCGCGCGATCGTCGCGGGCGGTCGTGATCGTCGCGTCCAGGCCGCGCTCGCGCAGCAGGTCGCGGACGGCGTCGAAGGCGGGCAGGTTGGCGGCACGGGGCGGGGCGGCGAACGTCAGCCCGGCAAGCATCGGGAAGGTGGGGCGCTCAGCGCCGGCGCTGCGATGATCCGACGGCACGACCACCCAGCGCGGCAGCTTGACGACGGGTCCCGACTCGACACCGTCGACGAGGGCCGGATGCTCGACCACCGCGACGTCGCACAGGCCCGACCGCACGTCCGCGACGAGGTCGACGGTCGTGCCGACGGTGGTGGACACGGCGCCGTCCGCGCCGACCGCCCCGCGCAGCGCCGTCACACACGCGGTCACCAGCCGGTCCGGGAGGGCCGCGGCCGCGCCCCAGTGCACGGTGCCGCGCGTGTGCGCGATCCGCTCCGACTCGGCGAGGAAGCGCTCGGCGTCGTCGACGAGCAGACGGGCGCGCGGCAGGAGCTGCACGCCGGCGGGGGTGAGCACCGCACCGTGGCGGGCGCGGTGGATCAGCTCGACGCCGAGGTGCTGCTCGAGCCGCCGAAGTCCCTGGGACAGCGGCGGCTGGGTCATGTCGAGTGTTGCCGCCGCCCTGCCGAAATGCCGCTCGTCCGCCACGGAGACGAAGAAGCGGAGATGGCGGATCAGGTCCATGGCGTCATTGAACCAGCGGGATCCGGGCCGGCAGCCGCGACGGCGAACCGGCCCCCGTCTCGCCGTCGAATCCGGCCCGGCCATCTGCGGCGATAGCGCAGCCGACTCGATGGTGGCGGCGTTCGGTATTGGCGTCCGCCGCGGCCGCGATGCTGTTGTGCGGCGGTGACTTCACTTCGACGCGACAATCCCTCTCCGCTGACCCGCCGCCGGTTCCTCGTCTCCGCGCTGGCGGCCTCGGCGCTCTCCGCCGCCGCGGCGTGCGGCGCGCGCACCGAGGCGACGGTGCCGCCGCCGGGGCCGGATGCCGGCGCTCGGTTCGCCCCGCTCGACGCGGTGCTCGCCGACCTCGAGGAGCGTCGCCGGGTCCGGCTCGGCGTGCTCGCCCACGATCCGGGGCGCGGGCTGACGTACGCCCGCCGGGCCGATGACCGGTTCGCGATGTGCTCGACGTTCAAGGTGTACGCGGCCGCCGCGATCCTGCGGCTCGAATCGCAGGGCAGTCTGCGGCTCGACGACGCGGTTCCGGTCGATCCTGCGGACATCGTCGAGAACTCGCCCGTCACCTCCGAGGCGCAGGGCCGGACCCTGACGCTGGCGCAGCTGTGCGACGCCGCCCTGACCCGCAGCGACAACACCGCCGGCAACCTCCTGCTGCGGCGGCTGGGCGGGCCCACCGCCGTGACCGCCTTCGCCCGGTCGCTCGGGGACACCGCCACGACCCTCGACCGCTGGGAGCCCGAGCTCAACAGCGCCGAGCCCGGCGACGTGCGCGACACCTCCACCGCGTCCGGTCTCGCGCGCGGCTACCGGGCGCTGCTGCTCGGTTCCGGCCTGCCCGCGGCGGGACAGCAGACCCTGACGGGCTGGATGCGGGCAAGTGTCACCTCCGGGCAGCGCCTCCGGGCGGGGATGCCGGCCGGCTGGACCGCGGCCGACAAGACGGGCGCCGGCCGGTACGGCACCGTGAACGACGCCGGGGTGCTGTGGTCGCCGGACGGTTCGCCGCTCGTGCTCGTGCTTCTCAGCGACTCGGTCACCGGGTTGCCGGACGCCGCGCACGACAACGCCGCGATCGCCGAGGCCACAGCCGTGATCGTCGAATCCCTGACCCGCTGAGTCCGTCCGCGGGACACTGGGCCCATGTCCGATCCGAAGAACTACCGGATCCGAGGGGGCGGGTACCGCGCGGAGGTCTCCAGCTCGGGGGCGGCCCTGCGGGTGCTCGAGCACGAATCGGCGACCGGGCCGTACCGGCTGACGGAGAGCTGGCCGGAGAACGAGCGGCCCCCGCTGCGCTCCGGCACGGTGCTCGCCCCGTGGCCGAACCGCATCCGGGACGGGCACTTCTACTTCGACGGCATCGAGCATCAGCTCGCGCTCACCGAGCCCGAACGCGGCAACGCGCTGCACGGGTTCGTATGGCATCGGGACTGGGTTCTGGTTTCCCACAATGATTCTCGCGTCGAGCAGGCGCTGGATGTGGGGCTGCACAAGGGGTGGCCGTACCAGCTGCGGCTCACCGCGACCCACGAGGTGGGCGACGGCGGGCTCACCGTCACGCACACCGCCACCAACGTGGGCGGCTACCACTCGCCGTTCGGGCTCGGTGTGCATCCGTACGTGCGGGCGGGCGACGCACCGCTCGACGAGTGCACGCTGCGCCTGGCCGCCGGCACCCGGCTGCCGCTCGATCCCGGGCGCGGACTGCCGAACGCGTACTCACAGCCGGTCGAGGGCACCGAGTTCGATTTCACCGCGCCGCGGTCGCTGCGCGGGGTCGAGCTCGACGCCCCCTACAGCGCGCTGGACGTGGACGTGGACGGCCGGGCCCGGCACGAGCTGCGGGGCCCGGACGGCAGGGGAGTGCAACTGTGGGCCGGGCGCGAGTTCGCCTGGCTGCAGGTGTTCACCGCCGGCGCCGTCCCCGAGCTGGAGTATCCGGGGCGGGGGCGGGCCTTGGCGCTCGAGCCGATGACGTGTCCGCCGGACGCCTTCAATCTCGGCATCGATCTCGTCGTGCTGCAGCCCGGGGAGACGTGGACGGGCCGGTGGGGCCTGATCGCCCTGCCGGCCGCGTGACCGGTTCCCGCACCGCCGGTGCACCGGCGGTGCGGACACGCCGACGGGCGCTCACCGCGACGGCGCCGGGAACGTGATATGCAATATCCGCGCAGGTGAGCGCCGTTGCGGGGGGCGCGACCGACGGTTTCGGTGCCGTCGTGGCACACCTCCGATCCGGCGCGATCCGGGACCTTCGACGGACCCTCCCTGGGCACATGGCCTGCGCAAGGGCTAGGTTCTACGTGAATGTTCGGAAGAATCGCGTTGATCTGAGCTTGAGAGGGATCCTTCGTGCCCGCTGAGAATGACACCCGACCCACCC
Source organism: Rhodococcus sp. 2H158 (assembly GCF_053764755.1). Taxonomy (NCBI): domain Bacteria; kingdom Bacillati; phylum Actinomycetota; class Actinomycetes; order Mycobacteriales; family Nocardiaceae; genus Rhodococcus; species Rhodococcus sp. 2H158. The sequence goes on from NZ_JBSNCE010000002.1 coordinate 297,410, forward strand.
TCAGCTACCCCGGTGGCGAGCACACAATGTCTATCGCCAAGGCGACGGAAGGCAACGACGGCATCGAGCTGGGTAAGCTCCTTGCGGAGACCGGGTACACCACCCTTGACCCCGGTTTCGTCAACACCGCCTCCACCACGTCGGCCATCACCTTCATCGACGGGGAGAAGGGCATCCTGCGGTACCGCGGATACCCCATCGAGCAGCTGGCGGAAAAGTCCACGTTCATCGAGGTCAGCTACCTGCTGATCTACGGTGAGCTGCCCACCGCGGAGCAGCTCGAGGTCTTCACCGACAAGATCCGCCGGCACACGCTGCTGCACGAGGACCTCAAGCGCTTCTTCGACGGCTTCCCGCGCAACGCGCACCCGATGCCCGTCGTCTCCAGCGCCGTCAACGCCCTGTCGGCGTACTACCAGGACGCGCTCGATCCCGACGACCCGGAGCAGGTGGAGCTGTCCACCATCCGGCTGATGGCCAAGCTGCCGACCATCGCGGCCTACGCCTACAAGAAGTCCGTCGGTCAGCCGTTCCTGTACCCGGACAACTCGCTGAACCTGGTCGAGAACTTCCTGCGCATGACCTTCGGCTTCCCGGCGGAGCCGTACCAGGTCGATCCCGAGATCGCCCAGGCCCTCGACATGCTGCTGATCCTGCATGCCGACCACGAGCAGAACTGCTCGACCTCCACGGTTCGGCTCGTCGGTTCCTCCGACGCCAACCTGTTCACCTCGATCTCCGGCGGCATCAACGCGCTGTGGGGCCCGCTGCACGGTGGCGCCAACCAGGCCGTGCTCGAGATGCTCAACGAGATCAAGACCAGCGGGGGCGACGTCAAGGAGTTCGTCCGCAAGGTCAAGAACAAGGAAGACGGCGTCAAGCTCATGGGCTTCGGACACCGCGTCTACCGCAACTACGATCCGCGTGCGGCGATCGTGAAGAAGACCGCCGACAGCCTGCTCGCCAAGCTGGGCGGCGACGACGACCTGCTGCAGATCGCGCAGGCCCTCGAGGATGCCGCGCTCACCGACGACTACTTCATCGAGCGCAAGCTGTACCCGAACGTCGACTTCTACACCGGTCTGATCTACCGGGCGATGGGCTTCCCGACCCGCATGTTCACGGTGCTGTTCGCACTCGGCCGCCTGCCGGGCTGGATCGCGCACTGGCGCGAGATGCACTCCGACCCGACGCTGAAGATCGGCCGCCCGCGGCAGATCTACACCGGTTACACCGAGCGCGACTACAACAGCATCGACGCACGCTGACCCGTCCCCTACCGGAAGACCGATACATGAGCAGCAAGCCCGAGATCGAGTTCCAGGGGGGTCCCGCCCCGACCGGCCTGGTCGTCAAGGACCTCACCGTCGGCGAGGGCGCCGAGGCGACGCCCGGAGCCAAGGTCGAGGTCCACTACGTCGGCGTCGAGTTCGACTCCGGCGAGGAGTTCGACTCGTCGTGGAGCCGCGGCGAATCCATCACCTTCCCGCTCAGCGGCCTGATTGCCGGCTGGCAGGAGGGCATCCCCGGCATGCGCGTCGGTGGCCGCCGTCAGCTGACGATCCCGCCGGAGATGGCGTACGGCCCGGCCGGCTCGGGTCACCGCCTCGCCGGCAAGACCCTGGTCTTCGTCATCGATCTGCTCGGGGTGGAGGCCAAGCCCGAGGTGCCGGAGATCGAGCCGGCCACCGGCCCGGCCCCCGCGGAGCTCGTGATCGAGGACATCACCGTCGGTGACGGGACCGAGGCGCAGCCCGGGTCGGTCGTCGACGTGCACTACCACGGCGTCGAGTACGACACGAACGAGGTGTTCGACTCCTCGTTCGCCCGCGGCGAGTCCGTCAAGTTCCCGCTCGGCCGGCTCATCCCCGGCTGGCAGGAGGGCATCCCCGGCATGAAGATCGGCGGTCGCCGCAAGCTGACGGTGCCCCCGCAACTCGCCTACGGGCCGGCCGGGTCCGGGCACCCGCTCGGCGGCAAGACCCTGGTCTTCGTCATCGACCTCCTCGGCACCGAGTAGGTCCCGCCCACGGCCGGAGCCCCGCATCGCCTTTCGCGATGCGGGGCTCCGTCGCATGCGGGGGATTCCCGCGGGGGTCAGTGCCGGACGAAGGGGGTGGGGGCGATGTCGCCGCTGTCGAGGAAGTGCCACTGGTCGTCGCTGCGGCAGATCCGCCCTTCGAACCGGGAGCCGTGGTTGCGGAACTCGCTGCGCAGGAAGTTGCCGTTCCTGTCGAAATGCGTGATGGCGCAACCGCGGTCGTGACGGTCACGGCGGTCGTGGTCGTCGTGGTGGTCCGAGGACGCGGCTGCGGTCCCGGCACCGCCGAGGACCGGCAGGACGATCAGGGCGGCGGTGACGATCAGCTTGCGGCTCTTCGACATTCGGATCTCCTGGGATCAGTGGAGGGGCTGCCTACGATCCTGCGCCCGCCCCGTCCCGCGTCGTAGTGACCCGAGGGGTGGAAAACGTTCACCCCGCCGATCCGGCGAGCCGCACCGTCAGCCGGGCCCCGCCGAGCGGGCTCGGCTCCAGCCGCGCCGCGCCGCCGTGCAGCGCCGCCTGCTGCGCCACCAGTGCCAGCCCCAGCCCGGAACCGCCCCTGGCGGCGCCGCTGCCCCGGCGGAATCGCTCGAACACCACGCCGCGCTCGTCGGCGGGCACCCCGCGGCCGTCGTCGTCGACGGTGAGCACGGTGTCGGTGCCCTCGACGGTGACCGCCAGCCGGATCCGGCGGGCGTGGCCGTGCCGCACCGAGTTGGCCACGGCGTTGTCGACGACGAGCCGCAGACCGCTCGGCAGCGCCCGGATCTCGCGTCCCGTCTCGCCGACGACCTCGATCTGCACGCCGGGATGCCGGCTCATCGCATCGGCGGCCGCGGCGTCACAGATCTCCACCGGGTCGGTGGGCACGAAGTCCCGAGAGGTGGACAGGTCGCCGCGGGCGAGCCGCTCGAGGTCGTCGAGAGTGGATTCGACGCGGCTCTGCGTCCGGGTGAGGTCGGCGAGGATCTGGGTGCGCTCCTCGACGCTCAGGACGTCGCCCGTCGCGTCCAGGGTGGAGAGCACCTCGAGGTCGGTGCGCATGGCGGTCAGCGGGGTCCGCAGCTCGTGGGCGGCGGCGGCCGCGAAGTCCCGCGCCGTGGCGAGGGCGGCGTCGGTGGCGGCCTGGGCGCGGGCGACGTCGCTGAGCATGTCACCGGCCGCGGCGGCGAGCTCGTCGGCCTCGCGGATGCCGGAGCGCCGCGGCGCGAGCGTCGGTTCTCGGGCCACGATCCGGCGCGTGAGGTCCGCCAGGGGACGCACGGCCCGCCCGCCGAACACCCAGCCGAGGGCCGTGGCGACCGCGACGGCGATCGCACCGGCGACGGCGAGCTGACGGTGCTGCTCGGTCGTGATGTCCTGAGCCTCGGCGTAGGGCACGGCGACGGACAGGAGCGAGGGCACCCGGTCGGTCGGCGCGGTGTACGTCCGGTAGGCGGTGCCGCCGAGGTCGACGGTGTGCGCGCCGGGGGAGAGGGCGGGCAGTTCGGTCGGGGTGCTGCTGAGCAACCGCCCGGATTCGGTGCGAATGGTGACGGCGAAGGCGCCGGCGTCGCCCAGGGCGGGCAGGAACAGACCGGCGGTGCCGGCGTTGGCGACCAGCACCTGGGTGGCCGTCTCGAGGCGGCGGTCGAGCTGCGCGAGGTTGTTCCGGGTGATCGCCAGCGCGACGAGCACGCCCAGGACCGCGACGACGAGCGTGGTGCCGAGCGCCGTGGCCGCGGCGACCCGCGCACGCAGCGAGAAGCGTTGTGTCACGCCTGATCCCGCAACACGAAGCCCACCCCGCGCACGGTGTGCACCAGCCGTGGCCGCCCGCCGGCCTCGAGCTTGCGGCGCAGGTAGCCGACGAACACGTCGACGACGTTGGTGTCTGCGTCGAAGTCGTAGCCCCATACGAGGGCCAGCAGGCGGTCGCGGCTCAGGACGATGCCCGCGTTGCGGGCGAGCACCTCGAGCAGTTCGAACTCGCGCTTGGTCAGCTCCGCCTCGGTGCCGTCGATGCGCACCCGCCGGCCGGCGGTGTCGAGTTCGAGCCCGCCGACCCGGACGACGGAGCCGGCGCCGGGAGCGCCCGGCACGCTGCGCCGCAGCATCGCCCGGATCCGCGCGACGAGCTCGGCGAGCACGAACGGCTTCGTCAGGTAGTCGTCGGCGCCGCACTCGAGCCCGGCGATGCGGTCGTCGACGGTGCTGCGGGCGCTGAGCACGCAGATCGGGATGTCGTGACCGCCGGTGCGCAGGGCGGTGACCACGCCGGTGCCGTCGAGGACCGGCATGTTCATGTCGAGCACCATCGCATCGGGGCGGTGCCGGGCGACGACGTCGAGCGCCTGTGTGCCGCTCGCGGCGGTGAGCACGTCGAACCCCGACAGGCGCAGCCCGCGCTGCAGGGAGGCGAGGACGTCCTCGTCGTCGTCGACGACGAGGACGGTGGCTGGCTCGGTCACCCCTGCATTGTGCCCGCGCCGAGCATGCCGAGGACGAGCTCGACGTAGTTGCCCGCGAGCGTGTCGACGTCGATACGGCCCGGCTGGTACCAGCGGGCGACGTCGATGCCGAGGGACAGGATCGCCAGGGCGGTGGTCGGCACGTCGCGGACGGTGAACACCCCGGCCGCGATGCCGTGCTCGATCTCGGCGCGGATCACGGCGTCGGTGTCGCGGCGGATCGCGGCGATCGTCCGGTAGTGCTCCGGGGTGAGGGCGTGCAGTTCGTACTGCGCCACCCGGCAGACGGTGTGGTGCACGGCGTGGGTGCGCACGAAGCCGTCCACGATCGCGCGCATCCGGTCGGCCGGCTCGGTGGCGGAGGCGGCCGCGGCGACGACGGCGTCGAGGACGTGCTGGTGCCCGATGCGGCTGGCCTCGAACAGCACCTCCTCCTTGGACTTGAAGTGCACGTACAGTGCGGCCGGGCTCAGGCCGGCGCCGACGGAGATGTCACGGGTGGTGGTGGCGTGGTAGCCGCGACGGGCGAAGGACTCCACGGCCGAGCCGATGAGACGACGCGCGACGTCGGATTCGACCTCGGTGAAGATGCCGGTGAGGTCGTCCCGGTCGGTGATGGGCGTGTCGATCATGCTGGGTTCTCTCCGTCGCCGTGCTGGTCCGTTGACATCATGCACCGTCGTTGCTGTACTAAGTGAGCGCTTAGTGAATCTGTGGCCGCTGAGTGAATCTGTGGCACTGTGAAAGGAAACTCCATGCCCGCTCCCGTCCTGTCCCGGCGTGACCTCGACTTCCTGCTCTACGAGTGGCTGAACGTCGAGTCCCTCACCGCGCGGACGCGGTTCGCCGAGCACTCACGGGAGACGTTCGACGCCGTCCTCGACCTCAGTGCGGAGATGGCCACCAAGCATTTCGCGCCGCACAACAAGAAGGCGGATGCCCAGGAGCCGCGGATCGGCGACGACGGCAAGGTCGAGATCATCCCCGAGGTCAAGGCGGCGCTGGAGCTGTTCGCCAAGGCCGGGCTCATCGGGTCCTCGTTCGACGAGGAACTCGGCGGCATGCAGCTGCCGATCACCGTGCTGCGTGCGGCGATGGCCTGGTTCCAGGCCGCGAACGCCGGCACCTCGTCCTACCCGTTCCTCACCGTCGGCAATGCCAACCTCATCGCCACCCACGGCAGCGAGGAGCAGATCGCCACGTACGTGCCGTCCCTGCTCGAGGGCCGGTTCTTCGGCACCATGTGCCTGTCCGAGCCGCAGGCCGGATCGTCGCTGGCGGACATCACCACCAAGGCCGTGCCGCAGGACGACGGCAGCTTCCGGCTCACCGGCACCAAGATGTGGATCTCCGGCGGCGACCACGAGCTGTCCGAGAACATCGTCCATCTCGTGCTGGCGAAAATTCCCGGTGGTCCGGCGGGGGTCAAGGGCATCTCGCTGTTCATCGTCCCGAAGATCCTCGTGGGCGGGGACGGCCAGCTCGGCGAGCGCAACGACGTCGCCCTCGTCGGTCTCAACCACAAGATGGGCAACCGCGGCACCACCAACACGCTGCTGAACTTCGGCGACGGCACCTTCACCCCCGGCGGTCGCGCCGGCGCCGTCGGCTACCTGCTCGGCGACCCGCACAAGGGCCTGGCGTACATGTTCCACATGATGAACGAGGCCCGCATCGGCGTCGGGTTCCTCGCCACGTCGCTCGGCTACGCCGGCTACCTGCAGTCCCTCGAGTACGCCCGCACCCGCACCCAGGGCCGCCCGCTCGGCGACAAGGACCCGTCGTCGCCGCCCGTGCCGCTGATCGAGCATGCCGACGTGCGGCGAATGCTGCTCGCGCAGAAGGCCTACGTCGAGGGCGCGCTGGCGCTGGGGCTGTACTGCTCGACGCTCGTCGACGAGCAGCAGACCGCCGAGGACGAGGACGCCCGCACCCGTGCCGGGCTGCTGCTCGACATGCTCACCCCCGTCGCGAAGTCCTGGCCGTCGCAGTGGTGCCTCGAGGCGAACAGCCTGGCGATCCAGGTGCACGGGGGCTACGGCTACACCCGCGAATTCGACGTCGAGCAGTTCTACCGGGACAACCGCCTCAACCCCATTCACGAGGGTACGCACGGCATCCAGGGGCTGGACCTGCTCGGGCGCAAGGTGGTCATGCAGGGCGGGGCGGGACTGGCGCTGCTCGGCGAGACGATCGGGCGGACCGTCGCGCGGGCCGTCGACGCCGGGGGCGACGCGGCCCGCTACGCCGGGCAGCTGCAGGCGGCGGTGACGCGTGTCGCGGCGACCGCCGCACGGCTGTGGTCGACCGGCGATCCCGAGGTGGCGCTGGCGAATTCGTCGGTGTACCTCGAGGCCGTCGGGCACGTGATCGTCGCGTGGATGTGGCTCGAACAGCTCCTCGCGGCCGGGACCCGGGAGGGCGGCTTCTACGAGGGCAAGCGTGCCGCCGCCCGGTACTTCTTCGCGTTCGAACTGCCGAAGACGGGTCCGCAGTTCGACCTGCTCGACAGCCTGGACCGGACCACGCTCGACGCGCGGCCGGCCTGGTTCTAGGCGGCTGCAAGAGAGGACGAGTCTCGTCTTCAGGATGCCCGGTGCGTGGTCGTGCCGGACGAGGAACCGAACACGCACCGGGAGGTGGTCAGCTAGCGCGCAGGGCGATGGTGAGGCCGTCCTTGTGGCAGGCAGTGGGAGCACCGGGGTTGGGTTCGGCTTGGCAATTCCAGCCGTCGCTGGTGACGGTGTCGGTGATGGCGTCGGTGCAGCCGACTCGTCCGGCTGCGGTGCCGACGGCGATGAGGTGGTGGCGCCGGCGGCGTCGGTGACCGGTCCGCAGTGGACGTCGTCGATCGTAGTGGCGGGTGCAGGTACAGCGGCGCGCTGGTGTTGACCGGTTGCGGGGTCGAGTTCTGTGCCGGGTGCGGATGACGGACGGTGCGGGGCTGGTGGGTTGGCCGGTGCCGCGTTGCCGCGCAGCCCGATGTGAAGGTCACCGTTGATGCAGATGTGCGGGATCGTGACCTCCGGCTGGGCTGGGTGAACACTTTCACTCCTGAATGGTGCAGCTGCTGTGGCGAGCAAGATGGGAGACTGCGCCGCGGAAGACTCCGACCGCCCGCGCCGCAGTCTCGATGACTGTCACTCGGCGTTGTATGCGGCGGCGACGTCGAGGATCCCGGTCACTCCGAAGCTGTCGGTGAGCATCCCGAAGCCGGGGCTCCCAACATCCTCGTCCAGCAGCTCTCACCCGCTTCACGGTTTCCGTCACCCCCAGTCAGACGACTCGAGGGATACGACGGATCGGTGACGGTCGGCACCGACCTGACGACCGTGCCCGTCGCCCAGACCTGATGGGAACGGATACAAGCACCCGGACCGACAGACAGGACCCGTCATGAACACTGTGCTATGGATCCTCGCCGGACTCCTCGCACCGATCTTCCTCGCAGCGGGTCATGAAGCTGATTCAGCCCAAGGACAAGTTGGCTGTCACGCCCAACCTGTCCTGGGCCGAGGACTTCTCCGACGGGACAGTCAAGGCGATGGGAATCTTGGAGGTTCTGGCCGCGATCGGTCTTAGACTCCCGCCTATTGAGGCTTTCTCAGTAAGTTGATCTTGCTTGGATGGCGTCAGGCCGGATCTCGAAGGACGCAGAGCTCCTGGTAGGACTGGATTTGCGAAGATCGAATCCGAACCAGAGGCGATCCACGTGATCGCCTATCTTGCCATGCGCGACGTCGCTCGACCGCTCGCCCAGTACCTTGGCCGACTGTGTACGTCGGCGCCGGCGCAGCCCGCCGGTGAACAGGGCCTCCCGCGACGGTGCGCATCACACGGTCATCGGCGGGGTTCACACACCCGCCCGGTCGAGGCGTTCGATGAGGCGTGATTTGCGCGCATGTCTGTGACGTAGTGCCAGGATGCGCTGGGTGAAGGCGTCACGTCGGCCCTCGCGTTCGGCGAGTGCCTGCATATCGGTGAGCAGCGTGATGGCAGCCTCGTATTCGCTGGGTTTCGGGTGGCGATCATCGCGTCGATACGCGACCACGCGGCTTCCTCGTCGCGGACCGGTTCATCCAACCGTCTCTCGCGGGCGAGTGCGTGGTCTTTGTCGCGGCGGACTTTGTCCTCGGCACGCCGGGCGGCCGCCCGGCGCTCACGGTCGCCGCGACGACGCGCCGCGGCGTCGAGGAGATCGGCCACGGTCCGAGGGGGCGAAGCTGGAATGTGCGGGGTGTGCTCGTCGTGGAAGCGGCGCAGCATCTCTGTCCGGACCGCCGCGGGGTGATCATTCACCACGCGCATCAGGAGTCGGTTCTTCTCGGCGAGGGGCAGTGTTGTCACCCAGGCTGCGAGTGCGTCGGAGATGCCGGTGGTCTCCTCGAGCGGGGGGCTGGTCCGGGCTGCGACGGCAAGTAGGTCGTCGTCGAGGCGGAGGAAGTCGGCCAGCGCTCGCTGCGCGGCGGTGAGCGTGGCTAATCCGGGCGGCACGGGTGGCTCGAGGTCGTTGTCGGGGTTGCGGCCCCAGGAGTAATCGTCTGCTTCTGCAGTGTTGTGGCCGACGAGCCAGGCGAGGTAGAGCGGGCGGAGGTCGCCCGTGGCGAGTTCGGAGCGGATCCCGACGATGGCCGACAACGGTGTGACGGCGTCAGGATCCCACTCGCCGCCTTCGTCCTCGCTGGTCAGGTCGAGCACGAGGAATTCGCCTGTGGTCCAGGCGGTTACCAGATGTCCGACGCAGTAGTCGCGGGCGACGTCGATGTCGAGCAGGCCGCGCGGGAGGCGGAGCATGATCCGGTGTGTTCCCCAGTTCGCCAGATAGAGGTGCGCGTCGTAGTAGCGCTCCATCATCTGCCTCGGATCGCCCCGGAAGTTGCCCCAGTGGTACTCGTTGACGAAGCTGGTGGCCGTAACGCTCGCCCGGGTGGACAGCGAGCGAACCTCGGCCAGCTGACGATCGTTCAACGGCCGGTCGACGGCGAGGAATTCGTAGTACTGGTATTCGCTCATCGCCTACCCTTGCCGGTTGGCACGGACAATGGGGTCTGCCCGGAAACCCGAGTTGTCTCCCATGTGGAAGAACAGGTGCCCGGCGAGCGTGCCGTCCTCTTGCAGAGCTGCCCAGCCGCGTCCGCTGACCTCGTCGCCTTCGTCGTCGCCGATCCAGCTGAACTCCACTACCGGGTGGCCGTTGCGTTCGGTGGTCCGGCAGTCCATCGAGCCGCGGACGGCGATGAAGCCGAACTGCCCGGTCCCGTCGCGGGTGAACTCGATGAAGCCGGGTTCGACGAGATCGATGGCGTCGCGGTCCCACAGGTCCCTTGTTTGTCGCGATGTGCGGTGGTGAGGGTAGCCGCCTCGGAGGCCGGTGCGGTGAGTCGGGCTGCACGGGTGCTCTGTCCGGCTTTGACGAATGTGGCTCGGTCCTGGGCCTCGAGAAGTGGGTTCGATCGCTGGCTGTGGAGGGGCACGGGCGGGCGCGGTACCGGCGCGGGTCGTTCCCGTTCACGACCAGTCTCTTGCGAGCGGTGGACCTCTTCGTGGAACGCGCCGCGCCGGGTCGAGAGAGCGTCGAGGGTGGTGTCCGCGCATCTTCTTCGTTCGGCGCACCTGCGTGCTTTCGCCGGTGCGGCACCGCGATCTTGGCGGGCACGATTTTGTTTGTCGAAGGTCCTGGTGTCCCGTGTTGTCTGCGGCGAGCGTCTGCGATCGGCTGCGGATGCGTCCTGGTCCGCTTGCGCGACGGTTTCGTCGGGTCGCGTGTCGGTGAGAAGGGCCCTGGGGTGGGTAAGGGAAGTCCATCCGACCTCCGTGGGCAGGTCGTGAAATGGGTGCGGGTGAATCAGCGTTCACCTCGTAGTGCACCATGAGGGAGAATGCTCAACTCGATGATGTTGGTGAGGTACTTCATGGATCCGATAGCCACACAGTGCGAATTCCGCGGTGACGGTGTCACGCTTGCCGCCGACCGGTGGGATCCACCGGCACCGGGTGCCGACGGGTCGGGCGTCGACAGGAAAGGCGTGGTGCTGTTGCTGCACGGCGGCGGGCAGACCCGGCATTCCTGGCGAAACACCGGTCGCAGCCTCGCGGCAGACGGCTGGTCCGCCGTCGCGGTGGATGCACGGGGCCATGGCGACAGTCAGTGGGCGCCGGACGGGGACTACGGCATCGATGCGTTGGTCGCCGACCTGACGTCGATCATCGGCGAGCTGGAGGAGAAGCCGGTACTCGTCGGTGCCTCGATGGGCGGGATGACGTCGTTGATCGGGCAGGGGGAGAATCCCGCACTTGCTCGTGGTCTGGTCTTGGTCGATATCGCACCGAGGGTCGAAACCGGCGGCACCGCGGAGATCATGGCCTTCATGCGCAGTGGTCTCGACGGTTTCGCCAGCCTGGACGACGCGGCGGCGGCGATCGCGGCGTATACCCCGAACCGTGTCCGCAAACCCAACCCGGCAGGGTTACACAAAAACCTCCGCCTGCGTGAAGGCCGCTGGTATTGGCACTGGGATCCGGCGTTTCTTCGCCACGGCGACGAACCCACGCGTCAGGCCGACTCGATCGTGCGCTACGAACGTGCCCGGGCTGCCGCGGCCGCGATCACCGTTCCCACGATGCTCGTGCGTGGTGCACACTCTCATGTGGTCAGCGAAGCAGGCGCCCAGGAACTGCGCGAGCTGATCCCGACCGCGACAGTGATCGACGTGCCCGGGGCCGGCCATATGGTCGCCGGGGACGACAACGATGTCTTCAGTGGTGGATTGAAGGGATTTCTCGACGACGACGTGGTCGCCGCACGTCGCTGACTCCCTCGAGACCCTCGCACGTAGCCGGCCGGGGGCGCCTCTCGGGGTCTGCCTCGGTGTCGGTGGCCCCGGTGGTCCGGTGCGTCTCGAGACCGGTTGAATCCGCCCAATATCGCGCCGTTCGCTACACCCAACGCCTCGCCGATGCCGGGCGCGGTCGCCACGGTGGGCAGCCGCGGCGATTCCTGCGATAACGCCCTCGCCGAGGCGATCAACTCGCTGTTCACGGCCGAACAGGTCCGGAACAAGGGCCCCGTGGCGGTCGATTGATGACCTCGAAATCGCGGTGGCGGAGTACATCGATTGGTTTCGGATTCGAGGAGACCTGCGGTCCAACGATCTCCGGTAACGGTGGGTACCGGTCGGACCGGACCGGATGGCATTGCTCAATCGCCGAGCAGGAGCAGAGTCAGGCTGTCACGGAGCCATTGTTCGAACTTGTCGGCCGTCCACGCCTGCTCCCGGACGAGCAGTGTGTAGGTGTGGGGGTTGGACAGTGCCGAATAGGCGGCGGCGGCGTCGGCGGCGTCGAGCCCATCGCGCAGCGGTCCGTTCGCCAGAAGCATGTCGATGTAGACCCGTTGCCCGTCGCGGCGACGCTGGGCGTCCCGCCGTTGCAGCTCCGCGGCCCTGGGATCGGATGCCGCGGCCGACAGCAGGATTCGGTGCGCGACGGCGGTGCGCTCGAGGATGCCGCGGGAGAAGTGGGCGAGCATCCGCACTTGGGTCCGCTGCTCGGGGCACTGTCGGATCTCCGCGATCTCCGCGATCTCCGGCCGATCGAACAGGTCGTGCCCGTCGGCCGTTCTGACGATGGCGGGCTCGAGGATCGCGTCGAGCAGGTTCACCTTGGTCCGGAACCGGCTGTAGACGGTCTCGACCGCGGCGTCCGCGTGCTCGGCGATCGCCTCCATCGTGGTCGCCGCGTAGCTACGGGAGTCGAACAGCGCCGTGGCCGCGTCCACGATCCGCCGACCCCTCGTCCCGGCCCGGACCGCCCTGCTCAACGTGGACATGCAGCGCTGCTTCGTCGAGGACAGCCCGCTGGCCGCGCCCACCGGCCGAGAGCTCCTCGACGCGATCAACGCCCTGATCCGCACCTGCCGCGAGACCGGGGTCCTCGTCGTCCACACCGACCGCCGAACTGCATGAGGCCCTCGACGCCGCGCCGAACGACCTCGTCGTCGACAAGACCCGGTGCGGCGCCTTCCACGGCACCGACCTCGCGCAACAACTGCGCAGGCGGGGGATCGACACCGTGATCATCAGTGGCATCGCCACCAACATCTGCTGCGAGGCCACTGCCCGGGAGGCATCCCAGCACGACTTCCACGTCGTGTTCCTCAGCGACGGCACCGCGTCGATCCCGGGGCACCGCCTGGGGTAGGACCGGTTCGCTCGGCGCGGTAGGTGGTGGATGCGCGTATTCCTCGAGTGATGAGGATTCTCCGCCAGTGCAGCTGCTGACGGTCCGTAACGATGTGGGTCCGTGGGTGTCCCGGTCGAGATCGGTTCGGCAGCTGCTCGTATCGGGGGGCGTGTCTCCCATGCACACCGTAGGTAAGGGTAGGCATGCTTTACTTCTGGTGTGATGACTTCCGTACGCCATTGGCTGGCCCACTCCAGTGATCACGCGCTCGCCGCGTTCCGCATTGTCCTGGGATTCCTGTTCCTCTGCCACGGCACCACCAGCCTGTGGTCCTGGCCGGCTGAGCCTTACGGCGGAACCACTGCGCAACTCGGTGCCTGGCCGGGCTGGTGGGGTGCGGTCATCCAGGTCGTGTGCGGGTTCACGCTGCTGCTCGGATTCGGTACGCGACTTGCTGCGTTCCTCGGGTCGGGTTCGATGGCGTATGCCTACTTTTGGGGTCATCAGGGCGACGGTGCGCTACCGATCCACAACGACGGCGAGTCCGCTGCGCTGTTCTGCTGGGCGTTGTTTGTACTGATTTTCCTGGGGGAGGGGTCGTGGTCTGTCGACCGGGTGCTTCTGGACCGTCGAGATGCGGCCGCATCCGGTAACCGGCGAATGGCGGGGGCGGACACGCACGCGTTCGTCCAAGCCTGACAAGATTCGCTGATCCGGTCAGCAGTTGTGATCGGTGGCCGAGGGCCGAGCCCACGAATGGTGCCTTGGCGTCGCATGGACAGCACCGCCGGCTGCCTGAGGGTAGGCGACATCCGATCCCTGTATCCCCGGCGGTAGCGAGGGCCGCTCGCGGGGAAGGACCGTGATCCCTCGTCGAGGCGGCGGGGCGCCGGACCGCCAACGGATCGCATTCGAGGTGGGCCTGGTGCCGGGCGTACTCGGGAACGCGGGCGGCGCACCACCGCCGCACCTGAGCGATGTCCGGCTCCGGCACACCGGTTGCAACGGGCACCGGCCACGGCGGCGCTTCGTCGGATCCGCCGCCGGAGGCCACGTTGGTCAGCAGGGGTGAAATGCGTTCTCGGCCGCCTCCTCGAGCACGGTGACGGCGGTGTCGAGGCGCTGTTGGCGGCGCCGGTTCGGTTCGTGGTTGGCGTCGGCGGCCACGGACCCGATGAGTTCCTCGAGATCGTCGTCGCTCACGGGCAGGACAATGTCGTCGCCGTGGACGTACGCACCGAAGACGGCCCGTTCGCAGTCGGTATCGAGCAGCATGAGCTCACGCAGTGTCGTGGCTACCTCGTCCGGGATCCGGAGGTGGTGCACCGGGCTCCTCGGCGCCGGATGCCGACGCCGCAGGTCGAACGGTGAGTCCTGCCAGCCGGTGATGGTCCCGGCGTCGCTGCAGGCGGTGCATACCCATTCAATGGGCCCGGACGGATCGGCGCACAGCACGCTCATCCGTCCCGGACAACGGCGGTGGCCGGGGCGGCGTCGGCACGGCAGCGCACTGATCCAGCGGACCCCGCACTGACGGGCGGTGGCCGCCCGCGCCAGGGCAGCCAGCTGCTCAGCGAGGCGGTGCGCAGGGCCGGGGGCCTCGTCGGGCAGTTCGAGGAAATGACGCAGATCGCAGACGAGCACATGGTGAACCTACTCGACGGCGCTCCCTCCAGAGTGTTGCGACCAATACTCGAACCAGCCTGCCGTACCGTGTTCAGTTTTCACGTGCCGTCGACAGGGTGCGCGGTCCGCGGCGGTGCGCTGCACCCGGCCTCGATCTGTCGAGGTGAACAGCCGGACCGGCACGGCCCAGGTGATCCCCGAGCTCGGGTGCGGAACTCGAGGATGGCTGCCCCGAGATCACCGGACACTTCCCCGACGCGATACCGCTCGTGTGCTCGGGACGTAGTGCACGAACTCCACGCTGTCACCGGCGCTCGGGACCATCTCCGTGATGACGCCGCGGCGCGTCGAACCACCATCGAAGAGCCAGGCCCTGGGCGTTCTCGGGGATGTAGGGGACCTGCTCCCGGGCGCCTACCCCGGGGCTTCGCACGGCACGGCGCAGGGGTCCCCTCCAGAGCGCCGTCGGGATGGCGTCCTCGTCCGGAACGCCAGACTCCCGAGACAGGAGGTGACACGAGCCCGGACAATCCAGAAGTGCTCATGTCACTGGCAAGGCGTCTGCTGTCCACGCCGTCCCGGCTTCTTCACCGTCGACGTCGCATGCGTGCGTTCACAGCGGCCGGTCTGCTGGACGGATTGAACGGCGCAGACAGGGCACGCCGAATCCGTGTGCTGCTGCAACTCGCCGAGCACGGAACCACCGTGGCGGCCCTGACCGAGGCCACCCGGCGGGGTCAGCTGGGGTATCTGCTGCTCGACGACGTGTTGACCCCTCGCGGGGCCACCTACACGCTCGCGCAGATCTGTGAGCGGACCGGCATCGCCCGAATGGATGTGGAGCGGTGGTTTCGGTCGATGGGCCGAGGGGTGGCGACCGAGGAGTCGGCGGACTACAGCGAGGACGATCTGCGGCTGGCGCGGCTGCTGGCCGAGTACCGCGCTCTCGGTAGCGCGGACGCCGACCTGTTCGCGTTCGCCCGGATCGTGGGCCGCAACACCGCGACCCTCGCCGATACGGCCCGGTCGTTGATCCAGCGGGATCTCGACGCGGATCCCGATCATCCCGAGCGGGCGCTGCGCCAGGCCCACGAGCTGCGCCGGTTCTCCGAATTTCAGTCCCGGTTGCTCGCTCGCGCCGTCACCACCCGCCTTCGGCAGTCTCTGCGGCAGCAGATCCACGCGCAGGCGATGAACCACCATGATCCCGAGGCCCGGCAGGTCGCGGTGTGTTTCGCCGATCTGGTCGGGTTCACGAATCTGGGGGAGCAGCTGTCCCCGACAGAGTTGGGAGCGTTGGCCGATCGGCTCGATGTGCTGACCACCGATGTGGTGGCCCCGCCGGTGCGGTTCGTCAAGACGGTCGGGGATGCGGTGCTGCTGCTGTCGGCGGACCCGACGGCTCTGGCCACGGTGGCTATGAAACTCCTTGCGGCCGCGCACCAGGAGGCTCTGCCGCCGTTGCATGCCGGGATCGCGTGGGGCACGGCGGTGCGCAGCGCCGGCGATTGGATCGGACGACCGCTCAACCGGGCCAGCCGCATTGCCTCGGTCGCCGGGCCGGGCGAGGTGCTCGTCGACGACGCGGCGATGCGCCGACTGGATCTTGAGGCGGTAGCGGCCGAGCCGGCCGGTCGGTATCCGTTGAAAGGCTTCGTGGGCGAGCACGAGCTGTATCGGCTCCGGGCGGTGGGAACGCCAACCGGTGAGACGGGACGCGAGCCCTCCTCGTAGCGGCTGCTCCGCCATCACGGCGCAAGGGACCGCCGCAGAAAGATCCACTGCGCGGTCGTCGGCCATTTTCAGTCGACACCCGATACCGACGTGGTCGGCAGGGGTAGGTGAGGGAGTTGGCGGACAGCGCCTCGGCGGCGCCAGAAAATTCATGGGCAGTCGGTCGCGTCTCAATTCACTCGTTTACGTCTTGGAGGCGATGACTGATCGACAGGTGAGGGTCGAGCGCCTGACCATGCCGGTCAGAGCACGCTTCGTGAGGCGCGCCGCAGGATGTCACCAGCAGAAGATCAATTCGCAGAGGGCACGTGACCAGGAACAAAATCCTTCCACGCCACGCCACGCCACGCCACGCCACGGGATGGGTATGGCTAATTGTGGGGCTGGCGATGCTGTGGCCACGCCCGCGATTTGGGTTACACGTCCGGGCGGATCTGACCCAGCGCTGGCGTCGGCGTGCTCGCCGTAGTGGACTCGTCGGAGCTGCGCGACAGCGAACCGCCCGCCCAGAACCCGCCACCGAAAGCGCAGCCCGCACTCGCCGGGAGCGGTGATCTCGCTGCCGCGGTCGCGGCACGGCGTCGACCTCAGTCCACAACCGAAGGGGGCTTCGTCTACTTGGCTCGATGGCTGTCACGTACGGCGATGCGGTATGTCGACTTACTTGAATGCGAAAGTGCGAGGGCACAAGAGCATGTCAGGGAAATGATGTCAGCCAGGGGAAGCAAGCTATTGACCTTCCGATCGGAAGGGATTAAATTCATCGGTCAAGCGGATCCGACTCCGTGATCGGGCCCCACGCCCGCGGCGCCTCGCCGCGTGTCGTTGTCGGCAACTCGGTGCGAGGAGTGTGCCCCATATGGTTGTCAATACCATTGGTACCAAACGATTATCGAGCATGAACATCCGATTGGTCGGCGACTCGGCAATGGTATGCAGCTGTCGAGGGGCAAATTCACCTGAGAGTCGGCCTTCCAGGGTAACGACCTGGTCCCACTGCAGGACTCTCCAGTCGAGATCTGCTCTTCGGCAGAAACTCTCGCCCGATTTCCCTCGCTTGAGCTGCAATTCGCGGGCCGTCGGATCGGTACGGCGGGCGACTGGCCGGACGTGCTGGCCGCGACCAAGACGACCGAGCAAAACCTGGGTTGTCGATTCGCCACGCGGGCGGAGATCGCCGAGACCGACGTCACCGCGTTCCGCGTCGGCTGCGTGTTTGGGGACACCGAGTCCTTCATATCGCGGTATGAGGTCGCGGCGGCGAAACTGCCGGAGGGACGGAACCGCACACTCCCCGAAAACCTTGCGCTCACCTACCGATTGCTGATCGGAGCCCGCAGCGCGGGCAGGCCGCTGTTCCTCTGCGCGGATCCCATCACGCCCGCGTTGGACCTGCTGTACGAACTTGCGCGCCACAAGTCCCACGGAGTGCCGCCCTTCCAAGCCGAATACGAGGGTGCGGCGATCGCTGCCGCGGTGGGTGCCTCCTTCGGAGGGCACGTGGTTGTGACGTCGACGAGCGGACGGCATCGTCTTCGAGGCGTTGAAGAACACTGAGTCGCATGGCGACACCACGGTCTGACTGCGGCACGGCGAGCCGGTGCCCTTCGGGTCCATGACAGGGAAGGGCGTGCGGGTCGGCTCGTGCGGCGCCCTCGAGATCGTGCCGCTAGACGACGTGGACGCTGGTTCTCTGTTGATCCCACGATGCTCACCACGGGGATCCGTCGATCGCATTCATGCTCATGCGTCTGCCGGACAGGCAGGGCGGTCGTCCCGGTCGGCATCGTCTGCGACGTGGGCCGGCCCGCGTACGACGATCTGGTCAACGAGCAGATCGCGCAGGCCTGCAACCGGGACCGCGTCGGGCCTGGCCGCGGTCATCGGCGGTGACAGCTGGGTGGTGGGTCGGGCGAACGGCGGTGACCCATCTCCCATCCGGAACGACCACACGAAGGAGTAGGAAGTGATCATCGATCAAGTAGGCGTCGTGGGTGGTGGCCTCATGGGGACGGGCATCGCGCGTGTCTGTGCGCTCGCCGGCGCCGATGTCGCGGTCTGCGAGGTGGACGCCGAGCGGGCGGAGGCGGCGCGGGCACGCACCGAACGTTCGCTGCGGCGCGCCGCGGCGGCGGGCAAGATCACCGACGCAGACTGCAACGGTGCGTTGGGGCGGCTCCACTTCACAGCATCGCTCGAAGACCTCGCTGACCGCGAGCTGGTCATCGAAGCCATCGTCGAGGACGAGCGGGCCAAGACGGACCTGTTCGCCGCGCTCGACGAGGTGGTCGTCAGCCCGTCCGCCGTGCTCGCCTCGAACACCTCTTCCATCTCGATTACCAAGCTGGCCGCCGCGACCACGCGCCCGGAACGGGTTGTCGGTCTCCATTTCTTCAATCCCGTACCCGCGCTGCGCCTGGTGGAGCTGGTGCCGACGCTGCACACCCAGGCGGCGATGATCGACCGAGTCGAGCGGTTCGCCAGCGATGACCTCCAGAAGCTGGTGATTCGATCGCAGGACCGCGCGGGGTTCGTGGTGAACGCGCTGCTGACCCCGTACCTGCTGTCCGCGGTGCGCATGCTCGAGGCGGGATTCGCGGCGGCCGAGGACATCGACCGCGGCATGGTCGAGGGCTGCGCGCACCCGGTCGGCCCGCTGTCGCTGGCGGACTTCGTCGGACTGGACATCCTCCTCGCTGCCTCGACCTCGATGTACGAGGAGTTCCGGGATCCGGGTTTCGCACCGCCGCCGTTGCTGCTGCGCATGGTCGAATCCGGATTCCTCGGTGAGAAGACCGGCCGCGGCTTCTTCACCTACTCGTGATGCCCAGTTTCGAAGGAGCTTCCATGCCCTCAGCCAATTCCTACGCGGGACTCACCGTGTCCCCGAAGACGACGTGGTCGCTGACCGGTGCGTCCGGTACAGGCGGTGATGCGACCGCGCCGACCAACCTGATCTGGCCGCTGCGCCGGGCCGCTCGACTGCATGGCGACTCGATTGCGATAGTCGATGGGCCGACGCGACTGAGCTATGCGCAGTTGTGGTCCTGGTGCGAGCGGCTGGCCGCGGGTTTGGCGGGGCGCGGGGCCGTTCGGGGCGACCGGATCGGCATCCTCGGAGCCAACAGTGCCGAGTATCTCGCCGCCTACTTCGGGGTACCGGCTGCGGGTTACGTGCTGGTCCCGCTGAATGCGCGTCTCGCCGACGCCGAGATGATTGCGATCATCAATGACTGCGAGCCGGTGATCGTGGTGGCGGACGAGGCTCATCTCGCCCGCGCCGAGTCGCTGTCGGTATCGACCGATGCCACCGTCGTGGACTTCGGACGGTTGCTCGGCGAACCGATCGAGTGCGCCGCCTCGGACGGTGGGAGCGAGGTCGGTGCCCAGGATCTCGCGGCAATCTTCTACACCGGAGGTACGACGGGACGGGCGAAGGGAGCGATGCTTACCCACGGGAATCTCACCGCGAACGCGCTGCACATGATCGTGGGACTCGGCTATCGCTCCGATGACGTCTATCTGCACTGTTCACCGATGTTCCATCTCGGCGACGGGATGTCGACCTATCCGATGACCTGGGTGGGCGGACGACACGTGGTAATTCCGCGTTTCGAGCCCGCGGCCGTGGTCGATGCGATCGAGACGGAGGGGGTGACCTGTACCTTCCTGGTGCCGACGATGCTCACGCTGCTTCTCGAGTACCTGGACGGGACAGACCGAGATCCGGACCTGTCGTCCCTGCGTGTCGTGGTGCACGGCGGTGCGCCCATCGCGCCGATGCTGCTGAACAGGGCGATGGAACGGCTGGGATGCTCCTTCACGCAGTCGTATGGCATGACCGAGGCCGGGCCGATCCTGAGCTTCCTCCCCGACGAGGGCCTGCTGCTCGGCAGCCGGATCCTGAATTCCGCCGGGCGTCCGGTGGTCGGGGTCGAGGTGCGGGTGGTGCGGCCGGACGGAACGGACTGTGAGGTCGGCGAGACCGGCGAGATCGTCGGTCGGGGACCGAACTTCGCGGTCGGGTACTGGCGGCAGCCGGAGGTGACCCGGGAGCGGTTCCGCGACGGCTGGTACTGGACGGGGGACCTGGCCTATCGCGATGAGGATTTCTACCTCTACATCGTCGGTCGGGCCGGTGATGCGATCATCAGCGGTGGTGAGAACGTCTATGCCGCAGAGGTAGAAGCCGTACTTGCTCAGCATCCGGACCTGGTCGAAGCCGCGGTGATCGCGGTTCCGTCATCTCAGTGGGGCGAGCAGGTCCACGCCGCCGTCGTGATCCGGCCGGGAGCGGCGACGACCGAGGCGGATCTCGATCGGCATTGTCGCGCACTGATAGCCGGCTACAAGATCCCGCGCTCGTACGAGTTCCATACTCAGCTTCCGCGCACCGGGCCTGGAAAGATCGACAAATTGGCATTGCGGCGTCCGCATTGGACGGCGCATGGAAGGGACGTGTCATGATCACATCGGATGGTGGGGAGAACAGGGTCGCGCTCGTGACCGGTGCCTCCCGCGGAATCGGAGCGGCCTGTGCTTTGCGTCTTGCGGCGCAGGGGTACGCAGTCGCGGTGAACTTCGCGCGGTCCGGCCATGAGGCGGAGTCGGTTGTGAAGCAGATCCGTGCCGACGGCGGGCGGGCCGTGGCGATTCGGGCGGACGTAGGGGCGGAGGGCGCGGGCGAGGAGCTCGTGGGTGAGACGGTGCGTCGGCTCGGGCCACCGCTGGTGGTGGTCAACAATGCCGGGGTTCAGCGGTCCCGGGCGATGATCCGTCAGACGCGTGACGAATTCGACCAGATGCTCGACATCAATGTCCGTGGGGCCTGGTCGGTGACCCGCGCCGCGCTGCCGCACATGTACGACGCGGGCTGGGGACGCGTGGTGTTCGTCAGCTCGGTTCTGGGTGCCACCGGTGGGCCCGGCGACACCGGGTACGGCGCTTCGAAGGGGGCGTTGCTGGCGATGTCGAAGAGCCTGGCGCTCGAGGTCTCTCGACGCAATATCACCGCCAACGCGGTGCTGCCGGGAACGATCCTTACCGACATTGTCACCGACGTCGATCCGGCGGTGCTCGAAGCCAATATCGCGGCGATCGCCGCGCGGCGCGGGGGTGAGCCCGAGGAGGTGGCGGCCGTCGTCGCTTTCCTGTGCTCTCAGGACGCCTCCTATGTCAGTGGTGCGGAGGTCGTGGTGCACGGCGGTGGGTGGCTCACGCTTCCGCCGTCGAAATAGCACCGGTGGTATCGGATTCGAAACACGGAGGAAAGAACAAGTGCAGTACGGAATCGGCTTGTACACCGGGCAGGTACCCCCGGGCGAGGACCTCGGGTTCCACGACGAGTACGCCCGGATCATCGAGCAGGCGACCCTGGCCGAAGAGGCGGGCCTGGACTCGATCTGGTTGAGCGAACACCACGGGGCGAGGGACGGGTATCTTCCCTCGTTGTTGCCGATCGCGGCGGCGATCCTCGGTGCGACGACCCGGTTGGTGGTGGGGACGGCGGTGCTGCTGGCACCTTTCCACAATCCGCTTCGGCTGGCGGAGGACGTTGCGGTCCTCGACCAGATGTCGGGGGGCCGTTTCATCCTTGGGATGGGAACTGGGTGGCGGCGTAGCGAGTTCCGGTCTTTCGGGGTGAACATGGCGACCCGCGGACGGGCACTGGAGGAGACCGTCGAGATCCTCCGGCGGGCGTGGCAGGGGGGCCGATTCGGGTTCGAGGGGCGGGTGCACCGGATCGACAGCGCGATCGTCAGGCCCGAGCCCTTCACGCCCGGCGGCCCGCCGATCTGGCTCGGCGGCACGGGGCCGCGGGCACTGGATCGGGCCGGCCGCCTGGGGGACGGATTCTTCGGGGTCTGTACCCCGTTCGACCCCGCCATGGCGACCTTCTCCCAGGTTCTCGAGTCTGTGCCTGAGCACCGGCGAGCGGGTTTCTCGTTCGGCCAGCTGAGGTCCGGCTTCATCGCGGACGACCCCGAACTCGGTTGGAAGCTCACCGGGCGCGGTATGACCTACACGATGGACGTGCATGCTCGGTGGGCCGCGGAGGAAGCCGGCAATGCGGTCGAGGTGGAGACGATGCTGACCTCGGAGGACGTTGTGCGGCAGTACAACCTGATCGGCACACCCGGCGAAGTCACTGCGACGTTGCGGCCGTACGAGCAGCGCTTCGCGGCGCGCAGCGATTCTCATCTCTGTTTCCGGCTCTATCATCCCTACATGCCGCAGGATGCGGTGCTGGACGCGATCGGTACGTTCGGTAGGGTGGTGGTTCCCGCCCTGCGCACCTCGGCCGGCGGTGGGCCGCAGCCGGGGTGATTGCGGGGCACGCGCCGCACCTACTGGAGGAAAGCCCGTGCCACCCAAGCGCTCCGCCGAGCGGCATGCCGAGGTCCTCGACGCTGCCATTGAGCTGATCCGCCAGAAGGGCATCGACGGGACGAGCCTGCAGGACATCGCCGATGCGGTCGGTATCAAGAAGGGCAGCCTGAACACCTACTTCTCCTCCAAGGAGGAGCTGGTCGAGCTGATCCAGGCCAGATTCACCGAGGTGGCGGAGCGGGAGCTGCGCATCATCGGGGAGCGCACCGACCTGACACCCGACCAGCGGCTGCGTGAACTGCTCTACTTCCATGCCGAGCACTGCACCCTGCGGGTCTCCTCGCCGGTGCTGGTCGGCTTCATGCAGCTGTGGACCTCGTCCTCGTCGCCGGGTGGACGCCACCAGCCGTCTGTGGTGCGCGAGTACCAGCGCGTCTTCGAGGACGCTGTCGCGCAGTGTTCGCGTAACCGAATCTTCCGGAAGATCGATCCCGTGCTCACCGTGAACGGGCTCATGGGCAGCATGAGCTGGTGTGCATTCTGGTACAACGAGGACGAGCACGGACCGTTGCGGCCGCTTGTGGACGAGATCATCGATATGGCCTTCGACGGCCTGCGCGCGAAGGGCTGACGCGCCACGGGCACGGGCGGTAGCCGACCGCCTGCGCCCGTGGCGTGTTCTGGCGGTCAGCGCTGCGCGAGGCGGGCGCCCGCATCGAGTCGGATGACCTCGCCGTTGAGCATCTCGTTGGTGACCACCGCACAGGCCAGGTCGGCGAACTCGTCCGGGCGGCCCAGGCGCCGCGGGTGGGCGACCGCGGCCGTCAGCTGGTCCTGCAGATCGGTTGGCAGGTCCGTTGTCAGTGTGGTCTCGAATGCGCCGGGGGCAATTGTGGCGCAGCGGATTCCGTGCTGGGCGAGTTCGCGGGCGGCGGGGAGGGCCATTCCTATGACGCCGGCTTTGGATGCCGAGTACGCCAGCTGGCCCTGCTGACCTTCGAACGCGGCGATGCTCGCGGTGGTGACGATAACGCCGTTTTCCGTGTCGGCCCGCTGGTTCTTGCTCATGTGCCAGGCGGCGGCGCGCAGGACGTGAAACGTTCCCCGCAGGTTGACGTCGATCACATGGTTGAACCGCTCGGGGGCGACCGGTCCTTGCTTGCCGATGAGTCGGAATCCTCCGGCGACGCCCGCGCAATGCACGACGATGTCGACCCGGCCGAAGGTGCGAACCGTGGTGTCGAATGCGGCGTCGACCTCGTCGGGGGAGATCACGTTCGCTGCGAGGGGTAGCCAGGTTTCGCTCGGGGTGCCGGGTGGGGCGGACAGGTCCAGCGCGGCGATCCGGGCGCCGCGTTGGGCGAGCATCTGCGCGGTGGCCTCTCCTAGTCCCGCCGCGGCACCGGTGACCACGGCAACTGCTCCGGCGATCTGCATGTCATCCTCCTGTGTGAGCCAAGCCTCAATCCGATCGGAATGTGATCTACGTCTTGTTCCGAGCGGCAATCGGCGTTACCCTTCCATTCGACAGGATAACAGCCGGTGCCTCGGAGGCGAGGCTCTCGATACCTGAAATCTATTGGCCTAGAGGTCAATCCAGTCCGTCACGGCGTGGCGTCGACAATGATGGAGGATCCGCATGCTGTCGCATGAAGACAATGAACTCCTGACCCGGGTAGACGGGGAAGCGCCGATGGGGGCGTACCTCCGCGAATACTGGACACCCGCAGTCCGCTCCCAGCGGTTGATCGCAGACGGCGCTCCCGTGCAGGTCCGACTCTTCGGCGAGGAATTCGTGGCCTTTCGCGCCACGGACGGCAGGGTCGGATTCCTGGACGAGTCGTGCCCGCACCGGGGGGCCTCGCTCGCGCTGGCCCGGAACGAGGACTGTGCTCTGCGGTGCATCTATCACGGCTGGAAGATCGACGTGTCGGGCACCGTTGTCGAGGTGCCGTCGGAGCCCGCCGATCGACTGGCGGACATGGCCGACAAGATCACGATCGGCAAATACCCCACCCGGGAGGCCGGCGGCGTGGTCTGGGTGTACCTCGGGGTGCACGACGACCCGCCCGCGTTCCCCCAGTTCCCGTTCGACAAGGTACCGGCCGACCACGTGCGTGCCCTGGTCGCCGAGACGCACTGCAACTGGCTGCAGGCAGTCGAGGGGACCCTGGACTCCTCACACGTGTCGATCCTGCACCAGGCCTGGTTGGGGCAGAGTACCGGCAGCCTGGGCAAGGCGGCGGAAGACTCCGCACCACGCTACGAATCCGACGAGACGGGTTACGGCATCCGCTTCGCCGCGATCCGGCACTCCGGCGACGACCAGCATGTGCGGGTGACCGAGTTCGTGATGCCCTGGATGGCCTACATCCCGACCGGCGACGAAGATCGGGTCGCCATCATCGGAACCCCCATCGACGACGAACACTCCCGCCAGTGGTTCATTCGGTGGAACGACGACCATCCGCTCACCGAGGACACCGATACCCACTTCTGGTACCGGGACCTGACGGTGGCGCCGGACGACTTCACCGAGCTGGTCCGGTGCAAGGGCAGCTGGGGGCAGGACCGCTCGCTCATGTCCGACGGACACTTCTCCGGCTTCACCAATCTCATTCTCGAAGATGTCGCGATCCAGGAGAGCCAGGGGCCGATCGTCGATCGCTCCAAGGAGAAGTTGGGCACCAGCGACATCGCGGTCGTAAAGACGCGCCGTCTGATGCTGGATTCCGTTCGAGCACACCAAAAGGACGGGACAGTGTTCGGTCGGAAGGACCCGCTCGCCCGGCCCGGCACCGCCGGCGTGGCGATAACGATCGAGGCCACCGGAGACTGGCGTACCGCCGCGGCCGGCGAGGCCCGGTATGTCTAGCCCCGGTCGTGCCGGCTTCGCGGACTGGCAGGCGATCCGCGCCCTCACAGCAACCTACAACCGCTGTTTCGACAGGTCGGACGCGCAGGGTTGGGCGTCGACCTTCATCCCGTCCGGCCGCCTCGAGGTCGCCGGCGAGGGGGTCGCCTACGCGGGACACGACGAACTCCGCGACTTCTGCTCCTCCCGGGGATGGGGGATCCTGCACATGACCCTCGACCCCGAGGTCACCGTCGACGGTGACCTCGGCGAGCAGCGCTGCAATCTCGTGATGTTCCGGCGGTACGAAAACCGGGAGCGGCCGACGCTGCTGGCGACGGGGCGGTACACGGACACCCTGATTCGCACCCCCGAAGGGTGGCGCTTCGAGTGCCGGGTCGTCGAGTTGGACAATCGGCTGGGCTACACACCGGAAGGGTCGAAATGACATACATACCGGGTCCTCACGGAAACTCCAGCCCCGACAGTGCGGCGTCACCGGTCGACATCGTGGTGTTCGGCTCCGGCGCAGCGGGATTCGCAGCCGCGCTGGCCGCGGCCGAGGAAGGCGCCACCGTGCAGCTGTACGAAAAGTCGGAGGTGCTCGGCGGAACCACCGCGAAATCGGGCGGCGTCTACTGGATTCCCGACAACCACCTCATGCGAGAGCACGGCATCGAGGATCCCCAGGACCGCGCGGTCAGGTACATGGCACGGGTGAGCGCCCCCGAACGCTACCGCGCCGACGACGCGCTGCTCGGGTTGTCCCACTGGGAATACGATCAGCTCACCGGCTACTACCGGATCGCCTCCGAGGCGGTGGAATTCCTCCACGGCATCGGGGCACTGCGGTCGACGATCGAGACGGCACTTCGGTTTCCCGACTACCACATGACCCTGCCCGAGCAAGGGGGCGTGTTCGGGCGGGCGTTGTGTCCCGCCGACGAACACGGACGCCCGGCGGGCGGCGACGAACTCATCGCCCAGTTGGCGGCGGCCGCCGCGCGCAGCGGTGTCCGGGTCGCCACCCGGCACGCATTCGTGGGACTGGAGATCGACGACGGCCGGGTGGTCGGTGCGGTGGTGCGCGACCTGGAGGCCGAGCGTGACAGCACCATCCGTGCGGAACTGGGCGTCGTGCTCGCCGTCGGGGGCTTCACGCACGACGCCGAGCGCCGAGCCCGTCACCTACCCGCTCGGGTGTGGGGCGGATGCGCCGCGGGCACGAACACCGGGGATGCGCTCCCGGCGTTCGAGGCCCTGGGCGTGCCCCTGCACAACATGGACCGCGCCTGGTGGGACCAGGTCGCGATCGAGCACACCCGGGTGGGGGCGACCGAGACCCGCGCAGGAATGTGGGTCGCCCCGGGGGACTCGTCCCTGATCGTGGATCTCGACGGGCGACGGATCGTCAACGAGAAACAGTTCTACAGCGACCGGGCCAAGGTGCACCTCGGGCCCGACGCGCCGGAGCTGCTCGTGCTGGTCTTCGACGGCCGGACCGAGGAGCTGTTCTCGAGGGAGCCGTTCGCCTATCCGTTGGCGCTGCCCGGCGAGCCGCGGTCGCACCTCGTTTCGGGCGAGAGCTGGCAGGAGTTGACCGAGAATCTCGCCGACCGGCTGCACTCGCTCGCGGCGGTGACCGGCGGCGCCCGGCTCGGCGCAGACTTCGGGTCGAACCTGGTCGACACGGTTGCCCGTTTCAACGAGCTGGCGCGCGCGGGCGTCGATTCCGACCACGGCCGCGGGAGTGAACCGATCGAGGCGTTCTTCACCGGCGAACCGCGCGCCGGCGGCGGCCCGAATCCGGTGATGGCGCCGCTGCGCGGGCGGGGGCCGTACTTCGCGGTGCTGATCGGACTCGGGACGCTCGACACCAAGGGCGGCCCGCGTACGACTACCGACGGCCAGGTGCTCGGCGGTGACGGCGTCCCGGTGGAGGGCCTCTACGCCGCGGGGAACTGCGCGGCGTCGCCGTCCAACGACGGTTACTGGGCGGCCGGGGCGACGATCGGCCCGGCGTTGGCGTTCGGGTACAGCGCGGGGCGGCACCTGGCCTCCCGAGGGGCCGTGGAGACCGACTCCCGGATGCGCGGAGTGTCGAGATGACCTTCATCATCGGCGCCGCGTGCATCGATGTCATGGACCGGTCCTGCCTGCAGGAGTGTCCGGTCGACAGCATCTACGAGGGCGCCCGCAAGCTGTACATCCACCCCGCCGAGTGCGTGGACTGCGGTGCCTGCGAGCCGGCCTGCCCGGCGGAGGCGATCGCCTCCGATCGCGACGAGGACGAGGACTTCGCACCGTTCGTCGCCGACGCCGTCGAGTTCTTCCAATCCGTGCTGCCGGGCCGGGTGAACCCGATCGGGTCGCCGGGCGGCGCGCGAAGCACCGGGCCGGTCGGAGTGGACAGCCGCTATGTGCGCGAGCTGCCCCCGGCCGGTTCCTTTACCTAGCCGCGGCGCGGAAGCCGCGGACCACCAGAAGGAGAGACAGCATGACCAAGGTGACAGTTGTCAGTGCGCACGGGCTGGACTGGGTGTGGCGGACCGGCGGAACGATTCTCAAGTACGTCCAGGCCGGGGCGGAGGTGACCGTCGTCTGCCTGTCGATGGGCGAGCGGGGCGAGTCGGCGTCGGCGTGGGCGGAGCCGAACCAGTCCGCGGAGCGGGTGCGGGCGATGCGGCTGGCCGAGGCGGAGAAGGCCGCGGCGGTGGCGGGGGTCGAACTGCGCACCTACGACTGGGGCGACTACCCGATGATCATCGATGACGAGCGGCGCCTGGAGATGGTGCGGCTGCTGCGCGAGCTCCGTCCGGATGTCGTGCTCACGCACGGTCGCCGCGACCCCAACAATCCGGATCACGTGGCCACCGCCCGCGTGGTCGAGGACGCCGCGATCTGGGCCCGGGCCCACGGTCGCCTGCCGGAGTCGGAGCGGTTCGTCGTTCGGCAGATCCACGGTTACGAACCGGAGTTTCCTGAGTTCTGCGACTTCCAGCCGGACACCTACATCGATATCAGCGATGTCGCCGAGCAGAAGCTCGAGATGATGCAGTGCTCGCAGGTACAGCAGTTCATGATCGAGGTCTACGAGCAGCGGGCGCGTTATCGGGCGATCATGGCCGGGCTGCTGCTCGATCGCAAGGTCACCCACGCCGAGGCCTTCGAACGTTTCCTGCCCGCCGCGGGAGGGTTGTTCTGATGGACAACTTGCCCGTCAGCCCGTCGATCGTCGACCGTGTGGACCGGCGCGTCGGCGCGCACGCGGCGGAGTTCGCCGAGCTCGGCGTCGCGACGGTGCACGAATCACAGGGGCGCAGCGGGCTCATGGATCCCGCGATCAAGCCGCTTGTGGCTGGCTCCCGCGTCGCGGGACCCGCGGTGACGTGCCTGAACCATCCCGGGGACAACCTGATGTTGTTGGCCGCGCTCGACCTGTGCCGGGAGGGGGATGTCCTGGTCGTCGGGAACCTGGCGCCGTCCACCGCCGGCATGGTCGGTGAGATCATCGGCAGCATCCTGGTGGCCCGTGGGGCCGCGGGTCTGGTGGTGGACGGGGGCGTGCGCGACATCCGTGAGCTCCGGCGGCTGCCGTTGCCGGTGTGGACCAGGACCGTGTCGGCGATGGGGACCACCAAGGGCGGCCCGGGGTGGGTCAACACCCCGGTCGTCGCCGGCGGGACAACCGTGCGGCCGGGGGACCTGGTGGTCGCCGACGACGACGGTGTCGTGGTGGTTCCCCGCGAGTCGGCCGACGAGGTCTTGGCCCGTGCCCGGGACCGGGCCGAGCGGGAGTCGCTGCTGCTCAAGGATATTGCAGACGGTCGGTGGCCCGGGTTGTCGCCGGAGTTGCGCGAGCAGCTGCGCAGGCTCGGCGTCACGCGGATCCCCGGCCCGCACTAGGACAATCACTCCCGAGAGGTGTACTCATGCGTTTGTGTTCGTTCCTGTCCGGGGAGGTCGCGCACGCCGGTGTCGTCGGCGTCGATGATTCCGTCCTCGACGTGACCCGGATCGTCGAGGCCCGAGGTGACGATCTCCCGCGGACGGTGGCGGGGTGGGTCGAACTCGGCTCCGCCGGGATCGACCGGCTGCGTCGGCTGTGTGCGGAGTCGTCCTCGGACTATGTCGCCGGTGACGTCGGTGATCTCACGCTGCTGGCGCCGATGGGGCGACTGGCGCGCAACGTGATCTGTGTCGGTGCCAACTATCGGGAGCACATCGAGGAGTCCGTGCGCGCGGTGGGAGAGATCGACGTGCCGGACGCGCCCGTGTATTTCACGAAGGACGTGCGCAGCGTGTGCGGGCCGTTCGACGACATCAGCTGGGATCCGGCGGTGAGCACGCAGCTCGACTGGGAGGTGGAGCTGGCCGTCGTGATCGGGCGCGCAGGCCGCAACATCCGGCCGGCGGACGCGCTCGGGCACGTCTTCGGTTACGCCGTGTTCAACGATGTCAGCGCCCGGGACGTCCAGCTTTCCCGGAATCAGTGGTGGAAGGGCAAGAGCATTGAGGGTTCGTCGCCGTTCGGTCCTTTCCTGGTGACGAGCGACGAGATCGCCGATCCGCAGGATCTCGAGCTCACGTGCTGTGTCGACGGCGTGGAGACGCAACGTTCCACGACCAAGCTGATGATCCACGATGTCGCGGCCCTGATTGCGGATCTGAGCCGGACGTTGACGCTCGAGCCCGGGGACGTCATCAGTACCGGGACCCCGGCCGGGGTCGGATTGGCCCGTATCCCCCCACAGTGGCTTGTACCCGGGTCCGTTCTCGAGAGTGAGATCACCGGGCTGGGCCGACAGTGCAACCGCGTCGTCGAAGCTGGAGTGTGAACTCACATGGCAAATCTCGTCGGTGTTTTCGGTACCTCTCACAGTCCCGCGTTGATCACTCCGGTGTCCGACTGGCCGGCTCTGGAGCCGAACATCGCGCGCCCGGGGCTGGACCGCCTCGTCGGTGACGTGCGTGACCTCTGGGACGCGCACGAGGCGCGCTTCGACGCCGCCACGGCGACGCTGCGCGCGGCTGTTCTCGCGGTGGAGCCGGATGTGCTCCTGATCGTAGGCAGTGACCAGGGCGAGAACTTCGGTCCGCGGTCCGCGCCCGTGTTCGAGATGTATCTCGCCGAGCATCTCGACGCGAGCGCGGCGAACCGGCGCGACGAGGGACCCGATCAGTTTCGGATCTCCGTTCCGATCGCTCGAGATCTCGGTGTCGAAGTTCTGAAATACCTGTGCCACAATGGCTTCGACATCGCTCACACCTCGGAGACCGTCGACGAGTACGGTATCGGACATGCGGTGACCTGGCCGATGCGCTTTCTCGATCTGGTCGATTCCGGGCTCGCATTGTTGCCGGTGGTGACCAACGTGTGGAATCCGCCGAACGTGCCGAGCGTGGAGCGGTGCGTGGCCTTCGGTCAGGCACTGCGCGCGGCGATCGACGCGGCCCCCGCACAATCCCGGGTCGCGGTGCTCGCGTCCGGTGGGCTGAGCCACCTCGTGCTCGACGAGGAGCTGGACGCTCGGGTCCTGACCGTGCTGCGCTCGGACGACATCGGCCTGTGGGGGAGCATCGGGGACGACGAGCTCCGACTCGCCCACGACAAGCACGGCCTGCCACTGCGCCTCAACGGCACGGCGGAGATCACCGACTGGATCATTGCCGACGCCTGCGCGCAGACCCCCGCCGACATCATCGACTACGTGCCGGCGTACCGCACCCAGTCCGGCTACGGGGTCGGCATGTGCTTTGCCCAGTGGAACCTGCCGACCTGATCCGCACCACGGCGTAATCCTTCGGCGGACTACATGTTCGCAGCCTCGCCCGAGGAAGACGTCGGACTCCAGTCGCCGGTGCGGCACTGTTCCCGGATCGTCGTCGAGCCGCCGACGAACATCGAGATTCGCACCGAGAACCCATACGCACACTTTCCACGCTCTGCTCGCCGAGGTCGTCGTCGCACGCACCCTGGGACGGGACGAGCGCACACCTCGCACAACACCAGCTGTCACACGTCGACGCGGGCGCCGCCCGCCTGAATGTCAACTGTCCCATCAGAAAGGACTCACCCATGTCACTGAACGGATATCACGGCTCCGACGACGACATCCTGATCGAGATCGAGAACCGCATCGCGTGGATCACCTTCAACCGGCCGGATGCGTTGAACGCGTTCGGGCCGGCCCAGTTCCACCGTCTCGCCGACCTGCTCGACGGCGTCTCGGTGAACCCCGACGTCGGCGTCGTGGTGCTGACCGGCAACGGGCGCGCCTTCTCGGCCGGTGGCGACGTGCGGGAGTTCACCAAGAAGGGCCTCGTCGACACCGGGGTGTATGCCCTGCGCGCGATGACCTCCATTCGATCCTGCCGCAAGCCCGTGATCGCGATGGTCAACGGGATCGCGGTCGGCGGCGGTAACGAGCTGGTCATCGCGGCCGACCTCGCCATCGCGGCGCGCAGTGCTCGGCTGGGTCAGGCCGGCACGATGATCGGCGCGTGTCCCGTGCTGGGCGGTACGAATGTCCTGCCCCTCCAGATCGGCGAAAAGCGCGCGAAGCAGATCGTCTTCTTCAGCGAGAAAGTCCCGGCCGAGCAGGCGTTCGAATGGGGTTGGGTCAACGCGGTCGTCGACGACGCCGACCTGAAGTCGACGACCCGCGAGTGGGCCGAGCGGTTGCTCGCGCTGCATCCGCAGTCGCTCCAGATCGCGAAGGCGGGCAGCAACGTGTGGTGGAATTACTCCTACGACACGATGGTCAATGGCCTGGACATGATTGCGATGGGTGTGCCGGCCGAATCCGTCGACGAGGGACGGGACGCCTTCCTGGCCAAGCGTCCGGCGGACTACTCACCCTGGCACTGATCTCCCGTCCTCTCCCGTGGTTCGCCCCCGTCGCACGGAAATGGGTACGGTGCATGACCGGTGTGCGATCTCGATGCTGATCCAGGCGCTGCTGGCGGCCGTGCCCCCGATGCTCCCGCGGTTTTCCGGTCGGACTGCGGGGCATCGGGAACGGTGGGGTCGACCGCGTCGGCTGAATCGCCGGAATCAGGCCCCTCGTCGTGGCGGACGGTACGGCGCGTTCGACTGCGGTGGGGTAGTCGTGTACCCGCGGTCGTCGAGCTGGTGCTCGGGCTGCGACTGTCGATGTTCGGCGAGCGGACCTGATCGCTGGAGGACAGCGCTGCCGACGTCGATCAGGGTGACCGGTTCGCCGACAGGTGCGAAGTGGTGCGCAGGATTGTCACGATGGCGGTGACCGGCGCCGAGTGGACCGGACGCCGGAGGATGCGGGTGACTGCGGGTGGGCTCGGATTCGACGACTTTACGTCGATCGGAGCGGCCGACGCTACGTCGAGCCGGTCTCCGGCCGGGGCATCGGCTATCCGGAGTCGGTCGATCCGGGCCTCGTCCGGAGGGGTGTTGCCCATGGACCAGTCGGTCCTGCGCACCTGCACGATCCGTTCCGTCCAGCCGCGGCCACGCGTTCTGGCTTTCGGGTGTGGCTGCGTCGCGGCACTGACCCGGGCGGCGGCGGCGGGCATATCCGCAATCTCGCTGTGCGGTCTGATCACTCGGATCAACAGGTACTGTTGGCCGGTCGGGTGTGCCGGACCGCGCCGGCGCTCGAGCGTGCACTCACCGACACCCGTTCGCCGAGAGTACGCCTGACGGCAGGCGCTGCCGGCGCCGACGCCGGGTGCGGGGATGCGGAAACGCGCCTCGAGTCTTGCTCGGCATCATGCCGCTGGTGCGGTGGTCCGTGGTCGACTCGGTTCCCGCCCGTCGGATTGGTGAGGCAGCTCACATTTTCTCATTGACCTTCCGATCGGAAGGGCTTAATGTCGGATCCATCGCCCGAATCCGGGACACACCATTCACCGGCTACCGGCCTACCCAATCTGGGGGAGCAGTGGACACAAGCAACAACGATTACAACAACCGCTATGTCGCCACCCTTCATGATCCCGACACGATTCACCGCGAGATGCGGGCCAAGTGTCCCGTCCAGCACAGCGAGACCCACGGCGGATTCTGGGCGTTGACCCGCTACCAGGAGGTCGACGCGGCCACCCGGGACACCGAGCGGTTCTCCTCACTGCCGACCATCACCTTGCCGTCCGTCGGCGCGCCCCGACCGTTCATTCCGATGGAGTCCGATCCGCCGCAACACTCGAAGTACCGCTCACTTCTCAACGTCGTCTTCAACGCCCGCCGATTCGCAGAGCTCGAGGGCGAAATCCGCAAGCACGCCGTCGAGCTGATCGAACGCTTCACCGCCGCCGGCGAAGCCGACCTGGCGCGGGACCTGGCATTCCCGCTGACGACACGGGTGATCACCTGGCTGCTGGGAATCCCCGACGAGGACGTCTCCCGGTTCAGTGACTGGTCTCTCGGTCTGGTCTCCGTCGCCTCGCCGGAGGAGGGCCTTGCACTGCAGATGGAGATCCGCGACTACTACGTCCGCCACATCACCGCCCGTCGAGAGAATCCGACCACAGACCTTGCCAGCCATCTGCTTTCGTCGACCATCGACGACCGCGCGGTCACCGAGGAG
This sequence comes from Rhodococcus sp. 2H158, assembly GCF_053764755.1. Lineage (NCBI taxonomy): Bacteria > Bacillati > Actinomycetota > Actinomycetes > Mycobacteriales > Nocardiaceae > Rhodococcus > Rhodococcus sp. 2H158. The sequence goes on from NZ_JBSNCE010000002.1 coordinate 331,196, forward strand.
GAAGTTCTCGACATCTACCTCTCCCTCACCGGGGCCGGCGGCGAAACTACCGCAGCAGCAGCCAACCACATCTTCACCCTGATCGATCGTCACCCCGAGCTCCGCTCACAACTGCAGGCCCACCCCGAGATGCTGACCTCGGCAGTCGAGGAGTTCCTGCGCTACATCACCCCGGTTCCCGGCTTCGCGCGCACGACCACGTGCCCGGTCGAGGTTGCCGGGACGGTGATCCCGGAGGGCGAACGAGTGTGGATGTCGTGGCTGTCCGCCAATCACGACGAGGCGGCCTTCGACGAGCCGGCCAAGATCCTCCTGGATCGAAGGCCGAACCGGCATCTCGCATTCGGAGCGGGCGTGCACCGATGCCCGGGCGCGCCGTTGGCCCGGATCGAACTGCGCATCATGGTCGAGGAAATCCTTGTCCGCATTCCGGACTACCGGCTGGCGGATCCGAGTGCCGTTCAGATTTCGGAGGGGCAGACGCGGATCATCCGCTCGCTGCCGATCGTCTTCACGCCGCAGCGCTGACCCCCACCGGTGCACGTCGCCGGGCGCACGGCATCCATCCCACCACGCTCAGGAGGTTCATGTGAGAGCCGCAGTCAGCCGCAGAGTCGGCCAGATCGAGATCGAGGAGCTGCCGGATCCCCGGCCCCGGGCCGGGGAGGTGCGCGTTCGCCTGGTGAGTTCGGGCATCTGCCACACCGACGTCTCGGTCCTGGCCGGGCATCTGCCGTCACCGCGCCCGATCGTCCTCGGCCACGAGGGAGCGGGCATCGTCGACGAGGTCGGACCGGGCGTCGAGCACCTCGCGGTCGGAGACCACGTGCTCTGCTCGATCATCACCTCATGCCACGCGTGCTACCAGTGTCTGCGAGGGGAGTACGCGCTCTGCGAACGCGCCGTCGGCTTCTCCGGCACCATGCTCGACGGCACCACCAGGTTGCGCTCGCGCGACGAGGATGTGCACACCCTCTTCTGCCAGGGTTCGTTCGCCGAGTATGCGGTGGTGCCGGCATCGGCGGCGGTGAAGATCCGACCCGACGCGCCGCTCGAGAAGCTCGCCGGCCTGGGCTGCGCGTGGTCGACGGGCCTGGGGGCGGCGATCGTCCGCGCGGAAGTGCGACCCGGCAGCAACGTCGTCGTGATCGGCGCCGGCGGCGTCGGTCTCGCCGCGATGATGGGTGCGCGGGCGATGGGTGCGACCTCTGTCATCGCCGTGGATCTCGCGGAGCACAAGCTCGCGCGGGCTCGCGAACTCGGTCTCGCATCGCACACGATCTCCGTATCGGGACCGGAGGCTGTTGCAGCCATCCGCGACCTCACCGACGGCAGGGGCGCGGATTACGGATTCGACGCGGTGGGCGCGCAGGGCACGCTGGAGACGGCGCTGCAGGGCATCCGGCCCGGCGGGCTCGCAGTGGCCATCGGTGTCATGGATGCGTCGGTGACCGTCACGTCCGACCTGTTCGCGTTCCTGATGCAGAAGCAACTGACGGGTACGTACGCAGGATCGATCATTCCGCAGCGGGACATCCCCGCGTTCGTCGACCTCTACATGGACGGCCGACTGCCGCTGGACTCGGTCATCGACGCGACCTACGGGCTCGACGACGTCCCCAAGGCCCTCGGCCAACTGGCCGCCAACGAGATCACGAAGGGCGTGGTGTTGCTGTGAACGGACTCGACATGCAGATGTACGTCGACGGCCGGTGGCGCGACTCGACGTCCGGCGGACGGATCGACGTGGTCAACCCCGCCCGCGTCACGGAACTCGCGGGGTCGATCCCCGACGGGGCACCTGCCGACGTCGACCTCGCCGTCGCCGCCGCGAAAGCGGCGCAGCGCGACTGGGCGCGGCTACCGCTCGTCGAGCGGGCCGCCATGGTGGCCGACGCCGGTGCGCGACTGACGGCGATCGATCCCTCGGGCCCGGAGGTCCTGACCCGCGAGATGGGCAAGATCCTGGCGGAATCGATCATGGACTTCCAGTCCCCTCCATGGGGGTGGAAGCACTACCTCGACAACCTCGACGATCTGGCCGCGATCCTGACGGACAGCCGCGTCGACGACACCGGGCGGCTCGAGGTCAGGCGCCGACCGGTCGGGGTCGTGGGGGCGATCGTCCCGTGGAACTGGCCGATCGCGCTGCTCGGCGTCAAACTCGGTCCGGCTCTGCTCGCGGGCAACACGATCGTCGCCGTACCGTCTCCGTTCGCCTCGCTGGGGGTTCTCAAGGCGATCGAGGCGATCGGTGCGGCGCTGCCCGCCGGCGTGGTGAACGTCGTCACCGGGACCGGCGACCGGGTGGGGGCCGCGTTGAGTGCGCATCCCGACGTCGACATGATCGCGTTCACCGGGGGGCCCGAGGCCGGCCGGGCGGTCGCCCAAGCCCTCGGATCGCGGCTGCGCCGGGGAGTGTTCGAGTTGGGTGGCAACGATCCTGCCGTGCTGCTCGACGACGTGGTCGTCGACGACGAGCTGATCCGGAAGCTGGTTTCGGCTTTCACCGTCACCTCCGGGCAGGTCTGCTTCGCAGTCAAGCGGCTGTACGTGCACGAGACGCTGCTCGCGGAGGTGACCTCCCGTCTCGGCGAGGCACTGCAGGAGTTCGTGGTCGGTGACGGGCTGGATCCTGAGGTGACGATGGGTCCGCTCGCCAACGAGCGGCAGTTCAAGCGGTTCACCGCTCTGCTCGCGGAGGCGGAATCCTCTGGTGCCCAGGTGAAGTCCTTCGGTCGTGCGCGCGACAAGGCGTCGTGGGAGGGCGGGTACTTCCACCTGCCGACACTGGTGACGGGCGTCGCGGCGCAGGAGCGCATCGTCACCGAGGAACAATTCGGCCCTGCGCTGCCGATCCTCGGTTTCCGAACCGAGAGCGAGGCGATCTCGCTCGTGAACTCGACCCCGTACGGTCTGACCTCCAGCATCTGGACGGCGGATCCGAGCCGCGCCTGGAACATGGCCGGCGAGATCGATGCAGGCGTGACCTTCATCAACAAGCACGGCATGGCAGCGTTCGATCCGGGCGCGCCGTTCGGCGGGGTGAAGGCCAGTGGCTACGGGCGCGAGATGGGCATGGAAGGCCTGCTGGAGTTCACCTGGACCCAGCAGATCAGCGATCGACAGATCCTCGGATAGACCCGCGCCCGGACGGACACGGCGGCGCCGGGGGCGTTCGGTCCGGCGCCGCCGTAACCGCCCTGATCCTGGCGGTTTTCGGATTATGAACGACGAACACATTCGAACGGATGACATGGCATGGCACACTCTGACCTCGACGCTGATCCGCAACGGATGTACGAGCTGTTGGTGCAGCAGGTGACGTGGGAGGCGGAGGGCGTCGTCTCGATCCGGCTGATCGATACGAACGGCTCCGAGCTGCCGGCGTGGGCGCCCGGTGCCCACCTGGACCTCATCCTGCCCTCGGGCAAGGTGCGGCAGTACTCGCTGTGCGGGGATCCCGACGACCGCGCTGCCTACACGGTGGCGGTGCTGCGCGAGGAGCACGGCCGCGGCGGCTCACGGGAGATCCACGACAGCGCGCTGGTCGGCCGGACGATGTCGGTGCGCGGACCGCGCAACCACTTTCCCCTGGTCGACGCCCCCTCCTACCTGTTCGTGGCCGGGGGTATCGGCATCACGCCGATGCTCGCGATGGTCCGCGAGGTGCGGCGCCGGGGGGTGCCGTGGCGACTGGTCTACGGCGGGCGCAGCCGGTCGTCGATGGCCTTCCTCGACGAACTGGACCGCATCGGTGGGGGGAACGTCGACGTCGTCCCACAAGACTCGCACGGGATGCTCGATCTGGACGCGGTGCTCGCCGCGGTCCCTGGCGACTGCGTCATCTACTGCTGTGGGCCCGAGGGGCTGATCCGGGCGACCGAGGAGCGGGTCGATTCCCGATTCGCGCCGGACGCCCTGCATGTTGAGCGCTTCGGTGCGTCGTCGAGCAGTCAGTGCAGTGAGACGCCGGCCCCAGCTGAGAGCGCCGGCACGGGGTTCGAGGTCGAACTGCGTCGTACCGGCGCGGTGTTGGACGTGCCGCCCGAGCGAACTCTGCTCGACGTCGTCCGTGACTCTGTCCCGGACTTCCTGTCCGATTGTGAGGAGGGCTTCTGCGGAGCCTGCGAGGTGCGGGTACTCGAGGGCGAGCCCGAGCACCACGACCTACTGCTGTCCGACCGGGAGCGCGAATGCGGTGACCGGATGATGATCTGCGTGGGTCGCTCGAGGTCCCCGCGTCTGGTCCTCGACCTGTAGTCCGCCGCGCCCCTACAGATGGGAATAATCTTGGAATCCATAACATTTCCGGCGGTCGGCCGCGCGCGTGGCGCGGCGGGAGACTTCCGGTACGACGCAGGGGCGACGGCGCCCGCACCCGCCCGGGTGCGGCCACTCGACGAGATCGTGCGTGAGGTGGTGGAGCCGGGAGACCAGATCCATTTCCCGTGGCTCTCGACGCGCGCGTACGCGTCGCTGTTCGAGGTGCTCCGGCAGGTCAGATCGGGCCGACTGCGCGGGCTGACCGTCATCTCCGCGTCGCTGCGCGCGGAGGTCGCCCTCCTCGTCGCCTCCGGCGGAGTGGATCGGCTCGTCACCGCGTTCGCCGCCACCACGTATCCGGCGGTGCGGCCGAACACGATCCTGGCGCAGGCCATCCGGGACGGCGCGCTCGTCGTCGAGGAGTGGTCCATCCTGGCGCTGATCCAGCGGGTGCTCGCCGGCGCGCTCGGATGGCCGTTCGTGCCCGCGACGACGATGGATGGCACGGACCTGCCCGTCGTGCCCGGATCGCGGCCCGTCCGCAACATTGTCAATCCCTTCGATGAGTCGGACTGCTCGGTCATGCCGGCCCTGCGTCCGGATGTGGCGCTGATCCATTGCCCGGTCGCGGACTGGCACGGCAACGGCGTGGTGTTCCCGCCGTTCGCGGAAGACCTCCACACCGTCTATGCGGCGCGCAAGGGCGTCATTCTGACGGCAGACCACATCGTGTCGCCGGCCGATCTGCGGCGGTGGGCGGGCCACGTGAGGGTCCCTGCGGCCCGAGTTCGCGGGGTCGCGCAAGTCCCGTTCGGGGCGCACCCCTCGGCTTCCCCGGTCCCGATTCGGGTAGAGGGCGCCGCCGGGTACGGCGAGGATTACCGGTTTCTTGCCGAACTGGGGTGCCTGCGGACCCTCGAAGAGGCGGAGGAGTTCAGCCGGCGCTGGATCGACGTGCCGACCCGCGCACGCTACCTCGGCGAACTCGGTCGTGAGCGCATCGAGCACCTGATCGCGATGGACCTCGACGAGTCCTGGAGGATCGACGAACTCGATGCCGAACAGATCCCCGCGGAAACCGGCTCGGTGACCCTGGGCGAACGCCTCGCCGTCTCGGGTGCCCGCGCAATGGCGAACCTGGCGCGCGCGTCCGGCACCCGGACCGTGGTGGCGGGCGCCGGCGTGTCGCACCTCGCCGCTGCGCTGGGCCGGGTGACACTGCTGGACGACGAGCATGTCGTCGACCTGGTCTTCGAGAGCGGGGTGCTCGGCTATATCCCCAGACCGCACGACGCGACGCTCTCGAACACCCGCAACCTCCCCACCGCGCGTCACCTCAGCAGCGCGCTGGAGGTGCTTGGCATGCTGCTGCCGGCCACCCCGGACACCACGATCGCGGTGCTGTCGGCCGGGGTACTCGACAGCGATGGGAATGCCAACAGTAATCGCACGCCGTCCGGCCACTTCCTTGTCGGTGGCGGGGGGAGCACCGACATTGCGTCGCGGGTTCCGACGGTCGCCGTCGTTGCGGCCGACTCTCGAAAATTCGTGGGCATGGCCGACTTCACCAGCTATCACGGAGCGAATGTCGCGGTGATCGCCACCGACGTCGGGCATCTGAGTAAGTGCGACGGCGAGTACGTGCTGTCGGCGTGGTTCAAGGATGTCGCCGCCGGGGCCGACGAGGCGCTGGCCCGCGTGCGCGCGGTGACCGGATGGGATGTGCGGCTCGCGCCGGACGTCGAGCAGCTGGCGGCGCCGTGCACCGCGGAACTCGAATACCTCAGGGCCATTGACCCGGAGGGCAACCTGATCGGGTGAGCGCGGACTCGCCCGGTGATCGAAAACGCAAGGATGGGTCGGATGAACAGCGAGGACCGAGAACTCGTTCAGTTCGCGGTGAACTGGGCACCCTTCGGGGGCGCGCCCCCGGACGAGGTGTTTGTCACGTTCGGGATGACTGTGGACCGGTATCAACGCCGGCTGCGGGAGATCCTCCGCACCGCGCGGGCAACCGATTCGCCGACCGCGTCCGGACGGGCAGATATCGCTGGGCGAGCTCATAAACTGATGGAATCAGTTGAGCGACAGCGGATTCGCTGATCCATTTCGTTGACCGGTTTCGTGACATCGTGTACCTTCCAATCGGCAGGGTAAAATGCGATCGATATCACACCTACGCCACTCGGGTGGGTAGAGCTCCGAGCGATGCCGGCCGGCGAGCCAGGCGTCATCGCTGCCGGTCCGAGCCGACACGTAGGTGGACGGCGCGGTGCAGCGCGACCGCGGTCCGGTTGTTCCTCGGGGATCCGAGACCTTCTTCGGTGCATAACGTCATGTCGACAGAATGGAGTCATGAATGGCGCTCGATATTCACAACCCGGATGTCGAAAGTCAGGGTAGGGAACTGGTGCGGTCGGAGCCCACTTTTCTTCCGGATCCGCAGCCTGGGGAGCTGTGGTGTCCCCTCATCTCGGTGGACGATCACGTTCTCGAGCCGGCGGATATCTTCACCAGCCGAACAAGTGCGCGGTATCGCGATCTTGTTCCGTCGGTCGTCCCGGATCAGGACGGCATACCGTATTGGCGCATCGATGGCGACCGAGTTCCCATGCGTCTCACGATGTGTGGTGCGGTCGGTCGGCCGATCGAAGAGTGGAGTCTGGCACCTCAAAAGTACGAAGATTTCCGCCCCGGGGTGTGGGATGTTCATTCCCGGATAAAGGATATGGATCTCAACGGGGTGTATGCATCTCTGAACTTTCCGTCATTCATCTGGGGGTTTGCTGGGAAGCGGTTGAGCGGGATGCGCGATCGGGAGGTTGGTCTGGCTTCCGTCCGGGCGTACAACGACTGGATGCTCGAAGAATGGTGCGGTGCCTATCCGGACCGATTCATCTCCTGTCAATTGCCCTGGCTCCTCGACCCGGAGGTGGCGGCATCGGAGGTGAGAAACAACAAGGAACGTGGCTTCCAATCGGTGACATTCTCGGAGAATCCCGAGGGGCTGGGTCTTCCGTCGCTCTACTCCGAATACTGGGATCCGTTCTTTCGTGCATGCGAAGAGACCGAGACCGTGATCAACCTGCACGTGGGGTCCTCGGGGTCGATTTGCCAACCGAGCGTGGCATCGCCTGCAGATGTGACGGTTGCGCTTTTTCCGTTGAACTCCGTCCAGGCAGTGGTCGATTGGATTTTCTCTCGGATCCCTCTGCGGTTTCCGCGTCTGAAGATCGTACTCTCCGAATCCGGCGTCTCATGGGTGCCGATGATCATCGAGCGACTCACTCGTTCCTACCGACAGGCTGCCAGTTCGAAGACGTGGAGCCCGTCGGATCCGAACCCGGTCGACATCCTGCGACGCAACTTTTGGTTTACGTCCATCGAAGATCCGGCGGCGTTCCGGATGCTCGACATCATCGGCGCCGACAGAGTCATGGTCGAGACAGATTATCCGCATGCCGACTCCTCGTGGCCGGAGTCGCAAGACCTGTTCAGTCGGGACATGAAGTCGCTACCTCGGGACACGGTCGAGAAGCTCTGCTTCCGGAATGCGAGTGCGCTCTACCAGCACCCTCTCCCTCCTCAGGCGCTGATCGATTCCTCGAGCATCGCCCACTCCTGATCTCGAGTATCGGAAGCGACACTCTTCCTCCCTTCCAGGAGCAGTCAATGATGCACACTCTCGACCTGCCGGATCCGCCGACATTTCAGTCTGTCGCTGAAGAACGAAATCACAGGAAAGTGCGCCTTGCCGCAGCGTTCAGGGTCTTCAGCAAGTTCGGATTCGACAACGGAGTTACCGGACATATCACTGCCCGCGATCCCGAGCACACCGACCACCTCTGGGTGAACCCGTGGGGGATGTCCTTCGGCCACATTCGCGCATCGGACCTGTGCCTTATCGATGGGACCGGACAATTGGTCGAGGGTGTAGGTCCCGTCAATCCGGCAGCAATCACGATACATGCCAGTGTGCACGACGCGAGACCTGATGTGGTCTGCGTTGCCCACAGTCACTCGTTGTATGGGAAAACCTGGTCCGCATTCGGCCGGAAGTTGGAGCCTATCACGCAGGACGCGTGTGCCTTCTACGAAAGGCACTCCGTTTTCGATCAGTACAATGGCGTCGTGCTGGAGGACGACGAAGGTCGTGCCCTCGCGGAAAGTCTGGGTGAGAATCGCGCTGCAATTCTCAAAAATCACGGCATACTTACGGCCGGGGCAACGGTTGACGAAGCCGCATGGTGGTTCATCTCCCTCGAACGATCCTGTCAGGCGCAGCTCCTCGCCCTAGCCGCCGGAAAACCGGACGTGATTCCTGCCGGGACTGCGCGGCAGGTCGCCGCGCTCTACGATCAGCGTGCTGGTTGGTTCAATTTTCAGCCAATACTCGCGCGAATCATGCGAGAGCAGCCCGACCTGGCTGAGTAAATCGCCGAAGTTCAATATCGGTGCCCGAGGTCATTCGTCCACGCGCCGGTCGGTGACTACGGCCTGCCGAACCGTCCACCCGTCTGCGCATTGCGCTAGAGGGTCACCCAACGCAAGCACATTTCTCATTCCTCCGGAATGTAATACGAAAGGTGATGTAATGCGCACACGCTTTCACGTCAGTAGACTTACTTGCGGGCTCACTGCCGCTGCGGTCGCCCTCACGCTCGCCGGCTGCGGTGCTGCCAGTAACGCCGAGTCGCAAAGCGATGTCATCAGACTCGGTGAGACGAGTGGAATCAGCGGGCCGGCCGGGGGGTACGGCAAGGCACTGAGTGAAGGCCAGCAGGCGATCTTTCGGGCAGTCAACGACGCCGGGGGCGTGAACGGGAAGAAGATCGAACTGACACTGCTCGACGACGGCCTCGATGTGGCCCGCGCAGTGCAAAACGTCCGAAAGCTCTTGACAGACAAAAATATAGCGATCGTCGGTGGCTCGGGCTCGGGCTCGATCGATGCAATTGTCCCGGTTCTGGACAAAGCGGGCGTTCCTCTCCTCTTCCCGGCGAAGTCGAGTCCGTCGTTTGTGAACACGGTGGTGCCGCAGGCCTTCGCGCTGGTCCCCACCTTTCCCGACCAGGCGCATGCTGTGGTGTCCGCCGCCTTCCAGAAGACAGGCGCCGGCAGCGTCTTCCTCGTCCGCACGGTATCCGACCAGAACGATGCCATTCTTGCGAAGGTCGAGACAGCCGTGCGCGATGGTGGCGGCGCATTTCTCGGCACGGCAATCGTGCCTTTCGGCGCCGACGTGACGCCGGTAGCCCTTCAACTCGCCGAGGCGCGACCGGATTATGTGGTGTTCACCTCCGCTCCCGCAGAAACCACCAAGATCGTCAATTTCCTTTCTGGTAAGAATATGCTGCCCAAGAAGGCGATCCTGGGTACGAGCTCGCTGCCTGGTAACACCTTTTTGCAAGGGACCCCCCCGAGTGCGCACGGTCTACTGTTCAGCCTGGCAATTACCAAGCCACCTGCGGACCCGAGCGCAGCCGAGTGCCTGGAAGCGGTCGAAAAGTACTACCCCGGCGCGGAGGTCGACACAGTGACCACGTTCGGGTGCGCGATCGCGCAAACGGTGGTCGCGGGACTCGAGATGGCCGGACCCAACCCGAGCAGCGAGAGCCTGGCCGATGCGTTTGCCTCCATGCGGGACCATCAGACCAGTCCTCTCATCCCGCCCGTAACGTTCTCTCGAGATTCGCACATGGGCCTGACGTCATTGCCGGCGGTCACTGTCAAGGACGGTGTGTACGAGGCAGTCGAATCGGTCAGCGTACCGGTTCTGCAGTGATGCTTACCCGATAGCCCCTGGAGGTGTCATGAGTCTGTTCTTGGAGACGGTTCTGAGCGGCGTCACTGTCGGCATGCTGTACGGCCTGATGTCGTTTGCGATGGTTGTGCTTTTCAAGACAACCGCGACAGTAAATTTCGCCCAGGGAATGATGGGCACGGCAGCTGTCTTCGTCGCCTTGACTGTAATGGTCGAGTTCGGCGCCTCCCTTGTCGTGGCCGTCGTGATGGGGCTGTTGTCCAGCACAGTCTTGGGCGTGGTCACCTTCTACGCCGTCATCCGTCCCAAGCCGAGGGCGGACAAGACGAATGTGATCATCAGAACGCTGGCCCTGTCGCTCGTACTCGCCGCATTCATAGACCGATTCAAGGGAGTCGGCCAACCATTTCAGTTTCCACAGCTTGTGACCTCCGGCAGCTTCGGCATTCTTGGGGTTCGCATCGACTATTCCCTGATGGAAACGGTCGCCGTGGCAGCGATTCTCCTCGGTGGCTTCAGCCTCTTCTTCAGATTCTCCGGCGCTGGTCTGCTGCTTCGCGCGGTGGCAGAATCCCGCGAAACGGTCAGGTTGCTCGGCGTCCGGAGCGACCGATTGTGTGCGATAGCCTGGGGGATCAGCAGCTTCTTGGCCGCAATCGTAAGCCTCATAGCTGCCAACCACGCCTACGTCTCGACATTCATGCTCGAGGGCTACTTGCTCTATGCCTTTACGGCAGCGATCGCTTTCGGGCTCACGAGCCTGACCGGGGCGGTCATCGGCGGCGTCAGCGCAGGTATCGTCAGTAATGTAGTGGCAACCTACTTTGGGCCCGACGCGGCCAACCTCGTCATCTTCGTGGCACTCATCACCGTCCTGGTCATTCGTCCCCAGGGAGTTTTCGGAGAGCGGAGCGTACATCGTGTTTGAGCACTCGATACCGCGACAGCAGCGAAGGTCCCCTTATCGGTACTGGGGCCTGTCCGCGACACTCGTAGCGCTTGCATCCCTCGGGATGATCGTTCGTGACCCCTCGTGGCAGTACATTCTTATACTCGGTATAGCATGGGGCACCGTGGCCGTCGGGATGAACCTGTGGCAGGGGCACCTCGGCGAGATCTCGTTCGGCCATGGCGCCTTGGTCGCCGTTGCCGCGTATACCTGGACAGTCGCGAGGACCGCGGGGATGTCTCCGTTTCCGGCGCTCGTTGTCTGCCTGGGCGTCACCCTGGTTGCGTGCGGGATCATTGCGCTGGCAGTGGTTCAACTTTCTCATTTCGGTTCGGCAGTGGCCACGTTCTTTCTGGCGTTTGTCGTGGCGGCCGGCCTACAGTCGAGTGCGTTCGTCAGTCTTACGGGTAGTCAGTCTGGTCTGCTGGTTCCGGAGCTCCTCGTTCTCGGCGTCGACCTCGGAAATGGCGCTGGGCTGTATTTTCTTGCGCTCTGCTTCTTGGCGGTCGTTCTCTTCACCTCCTCAAATTTCGGCAGTGGAAGGCGCGGGCACGAGCTACGGTTGATACGCTCGAGCGAGCAGGTTGCTTCCTTGCTGGGAGTCAGGGTCAAGCACGCTAAATGGACCGCGTTTGTCTTTACAGGACTCGGTGCAGCGTTGGCAGGAATTGTGATCTCCCAAGGGCTTACGGTGATCACCCCAGATTCGTTCGGGGTGGCGGCGTCCATCACGCTGGTCGCGATGGTTGTCGTGGGTGGGCAAGGAACCTTGTCGGGCCCATTGCTCGGTGGGCTGTTCTTCGCAGTGTTGCCTGCCGTGTTTCACGGCGCTCCTGAGAACCAGGCCCTATACGCAAGCATCACCTTCCTTGTCTTTGTCGTGCTGGCTCCGGCAGGGATTCTGGGTGCGCTGTCGAAGTGGAGTGGTGGAGTTCACTTGTGGGGGGAAGGCACTGTCGCGCGGCGAGCACCCGAGCGTTCCGGCACTGCGGTGGACATGACCGGCGATCTCGATAGCGCTGACGCCGGCGAGCCCTCATCCCAGGATCTCGATCGTACGGCGCTGGGCAGGGGCCAGAATTCTGCGGAAGATACCGCGACTGCAAGGACCGAGGTCGCCGCGATCGAGCTTGCCGGCGTTGGTGTCGCTTTTGATGGGGCGCAGGTACTTCATGGAGTCGATCTCGCGGTAGGGCACGGTCGGATCCATGCTCTGATCGGTCCAAACGGTGCCGGTAAGACAACGTTGATCAACACGGTCACCGGCCTGCTCCGACCGACAAGTGGCGAGATCAGGATCAACGGTCGCGAAACCACCACGATGTCGCCACCAGAAATCCGTGCGTCGGGAGTCGGACGCACCTTTCAGAATCCCTCGCTCGTTGATGACTTGTCCGCGGTAGAGAACGTTGCCCTAGGTCTTTTGCATCAGCACCGTCGCTGGCTGCTGGTGGATCTGTTGCGCCCGACGCTTGGCCGAAAAACGGATGCCGATATTCGAACCAGGTGCGAGGAGGCCTTGTTTCTCGTCGGCGTGTCCGAGTCTGTGTGGAACAAGAGGGCAGATGAAATCTCTCTGGCTGACAGGAAACTGGTCGACCTGGCCAGGTCCTTTGTGTCGGAGCCGAAGGTCTTGTTGCTCGACGAACCCACAGCCGGACTGGGTGAACATGAGATCCACTGTGTGGAGAATGCGATTCGAAAACTACGCAGCAGTGGGAGAGTCACGATTCTACTCGTCGCCCACCATATTGCGTTCGTGCGGCGAGTAGCCGATACCGTCATGGTACTGGACGGCGGGGAGGTTTTGGCCTCCGGAGAACCAAATCACGTCACACGCGACGAGCGGGTACTGGAAGCCTTCGTCGGCAAGCCCGTCGAACTGCCGGACCCGGAGCGTGAATCGGACTCCAACCCAGTCCAGTCAACCGCGGTCCGCGGGGCTGAGTCAGGTGGCGCCCAATCTTCCTCGACGAACCCTCAGGCGGAATCGCTCAGCGTGAATCTGTCGTCACAAGGCTTGGTGGTTACCGACCTGACAGTCGGATACGGACCCACGCGCGTTCTCGACAAGGTTTCCCTGCATGTCTCCCGCGGAGAACTCGTCGGCCTTACAGGCAGGAACGGCGCGGGAAAGACGACGCTACTACGCGCACTGTCCGGAGTGATCCCCCGCGGAGACGGTCTTGTCACCATGGACTCGACGCCGGTTCCTTCGTCGCCAGTGGCGGCGGCCAGATCTGGGTTGATCCACGTACCCGAGGGCCGGGGCGTAGTCGGATCGCTTTCTGCGCTGGCCAATCTGCAGGTCGGCGCCTTGGCGGTCGGCCACAGATTGACGAATGAGGACCTAGACCAGATTTTGGACCGGTTCCCGGGACTCAGACCCCTGTTGGATCGCCCCGCAGGGCTATTGAGCGGCGGTCAACAACAGATGCTGGCGATAGCCCGGGGACTTGCCGCCGAACCTTCCATTCTGATGGTGGACGAACTCAGTCTGGGGCTATCGCCCAAGGCGACAAGCGAAGCGCTACAGGTGTTGTCGGCCCTGGCCCGCGAAAACGGCGAGGGTGTGCTTGTCGTCGATCAGAATATCCAGACGCTTTCGAGTGTTTGTGATCGGTTGTACGTCCTGAGGGATGGGTCTGTCGTCGAACTCGAGGGAGACGCCGGATCGATTCACCAGTTGCAGGATGTCTATTTCTAACCTCGATGCCGGTAGGCGTCGTTTCCGAAGGGGGCGGGTCTGTCAACCTGAAAGACTCCGACGACCGCGCTCGGATCTTGGAGTTGGTAGATCGCTGTGACGTGCTGTTGGAGGGATTCCGCCCCGGTCTCGCTGAGCGCCTCGGCATCGCTCCTGACGAGTGGCGGACAAGGCCGGCCACTACATCAACTACGTCGCGCTCACCGTCGCCCCTACTACCCACCATCGGCCGTACCGACGGGCGGTCGGCACCGCCCCCGAACGTCGTGGGGATTACGGTGGCGGTGTGACGGAGGGTGGCGGGTTCGAGCCGACGCAGCCGGCGTCGGGTCGGCCGGAAGCGCCGCGGCCGCGGAGGGGTGACGGTGCTGGTGCTGGCCGTTGCTCGGCCTCCCGGGGAGGGCGTAATCGTCCAGTATCGGGTCGGGGCGGACGGCAGGTCCAGCGCCAGTGCCTGACCGCCGGATCGGGGTCTATGTCTTGTTTGCCTGCCCCGATCGGTGGGCCCACACCGATCGAGGGAAAGTGCATCAGCGCTGGGCACCGACTACGAGAGCGCGATCGGCGTCTACGAAGATCGGCACCCCCAGATGGACACCCATCATGTCGCGCTCATCGACGAATATGAGTGGTCACTCGTGGATTCCGCTTCGTCGTCGCCGTGCCGGCCGTCCCAGTCTGCGGAACGAGTTCGCCGGATATCTCCATGCCTGGGTTCGACTACGGATAAGACTCCACTTCCGCTGTCTACGAGGAACTGCGGGCATTGGGGTACTGCAGGAGCTGCACCACCGTCCGCGACCACCTACGGCTACGACGTAAGGTCGGAGTGCCCCGCTCGGAAGGTCGGTGCCGAAGGTCCGGCGGATCGTGTTCTTCGAGACTGCGCCCCGATGACCTGACCGCCGACGAGCAGATCGGGCTCGAACAGGTCCTCGCCGGCTGCCGGCATCTCGAGGTCACCGTCGCCCAGGTCACCGCCGCCGCCGAGATGCTCACCCACGGCCTCGGCGAGAACGTGGTGCACTTGGATGGCGTCGGTCGAAGCGGATGACTGCCGCAGCTGCACCGGGTGTCCGCAACGGGCTGAGTCTCGTCTTGCAGTTCCGGAGCGGTCGAAGGCCACGTCGACCGCATACGGCGATATCCTGAGGCCACGCCTCACGAGGTGGGGTCATGGAGGAACGTGCGCTGGTTGTGCCGTCGGGACCGGTGCACGGGAGTAGCGAGTCGACGGAGTGAGTAGCTCGTACCGATGGGTGACCGGGATCGGTTCGATAAGCAGCGGTATCCGCCGCCACCGGCCGCGGAGTTGGCCGATGCCGGGTTCGACGAGGTCCGGGAGATCGGCCGCGGCGGGTTCGGGGTGGTCTACCGTTGCGCCCAGGCGGAGCTGGATCGCACGGTGGCGGTGAAGGTGCTCACCGTCGACCTCGACGAGGAGAACCGGGCGCGGTTCCTCCGGGAGCAGCGGGCGATGGGGCGGCTGACCGGGCACCCGAACATCGTCAACATCCTGCAGGTCGGCGCCACCGCCAGCGGCCGGCCCTACCTCGTGATGCCGTACCACCCGCAGGATTCTCTCGACGCGCGGATCCACCGGCACGGGCCGCTGCCGCTGGATCAGGCACTGCGGCTCGGGGTGAAGATGGCCGGTGCACTCGAGACCGCGCACCGGCTCGGCATCCTGCACCGCGACGTCAAGCCCGCAAACGTCTTGCTCACCGAGTACGGCGAACCGCACCTGGCCGACTTCGGTATCGCGCACATCGCCGGCGGTTTCGAGACCGCCACCGGCGCCGTCACCGGATCGCCCGCCTACACCGCGCCCGAGGTGTTAGGCGGGGAGCCGCCGAGTGCGGCCGCCGACATCTACGGTCTGGGCGCCACCGTGTTCAGCGCGCTGACCGGCCATGCCGCGTTCGAACGCCGCAGCGGGGAGCAGGTGGTCGCGCAGTTCCTGCGGATCACCACGCAACCGGTGCCGGACCTGCGCGAGCACGGGATCCCCGACGACGTGGCCGACACCATCGCCCGGGCGATGGCCCGCCAGCCCGGTCGACGTCCGGGCACCGCCGCCGCCTTCGGCGAGGAACTGCGCGCCCTGCAACGCACCCACGACCTCCCGGTCGACGAGATGGCCCTGCGCGCCGACGCCGACGCCGAGGACGTCGAGGCCGGGGAGGACGCGGAGGCCGGGGAGGACGCGGAGGTCGGGGGCCTCGGGCCGGGGCCGAGCGGCCGGCGCCGGATCCCGGCACCCGCCATACCGGGCGCAACGGGCAGTCTTCCCCTGGAGCTGACCAGTTTCGTCGGCCGCCGCCACGAGCTCACCGAGGCGAAGAACCTGCTGGCCGGCTCCCGGCTGGTGACGTTGACCGGGATCGGCGGGGTCGGCAAGACCCGCCTGGCGATGCGGGTGGCGGCGGCGGTGCAGCGCGACTACGCCGACGGGGTGCGGCTGGTCGAGCTCGGGGAGCTGCACGACCGCGCGTCGCTGCTCGAGGCGGTGGCTGCGGCGGTGGGGCTGCGGGACCAGTCGGGCAGGCCGGTGCAGGAAGTGCTGCTCGAGTTCCTCGCCGTGCGGCAGGTGCTGGTGGTGCTCGACAACTGCGAGCACGTGATCGACGCGGTCGCCGACCTCGCCGACCTCCTGCTGCGAACGTGTCCTCGGCTGCGGATCCTGGCCACCAGCCGCGAACCCGTTGCCGTCGGCGGGGAGGCGGTGCTCGCTGTCCCGCCGCTGACGGTCCCGGATCCACAGCAGCCGCCCTCGATGCGGGAGTTGCCCCGATACGATGCGGTGAAAATGTTCGCCGACCGCGCCGCGGCCGCCGTTCCCGGTTTCGTGCTCACCGAGGACAACGCGGCGACGGTGGCGCGGATCTGCCACCGGCTCGACGGGTTGCCGCTGCCGATCGAGTTGGCCGCGGCCCGGCTGCGGGCGCTCTCGCCGGAACAGATCCTCGACCGACTCACCGACCGCTACACCCTGCTCACCCGCGGCAGCCGGGGTGCGCCGACGCGGCAGCAGACGCTGCGGTGGTGTATCGACTGGAGTTTCGAGTTGTGCACCGCCGTCGAGCAACGGGTGTGGGGTCGGGTGGCGGTGTTCGCGGGCAGCTTCGACCTCGACGCCGCGGAGCAGGTGTGTGGTGTGGGTCTGGCCCCCGGCGAGGTGCTGGACACGCTGACCTCCCTGGTGGAGAAGTCGATCCTGGTCCGGGAGGAGGCCGGGTCGGTGGTGCGGTTCCGGATGCTCGAGACCCTCCGGGACTACGGCTACGAGAAGCTCGAGCAGACTGGCGAGGACCTGGTCGTGCGTCGCCGGCACCGGGACTGGTACGAGGCGTTGGCGCGCGCCGCGGAGGCCGAGTGGATCAGCGCCCGCCAGCTCGACTGGATCGCCCGCCTGAAGCGGGAACAACCGAACCTGCGCGAAGCCCTCGAATTCAGCATCGCCGACGATCCTGCCGCCGGACTGCGTATCGCCGCCGCACTGTTCTCGTTCTGGATCTCTCAGAGCCTCTATCACGAGGGGCGGCGCTGGTACGACCAACTGCTCGCCCGCCAGGACGGCCCACCTACCCTCGAACGGGCCAAGGCGCTCTACTGTGCCAGCGTAATGGCCAACGTCCAAGGCGACATCCATGCCGGGACCACACTCGTCGAGCAAGGACACACGCTCGCTGCGCAGACCACCGACCCCCTGGCGCGCGCGTTCGTGTCCTTCGCCGACGGAAGGCTCGGACTCCTCAGCGGTGATTTCGAACATGCCCGTTCTCACCTCGAATCCGCACTTGCACAGTTCAGTGAACGCGGCGATCGGACGCTCGAGGTGACTGCGCTGACCGCACTGGGGACGGCCTATGAACTGTCCGGCCTGAGAGAGGAGGCACTCGAATGCCATGAGCGGGTCCTCGCGATCACGAAAACGCACGGCGAGACGGTGCATCGATCGTATGCGCTGTGGGCCTTGGGAATTATCCTGTGGCAGCAGGGTAATGCACGTCGTTCGGCGCAGTTTCTCGAGGAATCACTGGAGCTGTCCCGGCAGGTGCGCAGTCCCCACGTCGTTGCAGCCTCCCTCGAGGCGCTGGCCTGGATCAGCGTCGACCAACGCGATGCACGTCGGGCTGCAGTTCTGATGGGAGCTGCGGACGGGTTGGCGCAGGCGATCGGCAGTTCCCCGATCATTCACTCCCATCTGGTTGCTTACCACGAAGAATGTGCCCAGAAAACCCGGCAGAAGCTCGGGGGCAACGCCTTCAGCGCGGCATACCGCCAAGGTGAGCAATTCGGCTTCGACGCGGCCATCGCCTACGCCCTGCGCGAGCACCCGCCGGCCGACTCCCCGCCCGGCACCGAGGCGTCGGCGCGACTGACCAAGAGGGAACGCCAAGTCGCCGACCTGATCGGCGAAGGCCTGACGAATCAGGCCATCGCCCGTCGCCTGGTGATCTCCCCTCGCACGGCACAAGGCCATGTGGAGCACATCCTGGCCAAACTCGGATTCACCTCCCGGGCCCAGGTCGCGGCTTGGGTCACCGAGCAGACGCACGACTAAGTGGCATGTCGGGCAAACCTTGACTGAGTAATGCGGCTACACGGTCCAGGATCGTTGAGGCGGGGACAATTCGTCTTCAGGTCGGCGCGGGGTCTCGCCAGCGCGTGTAGGAGCGATGGCGGCGTGTGGTCCGGCATGGCCGCGGTGAACAGGTCCGTCCAGCGCGAAGGAGCGCGGGGCCGCGAACTGAAGTCGTCGATCACCACATACAACTTCTTCCCGGGTCGGAGTGCTCGCACAGTCTCGAGGAAGTCGCGGAACGCGCAGGGGCGTTGCATGGGCGGACCGGTAGTACCTGACAGTCCAAGACACCCCGCTTCCTAGCTCTTGTGAGGACCGATCGGTATGCACCGGACTGTGCCGCGCAAGGGATGTGTGAGCGGTGACCTCTGAAGCATTCGACGGTCAGCTTTACACCTCACGGTCGTGAATGGATGCAATCGACACAGAATAGTGCTGTGAAATAATCGCTTTCGGTGTTGGTCATGCCGCGGCAATCGATACTTGGCGGACACGGAGTCCGATGACTCCGCCCCTAGTGACGATCGGGCGGTGCGAAAAGGTATGCCGGAGTGCGGCCGTCGCCCTTCGTTTCGTACCGACCAGTTTCCTTCCTCTGAAGAAAACAGGTATGCCGCTAGGTACTACGGCCGTTGCCTGGCCGCGATAGGCGGGACATGGTGTGACATGTCTCACCAGATCGACCGAAGGTCCATCCGATGCCCTACCGACACCGATCTCCGGTGACCCGAGCCGACGGTCACCACACAGCCATACACTGGTCCACTGTTCGCGTCGACGCCCGGGTGGAGGTGTGCGGCGTTCTCGGACGAGGATCCCCGGCGGTCTTCGTTCCCGGATGGGGTTTGACGCCCTGGATCTACCGTCACGCCTTGGCCCGGCTTGCCCGGAGCTGTCGGGTCTATGCCCCGGCGATCCCGGGGTTTTCGGGAGTGCCGGACCGTCCACTCGATGAGCGGACCGTGGCGGACTGCGCCGCCTGGCTCGGTCGGTTCCTCGGCGCTGCCGGGCTCGGTCCGGTGACCTTGGTCGGGCATTCGTTCGGCGGGGCGCTGGCGATCCGGGCCGCCCATGATCTTCCTGATCAGGTGGCGCGACTGGTTCTCGTCAACTCCGTCGGGGCAGGGGCGCGGCCGGACGTCAATGGTGCGACGCCCCCGCTCGGTGACGGACCCCTGTGGGAGCGGGGCGCTGCGGCGCTGGGGGACGCGCTGTCGCTGCGGATGCTCGCCCCGACCACGTGGCCTCGTCCCACCATTACCAGTCGTCACGACGTCGGGGATCCGGCAAGTGTAGGGCGCACCGACCCCACCGCCCGGGGTGGGGACCTGACCGCTGAGCTGCACCGGCTCGCGCAACGACGTCTACCGGTAGCGCTGGTGTGGAGCCGGGGCGACCGCCTGATATCGCGTGCGAGTGTCGAATCGCTCGGCGCCTGCCTGGGGGGACCGCCGGTGTTCACCGTCGCGGGAGGACACGGGTGGCCGATCACCGACCCGGAGTGTTTCGGTCACACGATGCGCACCGCCTTGGACCGGCTCCCCACCGAGGTGGCGTCGTGAGCGCCGGTCTCGCCCGTCGCGGGTGCGAGACCACGCGATTCGGCCGGCTCGTCATCTGGAAGTGCCGGGGTTGCGCCGCGTTGCTCGCACCCCTGACCGGGCGCTGTCCCTCGTGCGGCGCCGGCACTCTCGAGCCCATCTCCTCGGCCGGCGCGGGAGTGATCGTCTCGTGCCGGGTCGTCGATCGCACCCCCGACCCGGTGTGCGGCGCGCCCTGCCCGTCGATCATCGCCATCGTCGCACTCGACGAGGGCCCCTGGGTCTATTCATGGATCGACGGCGATGTTCCGGTGCCCTCCGAGCGGCCGGTACGGGTGCGGTTCCGGTCCACGCAGCCAGGCGAGCGATTCCCGATCTTCGTACCCCGCGACCCCGAGTGACCTCCGCTCCTGCCTGAACCTGAAAAACATTGCTGAAAAGCAGTACTGGGAGGAGACATGAAGGGGTCAACTCCTCGCCGAAGCTTGTGTCGTTGCCGTCCCTGTTTCGTGACGTAGGGCCGGACCTGGGTCGGACAGCGCCTCGTCATCGCCCGCTGGTGGACAGCAATTTCCCTCCGGCACAGCATGATGCACGCGTCCGGAAAGGGCAGCCGTCTCGGGCGTGATGCCGACGAGAGGCTGACAGCCGGGGTTGTTCGCGATCTGGGCGTCCCGTCGGCGACGTGTTCTCGGTGACGCCGCCACGCTCGTACCGACTGCGCCGACGTCCCGGCATCGCCTCGATGGCATCCGCGCCGTCCGAGACGCCGTGCATCGCATCGAAGGGGCGCGACGAAGAGCTCTGCACCACGCGGACGGCTGCACCCTCGTCGAGGATGCCGGCAGGCCCCCGGGCGGTGCCCGGTGGTCTCGGCCGTGACCGGACACGGTATCGGCATCGGCCGGGGCGCACGGAACCGACGATCGGGAGGGGGCATCGCGATCGGGAGGCGAACACATGCACGCAATGACGAAAAACATTAACAGTCAGGGTATTCCAGGTTTCGAGGCCGGGATGTTCCCAAGAGGCACGCGCGTGCTTGGCGGATCCCGTCGAGTGCGACTTCCCACCGAACGAGCGCAGTACCGATATCCCCGAGCGCCCCCGCGGGAGGGAAGGTCCGGCGCAAGGCGCGGATCGACGCGTAGTCCCGCTGGATCGTGGACTGGGGGACCGGCTCACCCCAGGCCTCATCGCTGGTCTTCGATGCGCCACCGATCGCCACCGCGGCCGCACACGCCGACCCACCACGGCGTTCGGGTACACCCGGCGATCGCCTCTGCACCTGAGATCATGGCTCACGGGCCGTGAACTGGATCGGAGTTTCGTCGGGCCCGGGCCCTGTGTACCTCCTTGTACCGGCTGATTCTCGACAGGCACCCCGGGGCGGCCGAGCCTAGTACCGGCGGGCCGCGTAGAACGGCATCGAGCCCAGTGGCGCCTGTTTCACCGACTGCCCGGCGGTGGGGGCGTGGACGACCGTGCCGTTCCCAGCGTAGAGCCCGACATGCTGCGCTCCGTTGAACAAGACGAGATCGCCGGGCTGCAGGTGTGCCCGATCCACCGGTTGTCCCCCGTCGAGCTGGTCGTAGGTGGTGCGCGGCACGCCGACGCCGACCTGCTGGTACGCCCACTGGACCAGGCCCGAGCAATCGAACGCATCCGGCCCCGCCGCACCCCAGACGTACGGTGAGCCGATCTTCGACTCGGCCGCGGCGAGCGCCCGCACACCGTGGGTCGACGGCGACGGCGACGGCGACGGTGGAAGTGCGGGTGCCGTGTCGGGGAGGGGCGCAGGGTGGGGAACCGGGAGAGGTGCAGGGGTAGGCACCGGAGGAAGCGCCGGTGCCTGGGGGATGTCGAACGTCCCGATCCCGGGGATCGTGATCGGCTCCGCTGCGGCAGGTGACGCCGGAAGCAGGCATGCTGCCACCGTCACACCCCCGGCGATCAGCAGTCCTTTGGTCGAGACCTGCAGGCGGTTGCCCCGACGCACTCTGTGCTTGGCCATGAAATGGAGTCCTTCGTGTCATGCGATGTCCGAGGGATGGAGGTGCCGCTCGGACGGAACACTCCATAACATTCCGGTCACGAACGAGGCGGACAACGGCCGATCGGCCCATACACCTACCTGGTTCGGTGATGCGGGTAGATCACGAACCGGGCCTACCTCCCCCGGCACCGACGGTCGGGCCACCCACGCTGAGGTATGTCGCCACCCCGGAACTCGTCACGCCGGAATCGGTCGGTGAGTCGGCGGGCATGGGTCCCACTCAGGGTCCGAAACCGGATGCTACGCAGGGTATCCCGGTGTCTTCTCGGGGCGTACCGCACCGGGTGCCCGGGCCGGAACCATGGACCGGATGAAGTGGCCGATCTCGGCGATGGCCCGCCGGGATTCGGGCAGCAGATCGGCCGCGGCCTGGAACACGTGCACCTGGCGGTCCCAGATCTGCAGCTCGCAGTAGCTGCCGGCCGCGGCGAGCCGGTGTGCCATGGTTTCGGCGTCCGGCAGCAGCAGCTCGTCCGACCCTACCTGGATCAGTGTCGGGGGCATGCCGCGCAGATCGTGCTCGATCGGGCACAGCCGGGCCCGGGTGTGGGGGCCGGTCGCCCGGTGGGCCTCGAGGCGCCGGGCGAGTCGGGACAGTTCCGCCGCGGCGGTGGCGGGTAGGAGGGCGCACCGGTCCGCGTTGGGGTGTGCCAGTTTGCGGGCCGGATCCAACTCGGTCAGCGGGGAGAGCGCCACGACGGCTGCGGGTGCGGGCAGGCCCTCGTCACGGAGCCGCAGCGGCACCATGAACGACAGGTAGCCGCCGGCGGAGTCGCCGGCGATCACGATCTGCTCGGGCCGGTAGCCGGTGGCCAGGAGCAGACGGTACCCGTCGATGCTGTCGTCGACGGCGTCGTCGATCGTATGGGTGGGCAGCATCCGGTAGTCGACCATCAGCACCGGTGCCTGTGCCTCGGCGGAGAGGCGGGAGACGAGACGCCGGTGCGTGCGCAGGCCACAGCACAGAAACGCCCCGCCGTGCAGGTAGAGGACGACACGGTCGGCACCGACGTCCCGGGCCTGGACCCAGAGCGCGCCGCAGTGCGGCAGCGTCGCGGGTCGGCACCGGGTGCCCTCGATCGGCGGCAGCAGGTTTCCGACGGATTCGATCAGGTTGGTCGGCCACGGCAGTCCGGACGCGCGCGCCCACAGGGAGAGCACCGGGCGCAGAGTCAGCTGGAGCGATCGCGCCAGCAGTTGCGCCTGCACGCTGGCTCCGGGGAAGTGCCGCCGGTGCACCGTGGCCGGCCGGTGGGGAACTCCTTGCGTGTCATGCGTAGCGCATTCGTCGAGATCACCGGGTTCCAACGGTGGGGTGGTCGTCACGAGGGTCCTCACATCAGTTCGTTCTTGCGCCCCCGGACGGGTCGGGCACGCGTGGGCCGGGGGACTATGCACGCTGCCGAGGTGGAGTCCGACTCGGCGTGCACATATCTCCTGAGGCGTCGGCACACCGGCGGTGCCGACGTCGGGGTCTGGACACGGTGCCGGTCCGGGGGCGCACGCACCGAGAACGACTGCCGGGACGATCGCGGCATCTGCCCGGTCGGCGCCCAGCGAGACCGGACGTACTGTTTCGGAGCATGGCGGTCTCGCCGGCCGGGGGGTCCGCTCGCGGCGTGGGGCGTGCTGCAGACCGCTCTGCCGCGGGGAGCGCTCATGCGTACCGGGCCGCGGCCCGGACGGAGCCGTCGTGTGCAGTTCGGTCCAGTGCGTTCCACGCGGTCCGGTAGCGCTTGACGGTCATCTCGTCCGCGCCCGCGAGCAGGGCGTCCAACAGGGAGGAGGGATTGTTCTGCCAGCAGCGCACCGCCTCGGCGACGGCGCGGTTGGTGAACAGACCCGAGCGGGCCAGCGCAACCCGCCACTCGTCGAAGACGCCGCGATGGATCTGTTCGACGGTGTCGTAGTCGAATCCCTCGGCGACGAAATCGCGGGAGAACGCCGCCGTGACATAGTCCCCCCAGCTGGACGATTCTGCCGTCATCGGTGCGGGCCCCTTTCCGTGCAGTCCACGCGACGGGTCCATTCCGAAGGGCGACGACGAACGGTGTCGGAGCCGCCAGGGGACCCGGCCTGCGCGGTATGTGTGAGGTCATATGGTTGCCCGCCGTGGGGCCCGAGGGCATCGGCCGAACGACCCGGAGGGATACCTGTCTTCCCACCCACATAGCCCTGGACCGGGGTGGGCGGCGGATCGTTCACCCGTCCGAGGCTGGTTGGGTGCGACCGCGGACCCGGAGGAGCAGACAGGTGACACCGCCATCGACGGCCTGGGGGCGACAGCTGTCCCTGCCCCCGTGCATCACCACGGGCGGTCGCGATGAGGTGGGTGCTCCCGGCATTCCGCGGTGTGCGCGTGCCGAAACCTCTCGAGGGCCAACGGTTTCGGCTCGAGGTCGGTGCCGTTGCCGATCGCGTGGGTAGGCTCGGCGCACTGCCGCATTGGCAGGTTTCTGTGACCCTGCCCAGGTAGGCACCGAGCGTGGCGCCGAGCCGCTTGCGTGGGGCGGTTCCCGCGGATCCACCTGGCGCGGGGCGATGGCCGGCGCGCGGGCCGGGTCCTCGGTCGTACGCACGTGCAAGGGCCCGCACCGCACCGACGAGGCAGCCGCGGCCGTCGATCACCTCGTCCGCGTCGCCGTCGCCGTCGCCGTCGCCGTCGGAGTCTCCACCGTCCAACAGGAAGTCGACTAGTAGGACTTTGTTAGGTTCACCACTTCTTGTTGTGGGGACTCGAGATTCGGCGTGGTGTTCGAGACGATAACCGGGTGGATGCCGCAGCCCTGACCGATGTCGGTGAACGTCTCGATGCGTTCGT